>NZ_JABWQV010000465.1 GCF_014268615.1 Pseudomonas tehranensis | reverse complement strand
GTGGGAGCGAGCCTGCTCGCGATGGGGCCACCAGCGGCAATAGAGCCCTATCGGCCAACCCATTTTGAAACATCCGTCGACTACGCTGGTCCATCCAGCTGCTAGGCTGCAGTGCAGGCCTTCATTTCGACAGAATTTTTGCCCATGTTTTTGCCCCTGCTGTTTGCCTGTGGTCTTGTCCTGGCCTCCACCTCGGCCGTGGCGATGACGATCTACAAATCCACCGATGCCAATGGCGTGGTGTCCTACAGCGACCGCCCCAGCAAGGGTGCGCAGGTGTTCGTGTTCCGTGATCGCATGGTTGAACGTCTCGAGCGCCAGGTGTTTCTCGATATCAAGAAACAGAAGGGCGCGGACGCGGTGTTCGTGCGCAACGACCTGTACGCGCCTGTGGAGATCGAATTGAGTTTTGCCGGTCTACGCAACGTCAGCGGGGCACCGAGCCGGCCGATCCGGCGGGTGCTGCCGGCGCGCAGTAACCTGCGTCTGGCGCTGCTCACGGCCACGCACCCCGGAAAGCCTTTGGTGTACACCCCACGGTTCGAATACTCCCTGGGCGACCCTGCAGGCACGGCGCAGGCCTATCGATACCCGCTGCCGTGGCGTGGCGGTCCGTTTCGGCTGAGCCAAGGGGCCAACGGGCAATACAGCCACTATGGCCCGAAAAACCGTTATGCCATGGACATCGCCATGCCCGAGGGCACGCCGATCATCGCGGCGCGCGGCGGTGTGGTGGTCAAGACGGAAAATCACCAGACCGGCCGTGGCACCGACCCGTCGGGCAACTTCGTGCGGGTGCTGCACGATGACGGGACCATGGGTGTGTACCTGCACCTGCAAAAAGGCTCGGTGAGCGTGCGGGAGGGGCAACGGGTGATGGTGGGAACGCCGCTGGCGTTGTCGGGCAACACCGGCAACAGTTCAGGTCCGCACCTGCATTTCGTGGTGCAGCGCAATACCGGGTTGGGGCTGGTGTCGATTCCCTACCAGTTCAATCAACCGGTGGGAGACTTGCCCAACTTTGCGTTGGGCAAGCAATGAGACCATAAAGCAAAAGATCGCAGCCTTCGGCAGCGCCTAC
>NZ_JABWQV010000464.1 GCF_014268615.1 Pseudomonas tehranensis | reverse complement strand
CCGCACGTCAACGTTGGCACCATCGGTCACGTCGACCACGGTAAAACCACGCTGACCGCTGCTCTGACCCGTGTCTGCTCCGAAGTTTTCGGTTCGGCCAAGGTTGACTTCGACAAGATCGACAGCGCCCCGGAAGAGAAAGCTCGCGGTATCACCATCAACACCGCTCACGTTGAATACGATTCGGCCGTGCGTCACTACGCACACGTTGACTGCCCAGGTCACGCCGACTACGTAAAAAACATGATCACTGGTGCTGCCCAGATGGACGGCGCGATCCTGGTTTGCTCGGCCGCTGATGGTCCGATGCCACAAACCCGTGAGCACATCCTGCTGTCCCGTCAGGTAGGCGTTCCGTACATCGTTGTCTTCCTGAACAAGGCTGACATGGTTGACGACGCTGAGCTGCTGGAACTGGTTGAGATGGAAGTGCGCGATCTGCTGAGCACTTACGACTTCCCAGGTGATGACACTCCAATCATCATCGGTTCGGCTCTGATGGCTCTGAACGGCCAAGACGACAACGAAATGGGTACCACTGCTGTCAAGAAGCTGGTGGAAACTCTGGACAGCTACATCCCAGAGCCAGAGCGTGCTATCGACAAGCCGTTCCTGATGCCAATCGAAGACGTATTCTCGATCTCCGGTCGCGGTACTGTTGTGACTGGTCGTGTTGAGCGTGGCATCGTCCGCATCCAGGAAGAAGTTGAGATCGTCGGTCTGCGCGACACTCAGAAAACTACCTGCACCGGCGTTGAAATGTTCCGCAAGCTGCTCGACGAAGGTCGTGCTGGCGAGAACTGCGGCGTACTGCTGCGCGGCACCAAGCGTGACGACGTTGAGCGTGGCCAGGTTCTGGTCAAGCCAGGCACCGTCAAGCCGCACACCAAGTTCACTGCAGAAGTTTACGTTCTGAGCAAGGAAGAAGGCGGCCGTCATACTCCGTTCTTCAAAGGCTACCGTCCACAGTTCTACTTCCGTACAACTGACGTGACCGGTAACTGCGAGCTGCCAGAAGGCGTTGAAATGGTAATGCCAGGTGACAACATCCAGATGACTGTTACTCTGATCAAGACCATCGCGATGGAAGACGGTCTGCGTTTCGCTATCCGTGAAGGCGGTCGTACCGTCGGCGCTGGCGTCGTAGCCAAAGTCATCGAGTAA
>NZ_JABWQV010000463.1 GCF_014268615.1 Pseudomonas tehranensis | reverse complement strand
GATGACGCGACCTTACTGTTGATCCGTGTCCCCTGCGTCGCGAGCAAGCTTTGCTCCCACAAGCGCGCTCCCACATTGGGTGTTGTGCTGACCTTCCGATTTTCATCCGGCACATAACTTGCTCCATTTCCAGCCTCCTCCGGCCGGAAACAAACATGCTGCACTCCCACCTCACCACGCTCAACGCCGTCTCCCTGGTACTCAATACCTTCAAGCACGAAGGCCTGCCCAGTGATGCATTGCTGGCCGGCAGCGGCATCAGCGCGGCGGACTTGAGCCGGGCCGATACACGCATCACCACCAATCAGGAGATGCAGGTTTGCGCCAATGCCGTGGCCCTCAAGCGCGATATCGGCCTGGAACTGGGCTTGCGCATGCACGTGTCGTCCTACGGAATGCTGGGTTATGCCCTGCTCAGCAGTGCCACTTTGGGTGACGCTTTGCGTTTGGCACTGCGCTATCCGGCGCTATTGGGAACACTCTTCGAGCTGCACCTGGAAGAAGGCCATGCAACGGTCTGGCTCAGCGCCAGCGATTATCGGGAGAGCCCGGCCCTGGCAGTGTTCAACGCCGAATTCTGCATGGTTTCGCTAAAAGTCATCTGCAACGACCTGCTCGGCCAGACGCTGCCCCTGCGCGCGGCGCGTTTCGAACATTCGGCGCCTGATTATCAGGCGCGCTACGCAGCGCTCTTCGACTGCCCGGTGCGTTTCGACAGCGTCGATAACGCCTTCGCCTTCGACCATCACTGGCTGGAACAACCGCTGCCACTGGCCGACCCCATCACCCACCACGCCATGGCCGAACGTTGCCGTAGGCAGAACACCGAGTTCACCGGCCGCCAGGCCTGGCTGGGGCGGATTCGCCAATTGCTCAGTGCACAATTGAATGCCGCCCCCGGCCTGGAAGGCCTGGCAGAACAGATGAACTGCTCGTCGCGCACCTTGCGTCGGCACCTCAAGAATATGGGCTGTAGCTATCAGGAATTGCTCGACGAACTGCGCTTCGAACGGGCCAAGCAGATGCTGTGTGAGGATCAATTGCCGATCTATCGGATTGCCGAAATGCTCGGTTTCAGCGAAACGGCCAGCTTTCGCCATGCGTTTGTACGCTGGAGTGGCGTGGCGCCGAGTCAGTTCAGGTCTTGAACCTTCGTTAATCGCCGCTTTCACGCACAACACCTAACCCCTGTGGGAGCAAGGCTTGCCCGCGATG
>NZ_JABWQV010000462.1 GCF_014268615.1 Pseudomonas tehranensis | reverse complement strand
AACCCAGCGGGGATAAATCCCCTCGCCACACAGGAGTCAGGCTTGAGAGCCCAACCCGTATATCAGTCGTAAACCTTCTTCTTCTTCCACTCGTCGTTTACTTCGGCGTCCTTCAGCCCTTCGGTCAACTGGTTGACTTCGCCTTCGACTGGCTGGGTGCTGGCCAGAACCATGGCATTGGCGCGGGCCAGGAGTTTTTCCAGGTAGTCCAGTTGTTCGGCATAGACCTGCGGTTCCTGTTGCTTGCGCAGGTACTGCACGCCCCGTTCGAACGCTAGGCGGGCCTGCCCCGGTTGTTCTTGCTGCAAGGCGTGTTGGCCGAGATTATTGAAGAACTCGATGTGCAACAGCACCAGAATGTGCCGCACTTCGCGGATCCAGCGCTTGGCTTCGTTGGGCGGCAGGAAGCCGTCCTGGGCGGCACGGGTAATCTGACCGTGAAGGGCTTCGAGCAGAAACCGCACATCCTTGGCCTTGGCTTCGGTCTGGATCGGTGCCGGTGGGTTGTTCACCGGAATCGATTCACCCTGGGCGGCGAGCGCATTCAGTTCGTCCAGGCGCGCCTTGACCGCTGTATTGGTTTTCTCCAGGTTCAGCAGGCGCTGGCAGACGTTGATCTCAAGACGCGTGATCAACAGCTTCAGGGCCGGGGTCATCAATTGTCCGGGAAAGGTTTCAGTGAGCTCGCCACAACGACGTAAGCGGTCGTTGAGTTCAACCTTGGTACGGGCCTTTTCCAGCTTGTTGTTTTCCACCACATGGTTCATGTAGCCAATGGCGATCAACAGTGCGATCCCGGCTACGACGAGCAGGGTGATCATGAGTGGTGTCACCGGTAAGACCTCTTTATTGGGGTTCGCATATCAAGAGTGTAGTGGCTTGGCTTTTAAGCGCATAGGCCTGCGCGATGCGATTAGACAGGCGTGGCGCTGCGTATGGAAGTGCGGCGAAGATAGATGCACATTGCCACCATTTGTCAGGCACGACTATAACGTCTTGGCGGATGACAGAATATAGGCGCCAGAGACCGGACGGGCAAAATGTGCGAACAGCCCCCAAACCGGGCGAAGTCATTGATTTAAATAAATTTATATCTGGGGGTTGACGACCCAGCAATCCATCCATAGAATGCGCGCCACTTACAGCGTAAAGCACTTAGCCAAACGCGATAAGCAGTGAATGTTGTACGTGTGTCCCCTTCGTCTAGTGGCCTAGGACAC
>NZ_JABWQV010000461.1 GCF_014268615.1 Pseudomonas tehranensis | reverse complement strand
GCAGCCGTTACCGCAGAAACGGATATACACACCAATCCACCAGTGAATACAGCCCAAAAAAAATGCCCATATCTCACGACACAGGCATTTTCCTTAGCGAACAGCGAACAGATTACCTGCTCCGCTACTTCACCACCTTAAGACTAGGCCGACCGCTAGGCCGCGGCGGCTCGTCATCCGGTGGCGGCAAATCATCATCCGGCTCAAGCTCGTCTTCACCATCCAACGGCACTTCCAGCTCAAACACCATACCCTGGCCATTCTCCCGAGCATAAATCCCCAGGATCGAGGCAATAGGCACGTACAGAGTATGCGGCACCCCCCCGAAGCGCCCTTCAAAGCTGACAGCATCGTTGTCCATATGCAGGTGACGCACGGCCGCCGGCGATACGTTCAGGACAATCTGCCCGTCATTGGCAAAACCCTGCGGCACCTGCACCGATGGATACTCGGCGTTAACCAGCATATGTGGGGTGCAATCGTTGTCCACAATCCACTCATAGAGCGCGCGGACCAGATAAGGTCGACTGGAGTTCATAGCGGCTCCCTAAGCCTTAGCGCATGTCACGTTCGACACCAGACAGACTCGCCTGGAATGCCTCACGCGCAAATTGGCGCTCCATATAATCAAGCAACGGCTTGGCAGGCCGCGGCAGTTCAATACCCAGAATCGGCAAACGCCAGAGTATTGGCAATAGGCAGCAATCCACCAGGCTTTGTTCCTCACTGAGGAAGAATGGCTTGTCGGTGAACAGCGGCGATACGCCAGTCAGGCTTTCGCGCAACTCTTTGCGCGCCACGACCCGCGCAGGCTCCTTGGTTCGTGAATCCAGGATCAGGTCCACCAACCCGCACCAGTCGCGCTGGATGCGATGGATCAGCAAACGGCTGTTGGCTCGCGCAACAGGATACACCGGCAGTAAAGGCGGATGCGGGTAACGCTCATCCAGGTATTCCATCACCACTGTCGACTCCCACAATGCCAGGTCACGATCGACCAGCGTGGGCAGGCTGCCGTAAGGGTTCACTTCGATCAGCTTCGGCGGCTGACGGCCCGCTTCGACGTAAATGATCTCGGCGCTGACACCCTTCTCTGCCAGTACGATGCGTACCCGGTGGGAATAGTGGTCGGCGGGGTCGGAGTAACAGGCCAACCGATTGGTCACGCCCATGGCGATCCTCCTCGCTTGTTGAAATTATCGAAAAACGGAAAAACGAGCGCCCCCCCC
>NZ_JABWQV010000460.1 GCF_014268615.1 Pseudomonas tehranensis | reverse complement strand
CTGTGGGAGCGAGCCTGCTCGCGATGGCGTACTTGAGATTGCCATCGCGAGCAGGCTCGCTCCCACAGTCGGGTTGAGGTACACCCGCAAGAGCCGGTTTTCAAGCCGACTCTGGCAACGGATGAAAACTGAAATACTGCTGCAGCGCACTCACCAGTTGCCCGTACTCCGGCGGCGCCCACTTGAGGCTGAAACCGGCGTCGAAATGCTGCGGGGTCACGTCCTCATGACACCAGAGGCAACTGGCCTTTAATTCGATGTCCAACTGCGGTCCCTCATCGGCAGGGATCTTGAGGTGCAGATTGAAGTCCGCGCCGACCATCAACGGCAAATGGCTGATCAGCATCAGCCCGTCTGCCGAGACGTTGCCCAAAAAACCAATGGGCCTGTCGTTCATACCGTTGAACACACGCAGGAAATACGGCAACTGATGCCGCTCGATTCGCCTCTTTTTGTACATGTCCTGTATCGCTTTTTGAACCACCCCGTACAGGGGCTACCGGATACTTCGGAACGGGCATGAACGGGCCCGCTCTCCCCGATCCCGGTGCCAGACGCTTGCAAGCGCGTTGGCCCTACTTCTGCCGGTCACAGGTGCCTCTTGAAATTAGAGACCTGGCTCTAATCATATTTGTACAAATATAGCTCAGGGTTTGGCGGCAGCCAGTCCGGGGCGACAGTTTCATCAAGCGCCATGGTACAAGGTAGAAATGGCCCGGGATTGCCCCTGGCCATTGCCTTGACGGACGGTATCAGAACGCGGTGGGGCGGATCGCCGGGGCGCTGCGCAGCGGATAATGGCCCAGGCTCTGCAAGGTTTCGAGGCGGGCACGGGCGCGGAAGGCGTATTCGCTGTTAGGGTATTGGGTCAAGAGGAACTGGTAGGTTTGCGCTGCATCGACAAACAGCTTCTGCCGTTCCAGGCACTGGCCACGCATCATCGAGACTTCCGGTTGCATGTAGCGCCGGGCCCGGCTGGCGCGGTCGACCTTGGACAGCTCGAGCATCACCTGCTCGCAATTGCCCCGCTCGTAGGCCTTGTAGGCCAGGTTCATATGGTGGTTCATCGACCAACGGGTGCAGCCCGTGATGCTCAGGGCCAGGGCAATAAAAAGCACGAATCGCATGGGAGGTTCTCCTGTCTTGAGCTTTGTATCGACCTGGTTGGGGAAATCTTCAGCCCGAAAACGCTTGCCACGCTAAACACCTGTGGCGAGGGAGCTTGCTCCCGC
>NZ_JABWQV010000046.1 GCF_014268615.1 Pseudomonas tehranensis | reverse complement strand
TGGGAGCGGGCTTGCTCGCGAAGGCGGCCTACCTGATAAAAGGTCTCTCAGGGTTTCGGCGCGACCCTCGGCCCCACCACCACCCACCAGTGCGTGTGATGCTCGACCTGCACCGGCAAGGTCGGGAGCAGGGCGCTGAGTGCCAGATCGGTGTTGTGCAGCGGGAAGCTGCCAGTGATGCGCAGGTCTGCCACTTGTGGCTCGACACCCAGATAGCCGCGACGGTAACGCCCCAGCTCATGGACCAGGTCTTCGAGGCGGGCGTTGTCCACCACCAGCATGCCGCGGGTCCAGGCATCGGCGCCTGGACTGAGGGCCATCGTCGGCCCGAGACCGTCGCGGCGCATCAACACCTGCTGGCCTTCACGCAGGATCTGCTCTTCGTCGGTGGCTTGTGGATGCGCCGCCACCGCCGACTTCAACACGCTCAAGCGTGTGCCTTCTGCTTCTCGCTTGACCAAAAACCGGGTGCCCAGGGCGCGCATGTTGCCTTCGCGGGTTTCAACGATAAACGGACGCGGATCGTTGTGGCCGGTTTCCACCAGGATCTCGCCTTCTTGCAGGACAATGCGTCGTTGCTTGTCATCGAAACGCACGTCCAGCGCACTGTGGGTGTTGAGGTTGATCAACGTGCCGTCCGCCAGGCGCAGGACGCGTTGCTCGCCGGTGGCGGTGCGCTGGTCGGCCAGCCAGTAATCCAGCGGCAAGTAACGATCCCCGGCAAACAACGCCAGGCCGATCACTGCAACAAGGCTGGCCAGGCTGCTGCCGAGCTTGCGCACCCGGCGACGAATGTTTGCTCTGGATTGCAACAACGCGGCTCGCCCAGGGCCATTGGCGACACTGAAGCGTTGGTCGAGCATGCCCAGTTGCCGCCAGGCCCGGGCATGTTCTTCGTCGGCGGCATGCCATTGGGCGAACGCTTCACGCTCCTGGGCGCTAACGCCGCCTGAGTCCAGGGACAGTTGCCAGGCAATGGCCGCATTCAGAACCCCGGTCGAGACGGGTTTGGAAGAAGGCGTGCTCATGTCGGCTCACCATAAAGGGCGATGTAGCACTGGCGCATGCCCTGGGCCAGGTACTGCCGCACCCGGGGCACGGAAACCCCCAGGCGCTCGGCGATTTCTGCATGGCTGAGGCCGTCGAGGCGGTTATAAAGAAAAGCAGCGCGAGCCTTGCTCGACAATTTGCCAAGCAGCCGATCAATCGCCTTGAGGTCTTCGAGGATCAGTTGCTGCTCTTCCAACGACGGCTGTTCGTTTTCCGGGATCAGCATCAGCTCGGTGAGGTAGGCCTGCTCCAGCGCTGCCCGACGGAAATAATCGAACAGCAGTCCCTTGGCGATCGCCACCAGAAACGCTCTGGGCTCCCGGGGCGCTGTCAGTTCCTCCCGGCCCAGCAGACGCACGAAGGTGTCCTGGCTCAGATCTTCCGCCCGCTGCGGGCAGGCCACGTTGCGGCGCAGCCATGCCAATAGCCACCCGCGATGGTCACGGTACAACGCACCAACCAGATCACTGTGGGGGCTTGGGACTGACGACACGAAGCATCACCGACGTTTTAAGTAACGAGAATTGTTCGCGATTGTCGCAGAGGCGGGGGAGGGAAAGCAATTGGCGCTGGTCGGGACCCGGTCTGTGGGCCCAAATAAGTCTGTGGGCCTAAACAGGTCTGTGGGAGCAAGGCTTGCCCGCGATGCAGGCGACTCGGTTTGGCTGTCAAACCAGGCGATGCCATCGCGGGCAAGCCTTGCTCCCACAGGTAAACCACCCTCGGAGCAGAGGATTTAGAGCGAAGGCGCCCGCTGCCGTCGCTTCCATTGGCTCAGGTGCTGTTGCAGCTCAAGCGGGCTATGGATCTGCTGCTGACGGGCACGGCTGAACAGAATGAGCGCCAGTTCGGCGGTGGCCAGGGCGTCGGCGCTGGCGTTATGACGGTCGAAGACTTGCAGTTTGCACCAGTCGATCCAGTCGTCCAGGCCGGCCTTGCGCAGGTGCGCTTGAGGGCAGAGCATCGGCGCCAGGTCAGCGACATCCAGAAACGTATGCTGCAAGCGATAACCAAGGTAATCCTTCAGTGCCCTCCCGAGCATGTGGGAGTCGAACGGCGCATGAAATGCCAGCAGAGGGCTGTCGCCGACGAATTCCATGAACGCCAGCAGCGCCTCGGCGGGGTCGCTGCCGGCAGCAATTTCACTCGGCGCCAGGCCATGGATCAATACGCTCGGTCCCAGCTTCTGCTTGTCGCACTGTAAGGTGCGTTCGAACTGTTGGCTGAAATCGATGGCGCCGTCTTCTATGACCACCGCACCGATGGACAGCACCTGATCCTTGTTCAGGTTCAACCCCGTGGTTTCCAGATCCAGCACTACCCAGCGTTGCTCCCTCAGGCTGCATTCACCCAGGGGCGCGGGGGCTGGCAGGCGTTCCAGGCGCTGTTGCACGTCTTCAGGCAACATCGGTTGGACCGGGCGTAGCCAGGAAAAAATGCTCACAACTGGTACCTCAGCGTCAGGCTGCTTTGCAGCCGTTGGGCCTGGCGCAGGGATTCGCGCAGAATGCGCCGGTCCAGATGATTAAGGCTGTCGGGATCGACCCGGTTGGAGTAGGGCAGGTTTTCGCGGGTTTGCAGCTGATGTTGTTGCATGCGGGTTTGCTGGATGAAGTGATAGGCCTCTTCATAGGCCGCGCCATCGAGCGGTTGGATCACGTCCTTGATGACCAGTTGCCGCAAGCGCTCCAGGGTATTGTTGGCTTCGATGCCATTGGCCAGGGCTAGCAGGCGGGCGCCGTCGACAAAAGGCGTCAGGCCTTGCACTTTCAGGTCTAGGGTGGCTTTTTCGCCGTTCTTGCGGCTGAGCACGAAATCCCTGAAGCGTCCCACCGGTGGACGATGACGCAGCGCGTTCTCGGCCATCATGCGCTGGAACAAACGGTTATCGGCCACCTGTTCGAGCACTTGCTGGCGCAACTGCTCACAGCCTTGCTCATCGCCCCAGACCACCCGCAGGTCGAAATAAATACTCGAACTCAATAGGTTTTCCGGCGTCGCTTCACGAATGAATGCGGCAAAGCGTCGGGCCCATTCGGCGCGGGACAGGCACAGCTCCGGGTTGCCGGCCATGATGTTGCCCTTGCACAAGGTGAAACCGCAGAGGGCCAGGCTCTGGTTGATCTGTTGGGCGATGGGCAGCAGCAGCCCGCGGATCTGCGCCGCATGGGCGGCGTCCCGGGCTTCGAACAGGATGCCGTTGTCCTGGTCGGTGTGCAGGGTCTGCTCGCGCCGGCCTTCACTGCCGAAACACAACCAACTGAACGGCACGCCTGGGTCGCCCTTGTCGGCCAGGGTCAGTTCGATGACCCGGCACACGGTGTGGTCGTTGAGCAGGGTGATGATCTGGGTGATCTGCGTCGATGACGCGCCATGGGCCAGCATGCGCTCCACCAATTGACCGATCTCGCCGCGCAGGGCCACCAGGCTCTCGACTTTCGGGGCGCTGCTGATGGTCCGTGCCAGATGCACCAGGTCGACCCGCTGCAGGGAAAACAGATCGCGCTCGGACACCACGCCACACAAGCGATGGTCCTTGACCAGACAAACATGGGCGATATGGCGCTCAGTCATGGCGATGGCCGCGTCGAAGGCGCTGTGGTCCGGCGACAGATAAAAGGGTGTTGGGGTCATGTGCGCGGCGATGGCTTCGGAAAAGTCCCCGGAGCCGTCGGCGACCACATGCCGCAGGTCGCGCAGGGTAAAAATCCCTACCGGCGCTTTTTGCTCGTTCACCACCACAATGCTTCCGACCTGCTGTTCGTGCATCAGTTTCACGGCTTCGCGCAGGGGCATGTCGGGGTTGCAACTCACCGGATGACGCATCGCCAGCTCGCCCAGCCGGGTGTTGAGGGAATATTGGGGGCCGAGGGTTTGCGCAGATTTCTGCTGGACTTGCTGATTGAACTGGTCGAGCAGACTGCTGACTCCACGCAGTGCGAAATCACGAAACGGGCTCGACAGGGCGAACAGCTTGATGAATGCCTGCTTGTTCAACTGCAGGCAGAAGGTGTCCTCGCCGGCACGGTGTTCGGTGCGCGTAGCCCGCTCACCCAGCAGCGCAGCAAGGGGGAAGCATTCGCCGGTGGTGATTTCGAAGGTGGTTTCGGTGCCACCTTTTGCCGAATGCGGACGCTCGCCCACGACCCGGCCCTGCTTGACGATATAAAAGTGTTCCACCGTGCCGTCGGCCGGTTTGATGATGGTTTCCCCCGGCGCGTAAAAACGCAGCAGGCATTGCTCCACCAGATAAGCCAGGTGAGCGTTTTCCATTTGGTTGAACGGGGGAAAACGCTGAAGGAATTGCAGCGTTCCCTGGATGTTCTGCAACACCGCGGTTTTCCCTGCCTGGGTAAAGGCGTCCGTTTTTTTCATCACCATGGCGCAGTCTTTTTTGAATTGTTGTGGTCGGATCTGTCCCCATGGTCAACCCCTGAGGGTAGGGTGCCCATTGGACGTAAGTCTAGGTCAACGCAAAAGGCTGGGAACGATAGAAAAATCCTGGGTGTGGTCTATCCGAAGCCTGCAATAAATGTACTTGGAAAAAAATCCGACGAAGTGCACATTGAAGCGACGCAGAACGATGTCTGACCACTGTGCCAGGGGATCGATTAAAGAACGTAGAGAGCACCATGTCCGACCACGATATTTTGAGTGACGCCGAGCGCGAGGCGCTGAGTGCCGTCATGCTGGAACCCGACCTGCCGCCGCAACGAGTCTTGATTGTCGATGACGACAAGGACGCCCGTGAGCTGCTATCGGAAATTCTGGCCCTGGACGGTATTCACTGCATGACCGCCGCCAGCGGTGAAACGGCGCTCAAGTTGCTGGAAACCAAGCCGTCGATTGGCCTGTTGATCACTGACTTGCGTATGGGCAATGTCGATGGTCTTGAACTGGTCCGCCTGGTCCGTGAGTCGGAGCGCGCAGCGCTGCCGATCATCCTCGTCTCCGGCGATGCCGACGTGAAGGACGCCATCGAAGCGATGCACCTGAGCGTAGTGGATTTTTTGCTCAAGCCTATTGATACGGAAAAATTGCTGGGTCTGGTCAAGCATGAGTTGGGGATGGATCTTTGAAAGGGTCGCAGCCTTCGGCAGCTCCTACAGACGAGTACGGTCCCTTGTAGGAGCTGCCGGAAGCTGCGATCTTTTGATCTGGCTCCGAAAATAAAAGCCCTGATCTTTCGACCAGGGCTTTTTCTTGTGCTGCGTTTTTACCCCTCAATCACAACCCATTGGCTGCCTTGAACTCGCGACGACGACGGTGCAGCACCGGCTCGGTATAGCCGTTAGGCTGCCGGGTGCCTTCGATCACCAACTCCACCGCCGCCTGGAAGGCGATGTTGCTGTCGAAGTCCGGCGCCAGTGGACGGTACAGCGGGTCGCTGGCGTTCTGGCGGTCCACCACCGGCGCCATGCGCTTGAGGCTTTCCATCACCTGATCCTGGCTGACGATGCCATGGCGCAGCCAGTTGGCGATGTGCTGGCTGGAAATACGCAGCGTCGCACGGTCTTCCATCAGGCCAATATCGTTGATGTCCGGCACCTTGGAGCAACCTACGCCCTGGTCGATCCAGCGCACCACGTAACCGAGGATGCCCTGGGCATTGTTGTCCAGCTCGTTCCTGATCTGCTCTGGCGTCCAGTTCGGGTTCACGGCCAACGGGATGGTCAGGATGTCGTCCACCGAGGCGCGGGCACGTTGGGCCAGTTGCGCCTGACGGGCGAACACGTCGACTTTGTGATAATGCAGCGCGTGCAGGGCGGCAGCGGTCGGCGACGGAACCCATGCCGTGTTGGCACCCGCCATGGGATGAGCGATTTTCTGCTCCAGCATCGCCGCCATCAGGTCCGGCATGGCCCACATGCCCTTGCCGATCTGAGCGCGACCCTGCAGGCCGGTGCTCAGGCCGATATCGACGTTCCAGTTTTCATACGCGGCGATCCACTTCTCGGCTTTCATATCAGCCTTGCGCACCATCGGGCCGGCTTCCATGGAGGTGTGGATTTCGTCGCCGGTGCGGTCCAGGAAGCCGGTATTGATGAACACCACGCGCTCGCTGGCGGCCTTGATGCAGGCTTTGAGGTTGACCGTGGTCCGGCGCTCCTCGTCCATGATCCCGACCTTGAGGGTGTTGCGCGGCAGGTTCAGCACGTCCTCGACGCGACCGAACAGTTCGTTGGTGAACGCCGCTTCTTCCGGCCCGTGCATTTTCGGTTTGACGATGTACACCGAGCCGGTACGGCTGTTGCGACGCGAAGTGTTGCCGTTGAGGCTGTGGATGGCTGCCAGACTGGTGATCAGTCCGTCCAGGATGCCTTCCGGTACTTCATGACCGTCCTTGTCCAGGATCGCGTCGATGGTCATCAGATGACCGACGTTGCGCACGAACAGGAGCGAGCGGCCATGCAGGGTCAGGCCCGAACCGTCGACCGTCGTGTACGCACGATCGGGGTTCATGGTGCGGGTAAACGTCTGACCGCCTTTGGCGACCTGTTCCGACAGATCGCCCTTCATCAGGCCGAGCCAGTTACGGTAGATCACCACTTTGTCATCGGCATCGACGGCGGCGACCGAGTCTTCGCAGTCCATGATGGTGGTCAGCGCGGCTTCCATCAGGATGTCTTTGACGCCGGCGGCATCGGTCTGTCCGACGGGGGTGCTGGCGTCGATCTGGATTTCGAAGTGCAGGCCGTTGTGCTTCAACAGCACGGTGGTCGGTGCCGAAGCGTCGCCCTGGAAACCGATCAGTTGCGCGTCGTCACGCAGGCCGCTGTTGCTGCCACCCTTGAGAGCAACCACCAGTTTGCCATCGACGATCTTGTAAGCGGTGGAATCAACATGAGAGCCGGCCGCCAATGGCGCCGCTTCGTCGAGGAAGGCACGGGCAAAGGCGATGACCTTGTCGCCGCGAACCTTGTTGTAGCCTTTGCCTTTTTCCGCGCCGTCGGCTTCGCTGATGGCATCGGTGCCGTACAGCGCGTCGTACAGCGAACCCCAGCGGGCGTTCGAGGCATTGAGGGCGAAGCGGGCGTTCATCACCGGGACGACCAGCTGCGGGCCGGCCATGCGGGCGATTTCGTCATCGACATTTTGGGTCGTGGCCTGGAAATCCGCCGCTTCTGGCAGCAGATAACCAATATCTTGCAGGAAGGCTTTGTAAGCCACGGCGTCGTGGGCCTGGCCGGCACGGGCCTGGTGCCAGGCATCGATCTGCGCCTGGAAATCGTCGCGTTTGGCGAGTAGGGCTTTGTTCTTCGGGGCCAGGTCGTGGATGACTTTGTCGGCACCGGCCCAGAACGCATCGGCGGTGAGGCCGGTTCCGGGAATGGCTTCGTTATTCACGAAGTCGAACAGGACTTTGGCGACCTTAAGGCCACCGACTTGAACGTGTTCAGTCATTGCTTGCCTCACTCTGCTCAGCTATTTCGCTTTTCAGCTCTTCGATTTTGACAATGAAGCCTCGGGACATTTAAACCACAAACCCCGGAACCAGTACATGCCATCGCTGGCGGCTGGGTTTTTAGCCTTGCTGACGGGGCTTTTCAGGGATGCGACTGCGCCAGGGCAGACATCGTTACAACGTTATGTAGTGCGCGCTGCGGCATACTACATGATCAATTGCGGTTGTGAAAATTAGACTAATTGCGTCGTTCCGCGACCCACTAAAGTGCTACGGTCACAACGAGGCATGGAATGTTCTCAAAAAAATGGCAGATTGTTCCAGTTAAATCTTTGAAGTTGTACACGATATTGTTGGCGCGTCAGTCCCGTGGGAGCAAAGCTTGTTCGCGATACAGGCGCCGTTGCTTCAGAAGGACCGAGTTGTATTCATCGCGAGCAAGCTTTGCTCCCACAGCGGCGAGGTATATATCTTTAGGCCACCAGCCTGTCCGCGACCACCTGCCTATACTCTTCTTTCCACAACCAGAGGGCTCGCGCCATGGACCATCTCGTCATCACTGTTTTCGCCCCGGACAAGCCTGGGTTGGTCGAGCAAATCGCCCTTTGCATCGCCGAGCACGGCGGTAACTGGCTGGAAAGCCGCATGTCCCGTCTGGCGGGACAATTTGCCGGCATCCTGCGCCTGAGTGTTCCGGCCGAGTCCCATGATGAACTGATCGAAGCTCTACAAGGGCTATCGGCCCACAACATCCGCGTGCTGATCGCCGAGGGCATCGTCGAAGAGTCCTGCACGTGGAAGCCTATTGCGATGGAACTGGTGGGCAATGATCGCCCTGGCATCGTGCGCGACATCACGCGCTTGCTGAGTGAGCAGGGCGTCAACGTCGAACGACTGGTCACGGACGTGCGGCCGGCGCCGATGAGCAGCGAGTTGCTGTTTCATGCCGAAGCGCTTCTCGGGGTGCCGGTGACCCTGTCCTTGGAGACGTTGCAGGAGCGTCTGGAAACCCTGGCCGATGAGCTGATGGTAGAGCTGAAACTCAGCGACGAAAGCTGATACGGGTTATCCAAGGAAAAACTGCGCCTGCCTGTGGATAACCTGTAGAGACACGCCGCCAGCCCATACGGGCCGGGGCTTGATGATGAGTGATTAAAAAATCACCAGTTTTCAATGGGTTGTGCACAAACGGCGGGGATCAGGCTGTGGATAACCTTGGGGCGGATCGACGCAGACCACGTCGTCTGTGGCCTGCGCAGGGTTGTTCGATTTTTGATCAATTACGTCGGCGCATGCTCACCACGGCATCGATGCTGTACACCGCAAGCCCGGCCCAGATGAACAGGAACGCCACTAACGTGCTGGACGACAGGTGTTCGTCGAACAGCAACACCGCCAGCAGTAGCACCAGCGTCGGGGCGATGTACTGCAGAAAGCCCAAGGTGGTGTAGGGCAAGTGCCGTGCAGCGGCGTTGAAACACACCAGTGGCACCAGTGTCACGGGCCCTGCCGCCACCAGCCACCAGGCTTCGGAAGTGGTCCAGAAAACGGCTTGGGCACTGGTCGCCGCCGGGTTGAACAACAACCAGGCAACGGCGATCGGTACCAGCATCCAGGTTTCCACCACCAGCCCGGGTAAAGCCTTGACCGGGGCCTGCTTGCGGATCAGCCCATAAAAGCCGAAGGTCAGCGCCAGCATCAGCGACACCCACGGCAGGCTGCCCACTTGCCAGACCTGCTGCGCCACACCGACCGCGGCCAATCCCACTGCCAGCCACTGCATGCGCCGCAACCGTTCACCCAGGATCAACATGCCGAGCAATACGTTCACCAGCGGGTTGATGTAGTACCCCAGGCTCGCTTCGAGCATGCGCCCGTTGTTCACCGCCCAGACATAGGTCAGCCAGTTGGCCGCGATCAACGTACCGCTCAGGGCCAGGATTGCCAGCCGTTGTGGATTGTCCCGCAGTTCGCGCCACCAGCCCGGGTGTTTCCAGACCATCAGCAACGCCGCGCCGAACAGCGCCGACCACAGCACCCGGTGGATGATGATTTCCACGGACGGCACGTTGGCGATGGCTTTGAAATAGATCGGGAACAGACCCCAGATGATGTAGGCACTCAGGCCCAGGATATACCCGCGACGCGGGTTGGCGGCTTGCATGCAGAATCCTTGCTTAGGCAGCTAACAAAAGAGTGATTGTAAGGAGATTTGTCAGGTTGTGCTGGGAACCTTGTGAACAATCATCAAGGATTTCCTGTGGGAGCGGGCTTGCTCGCGAAGGCGGCGTGTCTAGCAGCACAACTTTGCCTGACCCAGCGCTTTTCGCGAGCAAGCCCGCTCCCACAGGATGATTCTGGGTTACATCAGAACAACCTCAACGGCTCCTCATTGAGCGCCGCCAGTTGCTCGCGCAGCGCCAACACCTGGTCGCCCCAGTAGCGTTCGCTGCCGAACCACGGGAAGCTGCGCGGGAACGCCGGATCATCCCAACGGCGCGCCAGCCAGGCGCTGTAGTGCATCAGGCGCAGGGCGCGCAGTGGCTCGATCAAGGCCAGTTCACGCGGGTCAAAGTCATGAAACTCGCGGTAACCGTCCATCAATTCCGACAACTGCCCCAGGCATTCCTGGCGGTCACCGGCGAGCATCATCCACAAGTCCTGTACCGCCGGGCCCATGCGGCAGTCGTCCAGGTCGACGATATGAAAAACCTCGTCGCGGCACATCATGTTGCCGGGGTGGCAATCGCCGTGCATACGGATGTTCTTATGGGGCGTGGCGGCATAGACCTCTTCGACCCGCTTGAGCAGATCCCTGGCCACCGACTCGTAGGCCGGCAGCAGGCTGCGGGGTACGAAGCCGCTTTGCAGCACGGTGGCCAGCGAATCGTGGCCGAAGTTTTTCACGCCCAACGCTTCACGATGCTCGAACGGACGGGTCGACCCGACCGCGTGCAGGCGTCCGAGCAATTGCCCCAGGCGATAGAGTTGGTCGAGGTTGCCCGGCTCAGGCGCGCGGCCGCCGCGACGGGGAAACAGGGTGAAACGAAACCCGGCGTGTTCGTGCAGACTGACGCCGTTGTGAATCAGAGGCGCTACCACCGGCACGTCGCATTCGGCCAGTTCGAAGGTGAAGCGGTGCTCTTCCAGAATCGCTTCGTTGGTCCAGCGCTGAGGGCGATAGAACTTGGCGATCAGCGGCTCGGCGTCTTCGATACCCACCTGATAGACACGGTTTTCATAGCTGTTGAGGGCCAGCACACGGGCGTCGCTGAGCAAGCCCATGCTTTCAACAGCATCGAGCACCAGATCGGGTGTGAGGGTTTCAAACGGATGGGACATGCTGACTCCTGCGCAGCGGCAGGGCTGCCGCGTCCGGCCCAGCATGGTAGCGCAAAGCAGTCGGGATTAATCGGTGAGACTTCAATTGCTGTTCGTGGCGAGGGAGCTTGCTCCCGCTTGGGTGCGCAGCGCCCACAATAAAAGTGGGGTCGCTACGCAACCCAGCGGTAGCAAGCCCCCTCGCAACAAAGTGTCAGGCGCCGATGACCCCACCGTCCTCACGGGTAATCACCATCACCGACGAGCGCGGCTTACCGTTGGGCAGATGCTCAGGGAACGTCGAGCCGCCGCTGGGATGCTGGATGCCGATGAACAGGGTTTTGTAGTCCGGCGAGAAGCTGATCCCGGTTACTTCACAACCCACCGGCCCGACCAGGAATCGACGGATCTCGCCACTGTCGGGGTCGGCGCAGAGCATCTGGTTGTTGCCCATGCCGGCGAAGTCACCGGTATTGCTGAAATCACCGTCGGTCTGAATCCACAGCCGCCCGGCCTTGTCGAAACCCAGGCCATCGGGGCTATTGAACATGTTCTGCGGGTTGATATTGGACGAGCCGGCCTTTGGCGTGTTGGCGTGTACTACCGGGTTGCCGGCGACCACAAACAAATCCCAGGCGAAAGTACTGGAAGCGTGATCGTCGCGGTCGGTGCGCCAGCGCAGGATCTGCCCGTAGACGTTCTTGGCTCGGGGATTGGGCCCGTCCACCGGCTGACCGGCTTCGCCGCGCTTGGAGTTGTTGGTCAGGGTGCAATAGACCTGGCCGTCTTTGGGGCTGACGACTATCCACTCCGGACGGTCCATGCGAGTGGCGCCGACAGTGGTGGCGGCCAGACGCGCGTGGATCAGCACTTCGGCCTGGTCGGCGAAACCGTTACTGGCGTCAAGACCGTTCTTGCCGTGGGTCAACTCAATCCACTGCCCCATGCCTTTGGGATGGTCCGGGTTGGCGTCACCAGCGTCGAAGCGCGCCACGTACAAGGTGCCGTGATCCAGCAGGTTGCGGTTGGCCTTGGAGTTTTTGTGGTCGATCTTGTCCCGGCTGACGAATTTGTAAATGAACTCGCCGCGCTCGTCGTCGCCCATGTACACGACGGCGTGACCGTCGCTGGTTTGTGTCAGGGCGGCGTTTTCGTGCTTGAAGCGACCCAGGGCCGTGCGCTTGATCGGGGTGGATTTAGGGTCGAACGGGTCGATCTCCACCACCCAGCCGTGGCGATTGAGTTCGTTGGGGTTTTTCGCCAGGTCGAAACGCGGGTCGTGCAGGTGCCAGTCTATTTCGCTGCTGGCGACGGTGGCGCCGTAACGCTTCTGCGCCGTATCGAACTGCAAGTCCGCCTTGCTGCTGCCAAAGCAGTCGGTGAAGTTTTCTTCGCAGGTCAGGTAGGTGCCCCACGGCGTCATGCCGTTGGCGCAGTTCTGGAAAGTACCCAGCACTTTTTTGCCGCTCTTGTCGGCAGCGGTTTTCATCAAATCATGGCCGGCGGCCGGACCACTGAGGTCGATCGGCGTGTTGCCGTGAATCCTGCGGTTATAGGGCGACTCCTGGACGAACTGCCATTGCCCGTCCCGACGCTGTATTTCAATCACCGACACGCCTTCGCAGGCCTGGGCCTTGTGCACTTCTTCGGCTGACTGAGGTTGACCGCCGTGGGGGAACAGGTATTGGTAGTTGGTGTATTCGTTGTTGATCGCCATCAGCGCGCGGTTGTCGTCGCCGGGAAACGGGAACAGGCTCATGCCGTCGTTGTTGTCGCCAAACTGCACTTCCTGGGCGCGGGCGGTGCCATTGCCGCTCGGATCGAACGCCGGTGCATTTTTCTGCAGGGGGTGACCCCAACTGATCAGCACCGAGGACTTGTAGCCCGGCGGCAGTGTGATGGTGTCGGCCGTGGCGGCGGCAATGCTTTCGAAGCCCAGCAGCTTGCTGTTGCCTTCGCTGACGGCGGCGGCCAGTACGCTGCGACTCAGCAGGTTGCCGCCCAGAAACATCGCCGCGCCGCACAGGGCACCTGCGCTAATGAAACCTCGACGGCTCAGGCCGACGATCTTTTCCAGGTCGGTGGATTGGTTTTCTTCTAAAAGGCTCATCTGAGGCTCCCTGCTGGTTTTGGCAGCCACCTTAAAGCCGGTCGATGACGCTTTTGTTGCAGCACGCTACAGCGGTGTGCCGAGCAGTACATTTGTCGCCGAAAACTCCACTTGCACCGGTGAGCCGGCAGCCAGCTTTCGCGCGTGCAGATGAAGCGGATCGGCCAAGGCACACAGCGTTTGGCCGTTGGGCAGGCCGATGCGCACTTCGCTGGGGCCGTCTTGGGCGGCGGCAACGTGTTCAATGACGCCGCGCAGAGCGTTTTTCCCAGGGTTGTTGCCTGCTTTTTCCGGCGGATCGACAGGGTGCAATTCCAGCCATCCGGCCTTGATCAGGGCAACCACGGCGGTGCCGATACCCAGTTCCAGGCGTACCGTGCTGTCATGGGTGATCTGCGCCTGGATGACCAGGCCCCGTGCGAGCTCCAGGAAAACCCGGTCGTTATGACCCTGAGTCTCGATGTTCAGGACTTTGCCGTGCAACTGATTGCGCGCGCTGGTGCGCAGCATCAAGCGACTGAGCAGGCCCAGATCCCCGGCATCTTCGCTCGCCTCCAGCAACTGCGCCTGCAAGGCTTGCAGGCGCAGATACAGGCGCAGCACGCGCAGCCCTTCCTCGGACAGTTTCGCACCGCCACCGCCTTTTCCCCCAACGCTACGCTCCACCAGCGGCTGGTCCGCCAGGTTGTTCAATTCGTCGATGGCATCCCACGCCGCCTTGTAGCTCAGGCCGGCGCTTTTGGCGGCGCGGGTGATCGAGCCTTGTTCGGCGATGTGCTGCAACAAGGCGATGCGTTGTGGGCGCCGGACGATGTGCTGGGTCAGGAGCGGGGGCAATGACATGATGGACAACTACGCAAAGGAATCATGGAGTTGGACGTTGGCGCCTCGCAAGCGGCGCGTCAAGCCGGCTCACCGGGTTTCGGCGTGCGGGCCAGGCAATACACATCAACCCGGGCAGCACCGGCATCCAGTAGCAGGCGAGCCAGTGCCTGGGCCGTGGCGCCGGTAGTGAGCACATCGTCGACCAACGCCAGATGCCGGTTGCCAAGCACGGCGTGGGGTGTGACGGCAAAGGCTTGGCGCAGGTTTTGGCGCCGAGCCCTGGCATCGAGTGCCTGCTGGGCGGGGGTGTCCTGGACGCGCCGCAGCAGTTGCTCTTCGCAAGGGATCTTCAATGTCGCGCTGAGCCAGCGGGCAAGCATCGAGGCCTGATTGAAGCCGCGCTGACGCAAGCGCCGATTGGCAAGCGGCACCGGCACCAGTGCGTCCGGTGGCTCCAACCCTTCATTGAAGTGATGTTGCAGGGACTGCGCCAGCAGTTCGCCCATCAGTCGCCCCAGCGGCCATTTGGCCTGATGTTTGAAACGTGCGATCAGGCTATCGATAGGAAAGTCGTAGGCCCATGGCGCCAGGACCCGCTCGAAGGCCGGCGGCTGCCTGGCGCACTGACCGCAACGTAGCCCGGCCATGGGCAATGGCAAGGCGCAGATACTGCACTGGTCACCCAGCCAGGGCAGTTCGCTCTCGCAGGGGGTGCAAATGGGATGGGGCGTGTCGGTGGTTTCGCCACACAACAGGCAGGATTGTTTGTTTTTTAACCAGATGTAAACCAGTCCATCGTATCGTGGTTGACAGCGCATGACTCTTCCTTAAATATGCCGAACATCCGTGTCGCGCCTGTGGGTATTCCATGTCCCCAGGTGCCAGCCAAGCATAATCAAGGAAATGCCCATGAGCGCCAGCACCACTGCCAACCTGCGTCATGACTGGTCTTTGGCCGAAGTCAAAGCTCTCTTCGTCCAGCCCTTCAATGACCTGTTGTTCCAGGCGCAGACCGTGCACCGCGCGCATTTCGACGCCAACCGCGTTCAGGTGTCCACGCTGCTGTCGATCAAGACCGGCGCCTGTCCGGAAGATTGCAAATATTGTCCGCAGTCCGGCCACTACAACACCGGGCTGGAAAAAGAAAAGTTGCTGGAAGTGCAGAAAGTCCTCGAAGAGGCCGCCCGTGCCAAGGCCATCGGCTCGACCCGTTTCTGCATGGGCGCGGCCTGGAAGCATCCGTCGGCCAAGGACATGCCTTACGTACTGGAAATGGTCAAAGGCGTGAAGGCCATGGGCCTGGAGACCTGCATGACCCTGGGCCGCCTCGATCAGGACCAGACCCAAGCCCTGGCCCAGGCCGGCCTGGACTACTACAACCACAACCTCGACACCTCGCCGGAGTTCTACGGCAGCATCATCACCACTCGTACCTACAGCGAGCGCCTGCAAACCCTGGCTTACGTGCGAGATTCGGGGATGAAGATTTGCTCCGGTGGCATCCTGGGCATGGGCGAGTCCCTGGACGATCGCGCCAACCTGCTGATCCAACTGGCGAACCTGCCGGAGCACCCGGAATCGGTGCCGATCAACATGCTGGTAAAAGTCGCCGGCACGCCGCTGGAAAACGCCGAAGACGTCGATCCGTTCGATTTCATCCGCATGCTCGCCGTGGCGCGGATCCTGATGCCCAAGTCCCATGTGCGCCTGTCCGCCGGCCGCGAAGCGATGAACGAACAGATGCAGGCCCTGGCATTTTTCGCCGGTGCCAACTCGATTTTTTATGGCGACAAACTCCTGACCACTGCCAACCCGCAAGCCGACAAGGACATGCAACTGTTCGCTCGCCTGGGTATCCAGCCCGAAGCCCGGGAAGAACATGCCGACGAAGTGCATCAGGCGGCTATTGAACAGGCGCTGGTGGAGCAGAAGAGCAGCGAGCAGTTCTATAACGCGGCTGTCTGAGTTGACGCAAAACCAAGTGTGGGAGTGGGCTTTGTGGGAGCCGAGCTTGCTCGCGATGAACGATAACGCGGTCTTGCCATAGACCGCAGAGCCTGCATCGCGAGCAAGCTCTGCTCCCACAAAAGCTCTCCCACAGAGATCTGCCCAGTCTTTAATAGTTGTTCACCCCGAGGCCTGCATGCCCTTCGATCTCGCCGCACGCCTGGCTGCCCGTCGTGCCGAAAACCTCTATCGCCAACGCCCGCTGCTCGAAAGCCCGCAGGGGCCAGAGGTGGTGGTGGACGGCCAGCCGCTGCTGGCGTTCTGCAACAATGATTACCTGGGCCTAGCCAATCATCCGCAAGTGATCGAAGCCTGGCGCGCCGGTGCGGCGCGATGGGGCGTCGGAGGCGGGGCTTCCCATCTGGTGATCGGCCACAGCGGTCCACATCACGCCCTGGAAGAAGCCCTGGCTGACTTGACCGGCCGCCCGCGGGCGCTGCTGTTCACCACCGGCTATATGGCCAACCTTGGCGCTGTCACCGCACTGGTGGGGCAGGGCGATACGGTGCTGGAGGACCGGCTCAACCACGCTTCGTTGCTCGACGCCGGGTTGCTGTCCGGCGCGCGCTTCAACCGTTATCTGCACAACGACGCCCAGAGCCTGGCCAACCGTCTGGAGAAAGCCACCGGCAATACGTTGGTGGTCACCGATGGTGTGTTCAGCATGGACGGCGACATCGCCGATCTGCCGGCCCTGGCCCGTGAAGCCAGGGCCAAGGGCGCCTGGCTGATGGTCGATGATGCCCACGGTTTCGGCCCGTTAGGGGCCAATGGTGGCGGGATCGTCGAACATTTTGGCCTGAGCCAGGATGACGTGCCGGTATTGGTCGGCACCCTGGGCAAAGCCTTCGGCACTGCCGGCGCGTTTGTCGCCGGCAGTGAAGACCTGATCGAAAGCCTGATCCAGTTCGCTCGTCCCTACATCTACACCACCAGTCAACCGCCGGCCCTGGCCTGCGCTACGCTCAAGAGCCTTGAGCTGCTGCGCAGCGAGCATTGGCGGCGTGAACATTTGCAGGTGCTGATCCGCCAGTTTCGCCACGGTGCCGAGCAGATCGGCCTGCAATTGATGGACAGTTTCACGCCGATCCAGCCGATCCTGATCGGCGATGCGGGACGGGCGATGCGCTTGTCGCAGATGCTGCGTGAGCGAGGACTGATGGTCACTGCGATCCGCCCACCCACCGTTCCAGCCGGCAGCGCCCGTCTGCGTGTGACCTTGACCGCCGCTCACAGTGAGGCTCAGGTGCAGCTGCTGTTGGAGGCATTGGCCGAGTGTTTTGCACAATTGGGACCGGAGCCAAGCCATGCGTGATCGACTGATATTGCTGCCTGGTTGGGGCTTGGGCGTTTCCCCGCTGGAGCCTCTGGCGGCTGCGCTGCAAGGGCTCGATGAACATCTGCGGGTCGAGATCGAGCCGTTGCCGGCCCTGGCCTCAAGCGACCTCAATGAATGGCTCGATGAGCTGGACGCCACATTGCCCCAGGATGCCTGGTTGGGTGGCTGGTCGCTGGGCGGCATGCTGGCCAGCGAGCTGGCGGCGCGTCGGGGCGAGCGCTGTTGCGGCTTGTTGACCCTGGCGAGCAACCCCTCTTTCGTTGCCCATGATCAATGGCCGAGCGCGATGGCCGGTGAAACCTTTGATGGGTTTCTCGCCGGGTGTGCCGCCGACCCGCGTCAGACCCTCAAGCGCTTCAGTCTGTTGTGCGCCCAAGGCTGCAGCGATCCGCGCGGCCTGTCGCGATTGTTGCTGGCGGGTGCGCCTGTCACTTCGCCCGATGTGTTGATGGCTGGGCTCGAGCTGCTGGCGCAACTGGATACCCGCGCCGCCTTGCAGGGCTTCGGTGGCCCGCAGCTTCACTTGTTTGCCGGGCTCGACGCCCTGGTACCGGCTGAGGCAGCGGCTGAATTGCTGGTGTTGCTGCCAGATGTTGAAATCGGTCTGATCGAGCAGACCGGCCACGGATTCCCTCTGGAAGACCCCCACGGTGTGGCGGGGGCGATTCAGGCTTTTTTGCATGAGTCCGATGATGACTGATTTGTCTGTTGCCAAATTGCCCGGTGCCTTGCCGGATAAGCGCCAGGTGGCAGCCTCGTTTTCCCGGGCTGCGACCAGTTACGACAGCGTGGCCGAGCTGCAGCGCGACGTAGGCCAGCAGTTGCTGGACCGGTTGACCGCTTCGATCGTGCCTGAGCGCTGGATGGACCTGGGTTGTGGCACCGGCTATTTCACGCGGGCGCTGGGTACGCGCTTCGGCGAGGCGACCGGGTTGGCGCTGGATATCGCCGAAGGTATGCTCAACCATGCTCGCCCTCAGGGCGGGGCTGCGCACTTTATAGCCGGTGATGCCGAGCGCTTGCCCTTGCAGGCCTCCAGCTGCGATCTGGTGTTCTCCAGCCTGGCGGTGCAGTGGTGCGCGGATTTTGCCTCGGTGTTGAACGAAGTCCATCGGGTTTTGAAACCCGGGGGCGTGTTTGCCTTTACAAGCCTTTGCGTCGGCACGTTGTACGAATTGCGCGACAGCTGGCGTCAGGTGGATGGCCTGGTGCACGTCAACCGTTTTCGCGGTTTTGAAACCTATCGACAGCTATGTGCGGCCAGCGGGCTGAACGTTATCAGCCTGGAAAACCGTCCCCATGTGATGTATTACCCGGACGTGCGCGGTCTGACCCATGAATTGAAAGCCCTCGGCGCCCACAATCTGAACCCCGGCCGGCCCGGTGGGTTGACGGGCCGGGCGCGGATCCTCGCGCTGGTTGACGCTTACGAACAGTTTCGTCAGGTACAGGGTTTGCCCGCAACCTACCGGGTGGTTTACGCCGTGCTGGAGAAACCGCTATGAGCCAGGCTTATTTCATCACTGGTACCGACACTGACGTGGGCAAGACCACCGTCGCGGCTGGCCTGCTGCATGCTGCGCGACAGACCGGCATGAGTACCGCCGCGGGCAAGCCAGTGGCCTCTGGTTGCGAAGTGACGCCCAAGGGCCTGCGCAACGCTGATGCCTTGGCGCTGTTGGCCGAATGCTCGGTGCCGCTTGAGTATGCCCAGGTCAATCCGCTGGCGTTCGAACCGGCCATCGCGCCTCACCTGGCCGCGCGGGAAGCCGGCGTGGCCCTGACCGTGCAATCGTTGCTGGGACCGATGCGTGAAGTGTTGGCCCTGGAGGCCGATTTCACTCTGATTGAAGGCGCAGGCGGCTGGCGTGTTCCGTTGGCCGATCAGGACAACCTCTCGGACCTGGCCATGGCGCTGGGGCTGCCGGTGATCCTGGTGGTGGGCGTGCGTCTGGGCTGCATCAGTCACGCCCTGCTGACCGCCGAGGCCATCGCCCGGGACGGCCTGCAACTGGCCGGTTGGGTGGCCAATATCATCGACCCAAAGACATCGCGCCTGGAAGAAAATCTGGCGACCCTGGCCGAACGCCTGCCAGCGCCATGCTTGGGGCGTGTGCCGAAAATCAAGGGTGTCACCGCCGAAGCCGTGGCTGCGCATCTGCACCTGGATTTGCTGGACTACTAAGGTTTTCACTATGGCGAGGCACTGTGCCATTAGTGTTTTTGTCGGGCCTTTTCCTCAGTCTTCTGTTTCAATGACCGCTGTCTACCCTTCAAGAAGACGAGTTCTGCCATGGAAATCTCAGGAAATACCGCGTTCTATGCCGGTCTGAGCACTATTCAGACAGGACAGAACCGTGTCGATCAGGCCTCGAGCCAGATTGCCAACAATACCATCGAGCGTTCGGTCACCAGCCAGTCGTCCGAACTGCAAGCCGATCGTTTGCGGTCGGTGGATCGCAGCCAGCAATCGGACTTGGCCAGCAACATGGTTGAAATGTCCCAGGGCAAATTTCAGGTCGAACTGGGCGTGAACGTGGCCAAGGCTTCCGATGAAATGCTCGGTACGTTGATCGACACTTTCGCCTGATTCTCTACCTCAGGTTTGTCAAAACGCCGCGATTATTCGCGGCGTTTTCGTCTCTAACTCCTTCTGGCTCAACTAATCTTTTCCTACGGACGCTGTGAGTGTGTCGCTGCGGTGAATGGCTGTGCCTGGGATTTTTTCAGGAACGATGACGAACGGCAAAAGATCGGCGCTTGACAAGATTTAGGCGTAAACGTATGTTTCAAACAACTGTTTGACCGTCACAACAAATCCATGCGGTCGTTCATTCCCGGTTACATCAGCAGAGGTTTATCGCTATGCCTGACTACAAGGCCCCCTTGCGTGATATTCGCTTCGTTCGTGACGAACTGCTTGGCTATGAAGCGCACTATCAGAGCCTTCCGGCTTGCCAGGACGCAACTCCAGACATGGTTGACGCCATTCTTGAAGAAGGTGCCAAGTTTTGTGAGCAGGTGCTGGCACCGCTGAACCGTGTGGGCGACATCGAGGGCTGCACCTGGAGCGAATCCGGTGTGAAAACCCCGAGCGGCTTCAAGGAAGCCTACAAGCAATTCGTCGAAGGCGGCTGGCCAAGCCTGGCCCACGACGTGGAGCATGGTGGTCAAGGCCTGCCGGAGTCCCTGGGCCTGGCGGTCAGCGAGATGGTCGGCGAAGCCAACTGGTCGTGGGGCATGTACCCAGGCCTGTCCCACGGTGCGATGAACACTATTTCCGAGCACGGTACGCCCGAGCAGCAAGAGGCCTACCTGACCAAGCTGGTTTCCGGCGAATGGACCGGCACCATGTGCCTGACCGAGCCGCACTGCGGCACTGACCTGGGCATGCTGCGCACCAAGGCCGAGCCACAGGCCGACGGTTCGTACAAGGTCAGCGGCACCAAGATCTTCATTTCGGCCGGCGAACACGACATGGCCGACAACATCGTCCACATCGTTCTGGCACGTCTGCCGGACGCCCCGGCCGGTACCAAAGGTATTTCGCTGTTCATCGTTCCCAAGTTCCTGCCTAACGCTGACGGCTCCATCGGTCAGCGCAACGCGGTGAGCTGCGGTTCGCTGGAACACAAGATGGGTATCCACGGCAACGCCACTTGCGTGATGAACTTTGACGCGGCCACCGGTTTCCTGATTGGCCCGGCGAACAAAGGCCTGAACTGCATGTTCACCTTCATGAACACCGCACGCCTGGGCACCGCGCTGCAAGGCCTGGCCCACGCCGAAATCGGCTTCCAGGGTGGCCTGAAGTACGCCCGTGACCGCCTGCAAATGCGTTCCCTGACCGGCCCGAAAGCGCCGGACAAAGCCGCCGACCCGATCATCGTGCACCCTGACGTGCGTCGCATGCTGTTGACCATGAAGGCCTTCGCCGAAGGTAACCGGGCGATGGTTTACTTCACTGCCAAGCAAGTGGACATCGTCAAATACGGCGTCGACGAAGAAGAGAAGAAAAAAGCCGATGCGCTGCTGGCGTTCATGACCCCGATCGCCAAGGCGTTCATGACTGAAGTCGGCTTCGAATCGGCCAACCACGGCGTGCAGATCTACGGCGGTCACGGTTTCATCGCCGAGTGGGGCATGGAGCAGAACGTTCGCGACAGCCGCATTTCGATGCTGTACGAAGGCACCACCGGCATCCAGGCCCTCGACCTGCTGGGCCGCAAAGTGCTGATGACCCAGGGCGAAGCGCTCAAGGGCTTCACCAAGATCGTTCACAAGTTCTGCCAAAGCAACGAAGGCAACGACGCGGTCAAAGAGTTCGTAGAACCTCTGGCTGCGCTGAACAAGGAATGGGGCGAGCTGACCATGAAGGTCGGTATGGCGGCCATGAAAGACCGCGAAGAAGTTGGCGCGGCCTCGGTGGATTACCTGATGTACTCCGGTTACGCCTGCCTGGCCTACTTCTGGGCTGACATGGCGCGCCTGGCGGCGGAAAAACTCGCAGCCGGCACCACCGAAGAAGCTTTCTACACCGCCAAGCTGCAGACTGCGCGCTTCTACTTCCAGCGCATCCTGCCACGTACCCGCACTCACGTGGCAACCATGTTGTCGGGTGCCAACAACCTGATGGACATGAAAGAAGAAGACTTCGCGCTGGGTTACTAAGCCTTAAGCGATTCTTCACAGGCCGCTGTTTCTTCGGGAGCAGCGGCTTTTTTTATGCCTGCCGCCAGTCCCCTTGTGGGAGCGAGCAAGCCCGCTCCCACTGGGGATCTCGAGAAATTTCGGAAAAACATTCATCAAACTGAACCCTAAGAAATCACTCCATGCTGCCGTTACAAGGATGGCAGTGTGACATCTGTCACATCTAGCGTGCCTTACTGCTCCAATAGCAGGCACAATGCCATCTTTGATCAGCCGGGTCGGAGCTTTACCCTTGCCGCGTTCTTCCGCTGTACGTCTCAGTCATTTCCTACCGTCATTGGTGCTGTTGCTGGCGGGGCTTGCGGCTGCCTACGTCAAGGATCTCAATGTCTTTTTCACCTCCTTGTTCAACGTTCTTCCTACATTGGTGTTGTTGCTCGGAGGTGCGTATTGCGCCGTTTACCGACGTCAGCGTGAGCTGTTTCTGATGATCACGGTGTACATCGCCTACTTCCTGCTGGACACCCAGACCGACTTCTACCGCGACAACGGTAAGGTGCGCGAAGACGCAGCGGTGGTGTTTCACCTCGTCTGCCTGTTGTTGCCGCTGTTGTTTGGCCTGTTCGCCGCGTGGCAGGAGCGTACTCATTTGTTTCAGGACATGGTCGCGCGGTTCGCGGTGCTGCTGGTCTTTGGCAGCGTGGCGCTGGCTCTGGAACAAAGTTATCCCCAGGCTCTGCTGTTGTGGCTTTCGGAGATCCGCTGGCCGGCGTTACACGGTGCCTGGATGAGCCTGATTCAGTTGTCCTACCCGGTGTTCATCGCAGCCTTTGTGTTGCTGGCCTGGCAATACTGGCGCCATCCGCGACCGTTGCATGCCGCGCAATTGGTGGGTTTGCTCGGGGTATTCTGGATGTTGCCCAAGACCTTCATCCTGCCATTTACCCTGAACATCATGTGCAGCCAGGTGATGCTGATGATCGCGGCGGCGGTCGCCCACGAGGCTTATCAGATGGCGTTCCGTGACGAACTGACCGGCCTGCCGGGGCGTCGGGCGCTGAATGAGCGCATGCAGCGCCTGGGTCGCAATTATGTTTTGGCGATGAGCGACGTGGACCATTTCAAGAAATTCAATGACACCCACGGCCACGACGTGGGCGACCAAGTGTTGCGTCTGGTCGCCAGCAAACTGTCGAAAATCAGCGGTGGCGGTAGGGCTTATCGCTACGGTGGAGAGGAATTTGCGCTGGTATTTGCAGGCAAAACCATCGAGGAGTGCATGCCTCACCTGGAAGTCATTCGCGAATCCATCGCGAACTACAGCATCCAGCTACGCAATCCCGACAGTCGTCCCCAGGATGATCAACAGGGCCGCCAGCGTCGTTCCGGTGCCGGGGCCTCCAGTGTATCGGTGACGGTCAGCATCGGCGTGGCCGAGCGTATCGAACAGCGCACCCCCGAAGAAGTGCTCAAGTCCGCCGACCAGGCGCTCTACAACGCCAAAGGGGCCGGGCGTAACTGTGTGATGGCCTATGGGCAGAACCGTCGCGGTGCGGTGCGCATGGAAGCTGCCGCGGGTTGAGTGATGACGGCGCATTCAGCGTCTGGACTGTGATTGTGAGCCTCGGTGGCCGGCAGTAGGTTTGAACGACCTGTTACCGGAGAAGACCACCATGCCCGAGTACAAAGCCCCGCTGCGCGACATGCGCTTTCTGATCGATCACGTCTTCGATTTCCATGGCCGCTATGCCGAACTGGGAGCTGGCGATGCCAGCCCGGACATGGTCAGCGCCATTCTCGAAGAGGGCGCCAAGTTCTGTGAGAACGTGCTGGCGCCGCTCAATCGCTCCGGTGACGAAGAAGGCTGCCATTTCGACAATGGCGTGGTCACCACGCCTACCGGCTTCAAGCAGGCGTTTGCACAGTACGTGGAGGGCGGCTGGCACGGGTTGGCGGCGGACCCGGCTTACGGCGGCCAAGGATTGCCCAGTTCCCTAGGCCTGGTCATCAGCGAAATGGTCGGCTCCAGCAACACGTCCTGGGGCATGTACCCAGGCCTGACCCACGGTGCCATGTCGGCCATTCATGCCCACGGCACCGAAGAACAGAAACAGACCTATCTCACCAAGCTCACGGCCGGTCAGTGGACCGGCACGATGTGCCTCACCGAAGCTCATTGCGGCACGGACCTGGGCATCATCAAAACCCGAGCCTTGCCTCAGGCTGATGGCAGCTACGCGATTACCGGCAGCAAGATTTTCATTTCCGCCGGCGAACACGACATGAGCGACAACATCATTCACCTGGTGCTCGCCAAACTGCCGGATGCGCCTGCCGGGACCAAGGGCATCTCGCTGTTCATCGTGCCCAAGTTCCTGCCCGACGCCAATGGCGAAGCGGGACCGCGCAATGGCGTCTCCTGCGGATCGATCGAACACAAAATGGGCATCAAGGCTTCCGCCACCTGCGTGCTTAATTTCGACGGGGCCAAGGGATTCTTGATCGGCGAGCCGAACAAGGGGCTGAACTGCATGTTCACCATGATGAACCATGCCCGGCTGGGCACCGGCATGCAGGGCCTGTGCCTCGGGGAAGCGAGCTTCCAGGGCGCGATCAAATATGCCAACGATCGTTTGCAGATGCGCTCGCTGACCGGTCCCAAGGCGCCGGAAAAAGCCGCCGATCCGATCATCGTCCACCCCGATGTGCGTCGGATGTTGCTGACCATGAAAGCCTTCAACGAAGGCAACCGGGCACTGACTTACTTCACTGCGCAACTGTTGGACATCGCCCACCTGAGCAGCGACGAAACCGCCCGCCAGGAGGCCGAAGACCTGCTGGCGTTCCTCACCCCGATCTGCAAGGCCTTCATGACCGACACGGGGTTGGAGGTGACCAACCACGGCATGCAAGTGTTTGGCGGTCATGGCTTCATACGCGAATGGGGCATGGAGCAACTGGTGCGAGACTGTCGCATTGCGCCGATCTACGAAGGCACCAATGGTATCCAGGCGCTCGATTTGCTGGGGCGCAAAGTGTTGGGCAGCCAGGGCAAGTTGCTGCGAGGGTTCACCAAAATCGTCCATAAGTTCTGCGCCGCCAACGCTGAACATCCGCAGCTCAAGGATTACGTCGCGCAACTCAACGGGCTCAACCAGCAATGGGGCGAACTGACCACCCAGGTTGGCATGGCGGCCATGAAGAATCCGGATGAAGTGGGTGCCGCCTCCGTGGACTATCTGATGTACAGCGGCTACATCATTCTGGCCTATCTGTGGTTGCGCATGGCGTTGGTGGCCCAGGCGCAACTTGACGCGGACGAAGGTGACGCGGATTTCTGTCGGGGCAAACTGGCGACCTGTGAGTTTTACTTCAAGCGTCTGCTGCCCAGGACCGCCGCTCACCGGGCCGCGGTTGAGGCGGGGAGCGATTGCTTGATGAAGCTGCCAGCGGAGTTGTTTGCCCTCTGATATGAGGGGACAAGGATCGCAGGCTTCGCCAGCGCCTACACAAGAGTGCATATTCCTGTAGGAGCTGGCGAAGCCTGCGATCTTTTCCGTGATGACTAAAAATAACAAAACAGTCACTGGCTGACCCTATGTGTCGCAAAAGTTGTTGGGGTACACTCGGACCACTGCAAAAACCGTTTTCTTACGAACCAATTGTTTAGATCCTGCGAGGTTTGCCATGGCTGACTACAAAGCGCCCCTGCGCGATATGCGCTTCGTCCTCAATGAAGTGTTCGAGGTCGCGAAACTCTGGGCTCAACTGCCGGCGCTGGCCGAAACCGTAGATGCTGAAACCGTCGAGGCGATTCTCGAGGAAGCCGGCAAAGTCACCAGCAAAAGCGTCGCCCCCCTCAGCCGTGCGGCGGACGAAGAAGGTTGCCACTGGGCTGACGGTGCCGTCACCACGCCCGCCGGTTTTCCACAGGCCTATAAGACTTACGCCGAAGGCGGCTGGGTCGGCGTCGGTGGTGATCCGACCTACGGCGGCATGGGCATGCCCAAGGCTGTTTCGGCTCAGGTCGAAGAAATGGTCAACTCCGCCAGCCTGTCCTTCGGTCTGTATCCCATGCTGACCGCCGGGGCTTGCCTGTCGATCAATGCCCACGCCAGTGAAGAGCTCAAAGCAGCCTACCTGCCGAACATGTACGCCGGTGTCTGGGCCGGTTCCATGTGCCTGACCGAGCCGCATGCCGGTACAGACCTGGGCATCATTCGCACCAAGGCCGAACCTCAGGCCGATGGTTCCTACAAGGTCAGCGGCACCAAGATCTTCATTACGGGTGGCGAACACGACCTCACCGAAAACATCATCCACCTGGTGCTGGCAAAGTTGCCGGACGCACCGGCAGGCCCGAAAGGCATCTCGCTGTTCCTGGTGCCCAAGTTCATGGTCAATGCCGATGGCAGCCTGGGTGCGCGTAACGCGGCCAATTGCGGGTCGATCGAACACAAGATGGGCATCCAGGCGTCCGCCACCTGTGTGATGAACTTTGACGACGCCGTGGGTTATCTGGTGGGCGAGCCGAACAAAGGCCTGGCAGCGATGTTCACCATGATGAACTACGAGCGTTTGGGTGTGGGCATCCAGGGCCTGGCCACCGGTGAGCGCTCCTACCAGAACGCCATCGAATATGCCCGTGACCGCCTGCAAAGTCGTTCGCCAACCGGTGCGCAGAACAAAGACAAAGTCGCTGACCCGATCATCGTCCACCCGGACGTGCGCCGGATGTTGCTGACCATGAAAGCTTCGAACGAAGGTGGCCGGGCATTTTCCACCTACGTGGCGATGCAACTGGACACCGCCAAGTTCAGCGAAGACCCGGCCACCCGCAAGCGCGCCGAAGATCTGGTGGCCTTGCTGACCCCGGTGGCGAAGGCGTTCCTGACGGATCTGGGACTGGAAACCACTGTCCATGGCCAGCAGATTTTCGGCGGTCATGGTTACATTCGCGAATGGGGTCAGGAGCAACTGGTGCGTGACGTGCGCATCACCCAGATCTACGAAGGCACCAACGGTATCCAGGCGCTGGACCTGGTAGGGCGCAAGATCGTCGGCAGTGGCGGGGTGTTCTACAAGCTGTTCGCTGACGAAATCCGCCACTTCACGGCTACCGCGAGCAGTGATCTGGCCGAGTTCACCAAGCCGTTGAACGACGCTGTCGGTACGCTGGATGAACTGACCGAATGGCTGCTGGACCGGGCCAAAAGCAACCCGAACGAAATCGGCGCGGCTTCGGTGGAATACCTCCAGGCGTTCGGCTACACCGCCTATGCCTATATGTGGGCACTGATGGCCAAGGCCGCCTTGGGCAAAGAAGCGCAGGATGATTTCTATGCGAGCAAATTGGGTACGGCGCGGTTCTACTTCGCCCGCTTGCTGCCGCGCATTCATTCGTTGAGTGCTTCAGTGAAGGCGGGTAGCGAGTCGCTGTTCCTGCTGGACGCTGGGCAATTCTGAAATTCACCGCGATGTAAGCAAATGCTTACATCGCGTGCTGGCGTTTTCCCTCTATCGGCCAATTGGATCCAGGGCTAATCTACTTCACATGGACGTCGCGCAGGATGCGCAAAGCAACAACACGGACACGTAGGATTCTGCCAGGATGGCGGAGCGAAATGGATGTCAGGGAAACAGTCTGCAAAGCCCCGCTTCGGCGGGGTTTTCTTTTGTCCGCGTTTTTATTTTCCCGCGCTTTATCCCTTCTGGATGGCTTCTCACTGAACCCTGACGAGCGGTCGGGTGTCCATGAGCTATATGGCAATGTGGCCATCGCCCATCAGGAGTCATCCATGGACATCATTCGAATCATCATCGCCATTCTGCTGCCGCCGTTGGGTGTGTTTCTGCAAGTCGGTTTCGCCGGGGCGTTCTGGCTGAATATTCTGCTGACTCTGTTGGGTTACATCCCGGGCATCGTGCACGCGGTGTACATCATCGCCAAGCGTTGAGAATTCATAGCTGTAGATAACCTGTGGGAGCGAGCCTGCTCGCGATAG
>NZ_JABWQV010000459.1 GCF_014268615.1 Pseudomonas tehranensis | reverse complement strand
ATCGCGAGCAGGCTCGCTCCCACAAGGGGTTTTAGATTCCTTCAGTCGCAGCGTCAGCGCCCTCCAGTTCAGCGTTGTTCGATTGGCACGAACTTGCGCTGTTCGACGCCGGTGTATTCGGCGCTCGGTCGGATGATGCGGTTGTTGGCACGTTGTTCGTAGACGTGGGCGGCCCAGCCGGTCAGGCGCGAACAAACGAAGATCGGCGTGAACAGCTTGGTCGGGATGCCCATGAAGTGGTACGCCGAGGCATGGTAGAAATCGGCGTTGGGAAACAGTTTCTTCTGCTCCCACATGGTCTTGTCGATGGCCTCGGAAACCGGGAACAGCACTGTGTCACCCACCTCGTCGGCAAGTTTTTTCGACCAGCCCTTGATCACCTCGTTGCGCGGGTCGTTGTCCTTATAGATCGCGTGGCCGAAGCCCATGATCTTGTCCTTGCGCTCGAGCATCCCCAAAGTGCCCTTGATCGCCTCCTCGGGCGACTTGAAGCGCTGGATCATTTCCATCGCTGCTTCGTTGGCCCCACCATGCAACGGGCCGCGTAGCGAACCGATGGCGGCGGTGATGCAGGAAAACAGGTCAGACAGGGTCGAGGCACATACCCGCGCCGTGAAGGTCGAGGCGTTGAACTCGTGCTCGGCATACAGAATCAGCGAGACGTTCATCACCTTGACGTGCAACTCGCTGGGCTTCTTGCCATGCAGCAGGTGCAGGAAATGGCCGCCGATGGAGGTTTCGTCAGTCACACACTCGATGCGCAGGCCTTCGTGGCTGAAGCGATACCAGTAGCACATGATCGCCGGGAACGCGGCCAACAGGCGGTCGGTCTTGTCATGCTGTTCGGAGAAACTCTGCTCCGGCTCCAGGTTGCCCAGGAACGAGCAGCCGGTGCGCATCACGTCCATTGGGTGGGCGTCGGCGGGAATGCGCTCCAGCACCTCTTTCAAGGCCTGGGGCAAGTCCCGCAATTGGCTCAGCTTGCCTGTGTAGGCGTCCAGTTGCGCCTGGGTCGGCAGCTCGCCGTACAGCAGCAGGTAAGCCACTTCTTCAAATTGCGCGTCAGCCGCCAGCTCGCGAACGTCATAGCCGCGATAGGTCAGGCCGGCACCCGACTGGCCTACGGTGGACAGTGCGGTTTGCCCGGCTACCTGGCCACGGAGCCCGGCGCCACTGAGTACTTTTGCTTCGGCCATTTGCTGTCTCCCGTTTTTAGATTTGTAGAGAATGGGGGGAAAGATCGCAGCCTCGTTGCACTCG
>NZ_JABWQV010000458.1 GCF_014268615.1 Pseudomonas tehranensis | reverse complement strand
GCTTTCGCGAGCAAGCCCGCTCCCACATTTAAACCGCGCAGTCATCAAGATCGAGCCGGATGTGGGACAATACCCGCCACTTTTTTGAACCCTCCCCGAATCGACTCGCCCATGACTGCCCCCCGTACACCCAGACCTGCACGCCAGAAGCCCAAACCCGCCACCGAGGCCAAAGCCGTGGCGCCGCGGGAGAAGGCCAGCCTGCATCCACGCAACCGCCACCAGGGCCGCTACGACTTCCCGGCGCTGATCAAGTCCACCCCTGAATTGGCCAAGTTCGTGATCATCAACCCGTACGGCAAGGAAAGCATCGACTTCGCCAGCCCCGATGCGGTGCGGGTGTTCAACCGGGCGCTGCTCAAGTCCTTCTATGGCATCGCCCATTGGGACATTCCGGCCGACTACCTGTGTCCTCCGGTACCTGGTCGCGCGGACTATGTGCACTTCCTCGCCGATTTGCTCGCCAGTCATAACGATGGCGAGATCCCTCGGGGTGCGGCAGTGAAGGTGCTGGACATCGGCACGGGTGCCAACTGCGTGTACCCGCTGATCGGCTACAGTGATTACCGCTGGCATTTTCTGGGTTCGGAGATCGATCCGACGGCCATTGCCTCGGCCAAAGCCATTGTCCAGTCCAACGGATTGAACAAAGTCATCCAGTTGCGCCAGCAGGCCAACCGCAATCAGATCCTGCTGGGTTTGCTGGAAGAGACCGAACGGTTCGACCTGACAATGTGCAACCCACCCTTCCACGCCTCCCTGGAGGAAGCCACCAAGGGCAGCCAGCGCAAATGGCGCGCCCTGGGCAAGGCCGACCCGAAGCGCAAGCTGCCGGTGCTGAACTTCGGCGGTCAGGCCGCGGAGCTCTGGTGCGAGGGCGGAGAAGCCCGGTTTGTGACGCAGTTGATCCGTGAAAGCGCGCAATTGGCCGGCCAAGTGCTGTGGTTCAGCACGTTGGTGTCAAAGGCGTCGAACCTGCCGGCTATTCAAACTGCCTTGAAAAAGGCCGGGGCGTTGCACAGCCAGATCGTGGAAATGTCCCAGGGACAGAAGCAGAGCCGCTTCGTCGCCTGGACCTTCCAGGATCAAGCGCAGCAGCAGGCCTGGCGCGAGGCACGCTGGGCCCGCAAGGACTGAATCGGTATAGCGTTCACTCCTGTGGCGAGGGAGCTTGCTCCCGCTGGGCTGCGCAGCAGCCCCAAGGTCTGACACTTCGGTGAATCAGGCAGACCACGTTCAGCCGGCTTTTAGGGTCGCTGCGCAACCCAGCGGGAGCAAGC
>NZ_JABWQV010000457.1 GCF_014268615.1 Pseudomonas tehranensis | reverse complement strand
TGGGAGCAAGGCTTGCCCGCGATGAGGCCCCTGAGAACAATAAAGGTGCACCGGTTTCTCACTCGCCACCCCCTGGTGCACCACACCGAACGAAACGTTCGCGTCCCCCCATAGTCAGTAGCTCAAGACCCTGCCCACGTTGATAGGCCCGCGATGCTGACTCTGATCAAGCAAGAAAAACTGTTGCTGCTGGCCTTGCTCGCCGCCTGTGTCGCCTTCCCGTTGGAACACTGGCTGTTGGGCAGCGGGCAGGTCCTGGCGTTGATCGGCGGTTTGGTGCTGATCGGCTTTATCGTCATGGCGTCCATGCGTGTTGCCCACCATGCCGAGCTGCTGGCAGAGAAGGTCGGCGATCCCTACGGCACGATGATCCTGACGCTGTCGGCGGTGCTGGTAGAAGTGGTGATCCTGGCGATCATGATGAGCAACGAAGCCTCGCCGACGCTGGTTCGCGACACCATTTATTCAGCGGTGATGCTCGACATCAATGGCATTCTTGGCCTCGCCGCGCTGATGGGTGGAATCAAGCATGGCGAGCAGGCTTATAACGATGATTCGGCGCGCACCTACAGCGTGATGATTCTCACCGCCATGGGCGTGTCGATGGTGGTGCCGGAGTTCATTCCCCAAGAGAGCTGGAAGCTCTATTCGGCATTCACCATCGGCGCGATGATCGTGCTGTACACCCTGTTCCTGCGCATGCAGGTGGGGCCTCACAGTTACTTTTTCAGCTACAGCTACCCGGAAAAACGCCGCCGCAAAGAGCCGGTGGAAAACCAGCCGAAACCCATCAGCCTGACGTTCTCCATCGCGGCGCTGGTGTTTGGCGTCGTGGTGATCGGGGCGTTGGCCGAAGTCATGTCCAAAGCTATCGACCTGGGGCTGGAAGGTTCCGGGGCGCCGCCGGTGGTGACGGCGATTCTGGTGGCTGCCATTTCCGCGGCACCGGAAATCCTTACCGCCTTGCGTGCGGCGCTGGCAAACCGCATGCAGTCGGTGGTGAATATCGCCTTGGGGGCTTCGCTGTCCACCGTGATCCTCACGGTGCCGGTGATGGAAGCGATGGCGCTCTACACCGGCCAGCCGTTCCAGATGGCAATGACCCCGGTGCAGACGGTGATGATCTTCATCACCTTGATCGTCTGCGCCATCAACCTCAACGATGGGGAAACCAATGCCATTGAAGGCATGACCCATTTTGTGTTGTTCGCGACGTTTATCATGCTGTCGTTGCTCGGACTTTAGGTCGGCGCAAAAGCAATGTGGGAGCGGGCTTGCTCGCGA
>NZ_JABWQV010000456.1 GCF_014268615.1 Pseudomonas tehranensis | reverse complement strand
AGCGGGAGCAAGCTCCCTCGCCACGGGTTTCCCTTACTTAAACCTTCCTGGAGGAGTTTCCATGATCAGCAAAATTCCCGAACCGAATCTCGAATACCTGCAAAAGGTCCTGCTGGAAATGCTCGCCATTCCCAGCCCCACCGGTTTCACCGACACCATCGTGCGTTATGTCGCCGAGCGGCTCGAAGAGTTGGGTATCCCTTTTGAAATGACCCGGCGCGGCACGATCCGCGCCACCCTCAAGGGCCGCCAGAGCAGCCCAGACCGGGCCGTGTCAGCTCACCTGGACACCATCGGTGCCTCGGTGCGCGCGATCAAGGACAACGGGCGCCTGACCCTGGCGCCGGTGGGTTGCTGGTCCAGCCGGTTTGCCGAGGGCAGCCGGGTCAGCCTGTTTACGGACACGGGGGTGATCCGCGGCAGCGTACTGCCGTTGATGGCGTCCGGGCACGCGTTCAATACCGCCGTCGATGAGATGCCCATCAGCTGGGATCACATCGAACTGCGCCTGGACGCCTACTGCACCACCCGCGCCGATTGCGAATCCCTGGGCGTGGGCATTGGCGACTATGTAGCGTTCGATCCTCTGCCGGAGTTCACCGAGAGTGGCCATATCAGTGCCCGACACCTGGACGATAAGGCCGGGGTTGCGGCGCTGCTGGCGGCGCTCAAGGCGATTGTCGACAGCGGCGAAGAACTGCTGATCGACTGCCACCCGCTCTTCACCATTACCGAAGAAACCGGCAGCGGCGCGGCGGCGGCACTGCCTTGGGATGTGAGCGAGTTCGTCGGCATCGACATCGCCCCGGTCGCGCCGGGCCAACACTCGAGCGAGCACGCGGTGAGCGTGGCGATGCAGGATTCCGGGGGCCCTTACGACTATCACCTGTCACGGCACTTGCTGAAGCTGGCCAGGGAAAACGAACTGCCGGCGCGCCGCGACCTGTTCCGTTATTACTTCAGCGATGCCCATTCCGCCGTCACGGCCGGCCACGATATCCGCACCGCCCTGCTCGCCTTCGGCTGCGACGCCACCCATGGCTACGAACGCACTCACATTGACAGCTTGGCCGCCCTGAGCCGCCTGCTCGGCGCCTACATCCTCAGCCCACCGGTATTCGCCAGCGACGCCCAACCGGCCCAGGGCTCGCTGGACCGCTTCAGCCATCAGCTCGAACACGATGCGCAGATGGAAAGCGATACCCGAGTGCCGTCGGTGGACAGTTTGATTGGGCAGCGGTCGGATAACTGAGCAAAATTCCAGAATCTCAGTGCCAGTCATGCCGCCATCGCGAGCAGGCTCGCTCCCACA
>NZ_JABWQV010000455.1 GCF_014268615.1 Pseudomonas tehranensis | reverse complement strand
GGCGTTTTGCCATTTTGATTCGCCGTCTCGATTAAGGCGGTGTCGATTTATCTATTTAGGAGCGCATTCATGGCTGTTGGTCTTGGTCCGTTGCCAACGTTGCACCCGGTTGCCGGTTTTGAACTCGGTATCGCCTCGGCGGGCATCAAGCGCCCAGGGCGCAAGGATGTCGTGGTCATGCGTTGCGCCGAAGGCTCGACGGTGGCCGGCGTGTTTACCCTCAACGCCTTTTGCGCAGCCCCCGTCATCCTGGCCAAGCAACGGGTCCAGGGGCCGGTGCGTTACCTGCTGACCAACACTGGAAACGCCAACGCCGGCACCGGTGCTCCAGGCCTGGCCGCCGCCGAGCGCACGTGCGCCAAACTGGCCGAGCTGACTGGCGTCGACGCCAGCCAGGTGCTGCCGTACTCCACCGGCGTGATCGGCGAACCGTTGCCGGTCGAGAAAATCGAAGGCGCGTTGCAGGCCGCTCTGGACGACCTATCGGAAAACAACTGGGCCGCTGCCGCTACCGGCATCATGACCACTGACACGCTGCCCAAGGGGGCCAGTCGTCAGTTTCAGCACGATGGCGTGACGGTCACCGTCACTGGCATCAGCAAAGGCGCCGGCATGATCCGCCCGAACATGGCGACCATGCTTGGCTACATCGCCACCGACGCCAAAGTCTCCCGGCAGGTGCTGCAAGACCTGATGCTCGACGGCGCCAACAAGTCGTTCAACCGCATTACCATCGACGGCGACACCTCCACCAACGACTGCTGCATGCTGATCGCCACCGGCAAGGCTGACCTGCCGGAAATTACCGAAGCCAGCGGTGCGCTGTTCGCCGCCCTCAAGCAGGCCGTGTTCGAAGTGTGCATGGAGGTGGCCCAGGCCATCGTCCGTGACGGCGAAGGCGCGACCAAGTTCGTGACCGTGCAGGTCAACGGTGGCGGCAACCATCAGGAATGCCTGGATGTCGGCTACACCGTGGCGCATTCGCCCCTGATCAAGACTGCACTGTTTGCCTCCGACCCGAACTGGGGCCGGATCCTCGCCGCCGTGGGCCGTGCCGGCGTGCCGAACCTGGACGTGAGCAAGATCGACGTGTTCCTCGGTGAAGTCTGCATCGCCAGCCAAGGCGCACGCGCCGCCACCTACACCGAAGCCCAGGGCGCGGCGGTGATGCAGCAGGAAGAAATCACCATTCGTATCGAGCTGGGACGGGGTGATTGCAGCGAAACGATCTGGACGACCGACCTGTCCCACGAGTATGTGAAGATCAACGCTGAGTATCGGACTTAACAGTTCGGGATCGAGTTGCGCCCATCGCGAGCAGGCTCGCTCCCACAGGG
>NZ_JABWQV010000454.1 GCF_014268615.1 Pseudomonas tehranensis | reverse complement strand
GGCACTTGTGGGAGCAAAGCTTGCTCGCGAAGAGGCCGACACATTCAACATCCTCATCAACTGAACCACCGCCATCGCGAGCAAGCTTTGCTCCCACAGGATGAACGCGGTCATCAAAAAACAGGTCGGCTGTCAGGCCGCCTCGCCAAGCTTTTGATCTGGGGCGCCCCGTTAACCACGCTGGCCGAACGCAGGTATTGCGCAGTGGGCATCCCGGCATGGATGCCGGGATAGCCGCGCTGGGCCATGGATGGCCCTTCGCGGCGGGCCCACGGAGCAATGCCGGAGTGAGGGCATGCCGAGCCTAGGCGAGGCACCGAGTGGTGGGGCAAAGCGCTTTTGCTTACTTTTGGCTGGTCCGGCATCCGGCTCTTCCAAAAGTGACCCGCCGTAAGGGCGGAACCCTAAGCAGCCGTTACCGCAGAAACGGATATACACCCCCTCTAAAAGTAAGGTCCTAGGAGATTTCCTTCGAGTTGTGGCGAAGTTGGTGAACTTGTCCGGCGTCTGCCTCGTGGCTAGTCTGGGTTTGTCACTGAAAAAACGGTGACACGGACGTGCAAGTCCGAAATATCTGTTTAGGGCGAAACGGCCCATGCCATTCAGCGATCTCATTTGGACATGGATCGGCTTGAGGTTCAAACGTCGAACTGACAGGCCTGTAGCGGATTGAAGATGGCCATCGCGAGCAGGCTGAACTCTCACAAGAGATCTGTTGGCGAATGGAAAATTGCGCCCTGACACAAATCCAATTGTGGGAGCGGGCTTGCTCGCGAAGGCGTCGGCACATCCAACATCATCGCAAACTGACCCACCGCTTTCGCGAGCAAGCCCACTCCCACATAAGAACTGCGTGACGGCAATATCTGCGACTTACCCCATCCCCCTGTGGGAGCGAGCCTGCTCGCGATGAGGGCAGCCCCGACACCGATGAACCAGGCCTAGATCAACCCTTTCTCGTCATCATCGATCAACCGGCTCAACCCGCCCAAGGCTTCTCGGGCCTGGTTGCGGTCCATCAGCTTGGCCTGGGCCGCGGGCGGCAGGTCGGTGACGCGGATGACGCCTTTGCTGGTCAGCACCTGGATCAAGTCGTCCAGTACCCGGATCATTTCCAGATCGCTCTGCTTGAGCTGCTTGAGGCTGTTTTCTACCGCTTGGTTAGCGAACCAGTCCTGGATCTCGTGGCTGTCGGCCGGCAGGGTTTCGGTGGCCTCCGCATAAGCGGTGGCTTCCACGCGCACCAGCAGGCCTTGTGCATCGCGTTGCACATAAAACATCGGGCATCCCTCATGTATGAAGCGGCGTCATGCTGGGCAGCATAGGCCAACTGCGGGGAGTATGAACACAATTCCCGTGGCGAGGGAGCTTGCTCCCGCTGGG
>NZ_JABWQV010000453.1 GCF_014268615.1 Pseudomonas tehranensis | reverse complement strand
CTGTGGGAGCGAGCCTGCTCGCGATAGCTGGCTGCCGGTTTCAATAGGCATACCGCAACATCCCGTTGGGCAGATGCCGCAGTGCGAAGAAACTGAACGCCGCCACCAGCGCCGGCAGAATCAACCACCAGATTTTCGCCGGCATGGCCGGTAGCGGGGTCTGGCGCTGGCTCAGCCACAGCATGGCCGCGCAGACACAGGCGGCGAGCATGGCGCCGGCGACGATGTCGCTTGGCCAATGGGCGCCGAGGTACACCCGCGACAGGGCAATGGCCAACGCCGGCAAGCAGCCCAGCAACAGCCAGGTCAGGCGCAGGCGTGGCGGTTGCCCGCGACCGGCCAGCACGGCCAGGACCAGGAACAGGGCAAAGGCGCCGGAGGCATGACCGCTGGGCATGCTGTAGCTGGTCAGCGGCTCGCTCAGGACCTCCGGGCGTACACGGGCGAAAAAGTGCTTGGTGCCGGTATTGGCCAGGGCCGTGAACAGCAGCGTGGCCCCGGCAAAGATTGCCTGGCGCCATTGGCGCGCGAGCAATAGCAACCCGGTCAGCAGGGCGCTGAAAATCAGCATGTAGTGGAATTCGCCGATCAGCGTGAAGGTCACGGCGATTTCGTCCAGTGTCGGGCTGCGATGTTCCTGGACCAGCGCCACCAGCCCCTGGTCGAACGCGGTGAGATAGCGAAAGCCGAGAAACAGCCCGATCAGGATCAGCAGGCCCAGGCTTGCGATCAGCGCTGCGGCATGGCGATGGCGCCGCAGGCTGCTGTTGACGCTCAGCCCGATCATCACCGCGATGCTGCCAATCACGACACCGGCCTGTGGCCAGAAACCTTCGGGCAACGGCAGACGGATCGCTGCGCCAGTGGCCCAGCCGGGCAGCAGATACGCCACGCTCCAGCCGGTGGCGGCCAGCAGGCTGACGGCGGCGAAGCGCGGGAAGGGCATGTCGAACATCCCGGCCACCATCGGCAACATCGGCCGCAACGGGCCGATGAAGCGCCCCACCAGCAGGCTGGCGATGCCGTAGCGCTGGAAATAGCTTTCTGCCGCGCTCATCCATTCTGGATGATGCCGCAGTCCCGGCAGGCGCCGGATGTTCTGGTGAAAATGTCTGCCCAGGAAATACGACACCAAGTCCCCCAGCAAACCGCCCAGCAGGCCCAGCAGCAAAGTCTCGCCCAGCGACAACGCTCCGCTGCCGGCCAGTACCGTGACCGCAAACAACAGCACCGTACCCGGCACGATCAACCCGGCGATGGCCAGGCACTCTACACACGCAACGATAAACACCGCCGCCGCCAGCCATTGTGGGTTGGCGGTCAGCCAGCCAGTGATGCTATCGAGCCATGGGCCCATAAAGACAACTCCATTTCCATTGAGCATTAAACGGCATGCATTTTTTACTGTGGGAGCGAGCCTGCTCGCGATAGCG
>NZ_JABWQV010000452.1 GCF_014268615.1 Pseudomonas tehranensis | reverse complement strand
TGGCGATCGGCATCCTGATCACCATGCCCGAGCTGAAAATGCCGGCACTGACCCAGTTCACTGACGGCACCGGGCCGGTGTGGAAGGGCGGATTGTTCCCGTTCCTGTTCATCACCATTGCCTGTGGCGCGGTCTCGGGTTTCCACGCGCTGATCTCTTCGGGCACCACGCCGAAGATGCTCGATAACGAAGTCAACGCCCGTTACATCGGTTACGGCGGCATGCTGATGGAGTCGTTCGTGGCAATCATGGCCATGGTCGCCGCTTCGGTGATCGAGCCGGGTGTGTACTTCGCCATGAACAGCCCGGCGGCGATCGTCGGCAGCGATGTGGTGAGCGTGGCGCAGACGGTCAGCAGTTGGGGCTTTGCAATCACCCCCGAAGCGCTGCAGGCGGTGGCCAATGACATTGGCGAGACCACCGTGCTGGCCCGTGCCGGCGGTGCGCCAACGCTGGCGGTGGGCATCGCGCAGATCCTGCACTCGGTGTTGCCGGGTGAGAACACCATGGCCTTCTGGTACCACTTCGCGATCCTGTTCGAAGCGTTGTTCATCCTCACGGCGGTAGACGCCGGCACCCGTGCCGGGCGCTTTATGCTGCAGGACCTGCTGGGCTCGTTCGTCCCAGCCCTCAAGCGGACCGAATCCTGGGTCGCCAACCTGATCGCCACCGCCGGCTGTGTGGCGCTGTGGGGCTACCTGTTGTACCAGGGCGTGATCGATCCGCTGGGCGGCATCAACACCTTGTGGCCGCTGTTCGGCATCTCCAACCAGATGCTGGCCGGTATCGCCCTGATGCTCGGCACCGTGGTACTGATCAAGATGAAGCGCCAGCGCTACGTCTGGGTGACCATGTTGCCGGCGGTCTGGCTGTTGATCTGCACCACCACGGCGGGCCTGATCAAGCTGTTCGACGCCAACCCGGCGATCGGCTTCCTGGCCCTGGCGCGCAAATACAACGATGCCCTGGCTGCCGGCCAGATCCTGGCCCCGGCCAAGAGCATCGAGCAGATGCAACATGTGGTGTACAACGCCTACACCAACGCAACGCTGACGGTGTTGTTCCTGCTGGTGGTCTTCAGCATCCTGTTCTACGCGCTCAAGGTCGGCATCGCCGCCTGGGGTCACAAGGAACGCACGGATAAAGAAGCGCCATTCCAGGCTGTGCCGGACGCCTGAATCGAGGATTGCAACGATGTTCAATGACTTGAGTCGCCTCGGTAAATACCTCGGTCAGGCCGCCCGCCTGATGGTCGGCATGCCCGACTACGACAACTACGTCGAGCACATGCAAAGCAAACACCCGGACAAGCCGCTGATGGACTACGAGGCGTTCTTCCGCGAACGCCAGGAAGCCCGTTACGGTGGCAAGGCCGGGCCCAAGTGCTGTTGAAACACCGCTTGGGTTGAGATACCCCCTGTGGGAGCGGGCTTGCTCGCGAA
>NZ_JABWQV010000451.1 GCF_014268615.1 Pseudomonas tehranensis | reverse complement strand
CCTTCGCGAGCAAGCCCGCTCCCACAGGTTTTTTGTGTGGTCAGGAGAATCTGTATTTCAAGGCAGCTTCGCCAGGCAAGCTTCCAGAATATCCAGCCCTTCTTCCAACACCGTCGCCTCAGTCGTCAACGGGGCCAGCAGCCGAATGATGTGCCGTGATTTACCGCTGGGCATCAGCAGCAAGCCCGAGTCCCGCGCCAGGGCCAGCAATTGGGTCAGTTGCGCCGATGCCGGGCTGCCGTCGGCATGGGCCAATTCGATGCCGCGCATCGCCCCGACGCCGGTCAGGCGGCCCAGGTAAGGTGACAGCCCGCGGCTGCGCCATGACTCATAGCGGCTGACAATTGCCTCTTCCTGTTGTGTGCCCCAAGCCTGCAGGTTCGCATCGGTCATTGCCTCCAGGGTGGCCAAGGCGGCGGCGCAGGCGATGGGGTTGCCGGAATAAGTGCCACCCAGGCCGCCTTTGGGCAGATTGTCCAGCAGCGCCTTGCGCCCCACCACGGCTCCCAGGGGGACGCCGCCGGCAATGCTTTTACCCAGCAGTATCAGGTCCGGCTCGATGCCCAGTCGCGAGAACGCAAAGCGCTGGCCGGTGCGGCCGAAGCCGGACTGGATTTCATCGATGATCAGCACGATACCCTTCTCGTCGCAGAACCGCCGCAGGGCCTGGGCAAAGGCAATATCCATCGGCAGGAAACCGGCTTCGCCCTGCACCGGTTCGACGATGAAACACGCCACGTCATTCACGTCGATCTCGACGCTGAACAACCGCTCCATGGCCTTCAACGCCTCTTCGCAGGTGACGCCGTTGTCCTTGCTGGGGTAGGGCAGGTGATAGACCGGTCCGGGCAGTACGCCGACTTTCTGTTTGTAGGGCGCGACCTTGCCGTTGAGATTGAGAGTGGCCAGGGTTCTGCCGTGGAAAGCGCCATCAAAGGCAATGACGGCTGTGCGGCCGGTGGCGCCGCGTACGATCTTCAAGGCGTTTTCCGCGGCTTCGGCGCCGCTGTTGGTGAGCATGCCGCTGACCGGGTAATCCACCGGGACAAACGCTGCCAGGCGCTCCATCAATTCGATGTAGGGCGCGTGTGGGGCAGCGTTGAAGGCGTAGTGCGTCAGCCGGGTTGCTTGTTCGCGGATAGCTTCGACGACACGGGGATGGCAGTGCCCGAGGTTCAACACGCCGATGCCGCCCACGAAATCGATGTAGCGTTTGCCGTCGGTGTCCCAGACCTCGGCATTTTTGCCGTGGCTGAGACTGACGGGGTGCACGATGGAAATCGATTGGCTGATGGTTTCGCTGCTCATGGATGACGGCTCGGAAGAAGGAAAGATTCCCTTTATCTAAGCCGCGAGCAGAGGCGCCCGGCAAACGAAATAAAGTTGCCGGGTCAATCTTAAAAGTCGGGATGTGGGAATGTGTTGGTCAGCCAGGAGGAGCGCGGCCCTTGTGGTGAGGGGATTTATCCCCGCTGGGCT
>NZ_JABWQV010000450.1 GCF_014268615.1 Pseudomonas tehranensis | reverse complement strand
GGGAGCGGGCTTGCTCGCGAAAGGGCCCTTTCCCACACCTGGTAAATCCCTGACACCCTGATATAACGCATCGTATTGGCTTTAATCTTTCCTTAACCCATCAAACCCAAACTCTTCATCGTATTTCTCGATATTTCAAAGCAAAAATTTCCGCTTTAAATCGATAGATAACTCGCTAGTCTTGGTCGCAGTTTTCACAGGATATGAGCAATGCAGCTACGCAACTCTTCTTCTCGCTATGGCTGGGTCAGCATCGTTTTGCACTGGGGCATTGCACTGGTGGTGTACGGGCTGTTCGCGCTGGGGCTGTGGATGGTCGGCTTGGATTACTACAGCTCCTGGCGTAAAGACGCGCCGGACTTGCACAAGAGCATTGGCTTGGTGCTGCTGGCGGTCATGTTGCTGCGGGTGGTCTGGCGGTTTGTCAGTCCGCCACCACCGACCTTGCCAACCTATGGCCGCCTGACCCGCGTCGGCGCCAAGCTTGGCCATAGCGCACTGTATCTCGGGTTGTTCGCCGTGATGATTGCCGGTTACCTGATTTCCACCGCAGACGGTGTCGGGATTCCGGTGTTTGGACTGTTTGAAGTACCCGCGCTGGTGTCCGGACTGCCCGATCAGGCAGACGTCGCCGGCCAGATCCACTTCTACCTGGCATGGGCGCTGGTAATTTTTTCCGGCCTTCATGCGTTGGCAGCATTGAAACACCACTTTATCGACCGTGACGCGACCCTCAAGCGCATGCTGGGACGCCAAGCCTGATGTTCAACCTCGACTCCAAAGGAATAGAAAGCATGTTGAAAAAAACGCTCGCCGCCCTGGCAATCGGTTCTGCCCTGCTGTCGGCCGGTCAGGCCATGGCTGCCGACTATGTGGTCGACAAGGAAGGCCAGCACGCCTTTGTCGACTTCAAGATCAGCCACTTGGGTTATAGCTACATCACCGGTACCTTCAAGGACATCGACGGCAAGTTCAGTTTCGACGCCGCCAAGCCTGAAGACAGCAAGATCGAGTTCAACGTGAACACCGCCAGCGTGTTCACCAACCACGCCGAGCGCGACAAGCACATCGCCAGTGCTGACTTCTTGAACGCGAGCAAATTCGCCAAGGCCACCTTCGTGTCCACCAGCGTCAAGTCCACCGGCAAGAACGCTGATGGCAAGGAAACTGCCGACGTGGCCGGTGACCTGACCCTGCTGGGCGTGACCAAGCCTGTCGTGGTCAAGGCCACCTTCCTGGGTGAAGGCAAGGACCCATGGGGCGGCTACCGTGCCGGCTTCGAAGGGACCACCAGCATCAAGCGTTCCGATTTCGGCAAGCAGAAAGACCTGGGCCCAGCGTCCGACGTGGTCGAGCTGTACGTTACGTTTGAAGGTGTTCAAGCGAAGTAACATTCGCGCCTGACAAAAAAACGCCCCTGATCCTGGAATCAGGGGCGTTTTTTATTGCCGCATGGAATCTTGTGAACCGCACATGACCCTTGTGGGAGCGAGCCTGCTCGCGATA
>NZ_JABWQV010000045.1 GCF_014268615.1 Pseudomonas tehranensis | reverse complement strand
TCCCCTGTGGGAGCGAGCCTGCTCGCGATAACAATCTCAGCCGCGCAACGAAATCACCGGCCAACCCCGCTTCTCGGCCTCGGCCTTAAGATTCGGGTCCGGATCCACCGCCACCGGATGTGTCACCACCTCCAGCAACGCCAGATCGTTCATCGAATCGCTATAAAAGTAGCTGCCCTCCAGCGAATGCCCGGTTTCTTCCAGCCAACGGTTCAGCCGGGTCACCTTGCCCTCGCGAAAGCACGGGACATCCGTACTGCGCCCGCTGTAGCGCCCATCGATCATTTCGCACTCGGTGGCGATCAGGGTTTCAACGCCCAGACGCTCGGCGATCGGTGCGGTGACGAAGCGATTGGTGGCGGTGATGATCACCAGCTTGTCGCCGGCCTCACGGTGCTGACTCAACAGCTCGATCGCCTGTGGCAACACAATCGGTTCGATGCAGTCGCGCATGTAGTCCAGATGCCACTGTGCCAGCACCTCCATCTCCGTGCGGCCAAGGATTTCCAGGCAAAAATTCAGGTACTCGGCGTTGTCGAGCTTGCCAGCCAGGTAATCCTGATAGAACTCATCATTACGCGCCTTGTACGTAACGGCGTCGAGGAAGCCGCGCTCACACAGGTAATCGCCCCAGGCGTGGTCACTGTCGCCGCCCAGCAAGGTGTTGTCCAAGTCGAATAAAGCCAGCCGCATTGCAGTTACTCGCTGAAGAATCTGAAGAAAGGCGTCCAGAATACGGACTTTTCACAAGAGTGCACATAAGGTAGGAAGGCTCGTTGCTGCTTTCACAACCTTTGTGGAACAATGCGGCGACATGCGTTTGCGAGGTTGTTGCCGTGATCGATCCCGATGGTTTCCGACCCAATGTGGGGATCATTCTTACGAATGATGCAGGGCAGGTGCTATGGGCTCGCCGTATCAATCAAGACGCCTGGCAGTTTCCCCAGGGTGGGATCAACCCTCAGGAGACGCCCGAAGAGGCCTTGTACCGCGAGTTGAACGAAGAAGTGGGGCTTGAGCGAGAAGATGTCGAAATACTCGCCTGCACCCGGGGCTGGTTGCGCTATCGTTTGCCGCAACGCCTGGTCAGAACGCATAGCCAACCGCTGTGCATCGGCCAGAAGCAGAAATGGTTTCTCCTGCGCCTGATCTCCAACGAGCAGCGGGTGCGGATGGATTTGACCGGTAAACCGGAGTTCGATGGCTGGCGCTGGGTCAGCTATTGGTATCCGTTGGGCCAGGTGGTGACATTCAAGCGCGAGGTATACCGACGCGCCCTCAAAGAGCTTGCCCCGCGCCTGCTGACGCGCGACTGACGACGGAGTTCGACCCCGAGCCATGCTCAATACGCTGCGCAAGATCGTCCAGGAAGTTAACTCCGCCAAGGATCTCAAGGCGGCGTTGGGGATTATTGTATTGCGCGTCAAAGAGGCCATGGGCAGCCAGGTCTGCTCGGTCTATCTGCTGGACCCCGAGACCAACCGTTTTGTGCTGATGGCCACCGAGGGCTTGAACAAGCGCTCGATCGGCAAGGTCAGCATGGCGCCCAATGAAGGTCTGGTCGGTCTGGTCGGCACGCGCGAAGAACCGCTGAACCTCGAAAATGCCGCGGATCACCCCCGCTATCGTTATTTTGCCGAGACCGGCGAAGAACGCTACGCCTCGTTCCTCGGGGCGCCGATCATCCACCACCGCCGCGTCGTCGGCGTGTTGGTCATCCAGCAAAAAGAGCGTCGCCAGTTCGACGAAGGTGAAGAAGCCTTCCTCGTGACCATGAGCGCGCAATTGGCCGGGGTTATCGCTCACGCCGAAGCCACCGGGTCGATCAGCGGCCTGGGGCGCCAGGGCAAGGGCATCCAGGAAGCCAAGTTCGTCGGCGTGCCAGGTTCTCCAGGCGCGGCAGTGGGTACGGCGGTGGTCATGTTGCCACCCGCCGACCTCGACGTAGTGCCGGACAAGACCATCAGCGATATCACCGCCGAATTGGCGCTATTCAAGACGGCCATCGAGGGCGTGCGCGCCGACATGCGCGCCCTGTCGGCAAAACTGGCGACGCAGCTGCGCCCCGAAGAACGCGCGCTGTTCGACGTTTACCTGATGATGCTCGACGACGCCTCCCTGGGCAGCGAGGTGACCACGGTCATCAAAACCGGTCAGTGGGCCCAGGGTGCGTTGCGCCAGGTGGTGACCGACCACGTCAACCGCTTCGAACTGATGGACGACGCCTACCTGCGCGAGCGCGCCTCCGACGTCAAGGACCTCGGCCGCCGGCTGCTGGCCTACTTGCAGCAGGAACGTCAGCAGACCCTGGTCTATCCCGATAACACCATCCTGATCAGCGAAGAACTGACCCCGGCCATGCTCGGCGAGGTGCCTGAAGGCAAGCTGGCGGGTCTGGTCTCAGTATTGGGCTCGGGCAACTCCCACGTCGCAATCCTGGCCCGCGCCATGGGCATTCCGACGGTCATGGGCGTGGTGGACCTGCCGTATTCAAAGGTCGACGGCATCCAGATGATCGTCGATGGCTACCACGGCGAGGTCTACACCAACCCCACCGAGTTGCTGCGCAAACAATTTGCCGATGTGGTGGAGGAAGAAAAGCAACTGTCCCTGGGCCTGGATGCGCTGCGGGATTTGCCTTGCGTGACGCTCGACGGCCACCGCATGCCGCTGTGGGTCAACACCGGCCTGCTGGCCGACGTGGCCCGGGCGCAGAAGCGCGGCGCCGAGGGCGTGGGCCTGTACCGCACCGAAGTGCCCTTCATGATCAACCAGCGCTTCCCCAGCGAAAAGGAACAGCTGGCGATCTATCGCGAACAGTTGGCCGCCTTCCATCCGCAACCGGTGACCATGCGCAGCCTGGACATCGGCGGGGACAAATCCCTGTCCTACTTCCCCATCAAGGAAGACAACCCGTTCCTGGGTTGGCGCGGGATACGTGTGACGCTCGACCACCCGGAAATCTTCCTGGTCCAGGCCCGCGCCATGCTCAAGGCCAGCGAAGGCCTGAATAACCTGCGCATCCTGTTGCCGATGATTTCCGGCACCCATGAGCTGGAAGAAGCCTTGCACCTGATCCACCGGGCGTGGGGCGAAGTGCGCGACGAAGGCACCGACGTGCCGATGCCGCCAGTCGGGGTGATGATCGAAATTCCGGCAGCCGTGTACCAGACCAAGGAACTGGCCCGGCAGGTGGACTTCCTGTCGGTGGGCTCTAACGACCTGACTCAATATCTGCTGGCCGTGGACCGCAACAACCCGAGGGTCGCCGACCTGTACGACTACCTGCACCCGGCCGTGCTGCAAGCCCTGCAGAACGTGGTCCGCGATGCCCATGCCGAAGGCAAGCCGGTGAGCATCTGCGGCGAAATGGCCGGGGACCCGGCGGCGGCGGTGCTGCTCATGGCGATGGGCTTTGACAGTCTGTCGATGAACGCCACCAACCTGCCGAAAGTGAAGTGGATGCTGCGTCAGATCAACCTCAGCAAGGCCCAGGAACTGCTGGCCGAAGTGATGACGATCGATAACCCGCAGGTGATCCACAGCTCCTTGCAACTGGCGCTGAAGAACCTTGGGTTGGCGCGGATGATCAATCCGGCTTCGAACAAGACCCTCTGACATTTCAGTGCCTCCATCGCGAGCAGGCTCGCTCCCACAGTAGATCTTCAGTGACCACAAACTTTGTGAGTGACCGAGATCCCATGTGGGAGCGAGCCTGCTCGCGATGAGGCCAGCAATGACAGCGCAAAATCAGACCTTAAGCTCAACCTCCCCCAAATGCCCCCCAAGCGGCCCATAACTGCGCTCGACCAAATGCCGCGTCCCATCGGCATGGACAATCAGCGCGGTACTCGCTCGCGTCCCGTAAGCAGGACTGGCGATGAACACACTCGACAACAGCGTCTCGGTCGCCAGCCCCACGCCGGTGTCCGGCAGTTCGGCTACCGGGGCCGGCTGCGGGTCGTTCAGCAGCGCCAACAAGGCTTGAGGCTGCGGATCGTCCAGTACCTCGACCAGCGCCGCCCGGGCCTTGAGCAGCTTGGGCCATGGCGTGTTCAGCCCGGCGTTCGACAAACCGTAGACACCTTCGGCCAGTCGCTGTGGCTGGGTATCGCGGGCGTTGAAATGCCATAGCTCAGCACCATCGCCAAGCAGCAGGTTGAACCCGCCAAACTCGCTGGCACGGGGTACGACTTCGCTCAAATAATCGGCAATTGAAATATTTCCGCTCAAAAACCGCGCCACCAGTTCACCACGGGACTTGAAGCCCGGCGGCTGGCCCGGGTCGCGAATGTTGGTCAGGGCAGCGAAGCGGCCATCGGCGCCGACGCCAAGCCAGGTCCCCCCGGCCTCCAGATCGCGACCGGCATGGACATCAGGGGCGTCAGGCCATTGCGCCAGGGGCAAGGTCGGGCGCGCGTAGAACTCATCGCGGTTGGCCGCCACAATCAGCGGCCGGGCGTGGCCGGGGCGCCAGGCAAATACGATCAGGCACATCAGGTAGTCCCATTGAAAATAAAGCCGAGCACAGCTGTTGTGGGTTTCACTCTACCCAGACATCGCCCCGGCATCCATCGCCTTGAGTGGAGCCCAAGGCCATGGATCCGTTACCATGCCGCTCTTGTTTCGAGGATGGGCGAGGGACGCTGGTGGAATTTGTGCTCTATCTGCTGCTCGGCGCCTGTGCCGGCGTGCTGGCCGGACTGTTCGGCGTGGGTGGCGGGATCATCATCGTCCCGGTGCTGGTATTCAGTTTTACCTTGCAGGGCTTCGACCCACTGGTGTTGACGCACCTGGCGGTCGGCACGTCCCTGGCATCGATCATCTTCACTTCGGTCAATGCCGTGCGCGAGCACCAGCGCAAAGGCGCGGTGCGCTGGCCGATTTTTGCCTGGATGACCGTTGGCATTCTGATCGGTGCCGGTTTCGGAGCCGTCACTGCCGAAGCGATTTCCGGCCCGAACCTGCAAAAAATCATCGGCGTGTTCGCCCTGATTGTCGCCGTACAGCTGGGCCTGGACTTGCGGCCCAAGGCCAGCCGCACAGTTCCGGGCAAGGTCGGGTTGACCGTGGCGGGGACGGTGATCGGCTGGGCCTCGGCGATTTTCGGCATCGGCGGCGGCTCACTGACCGTGCCGTTCCTGACCTGGCGCAGCGTGCCGATGCAACAGGCGGTGGCGACTTCATCGGCCTGCGGTTTGCCGATTGCCCTGGTCAGTGCATTAAGTTTCATGATTCTGGGCTGGCAAGATCCGCTGCTGCCGGCTCATAGTCTCGGTTTTGTTTATTTGCCGGCGCTACTGGGCATCGCCCTGACGAGCATGGTCTTCGCCCGCTTCGGCGCGCGACTGGCCCATCGCCTGTCACCGCGCTTGCTCAAACGGCTGTTCGCCGCTTTGCTGTTCAGCGTGGGCTTGAGTTTTCTGCTCTGACGCAATCCTGGCTTAATCCCGAGGTGGCAGCGTCGCCCGGATATTTTTGACGTTTACGAGGAATATCAATGCTGCCTTACCCGCAGATCGATCCGGTGGCCCTGGCCATCGGCCCGCTGAAAATCCACTGGTACGGCCTGATGTACCTGATCGGCATCGGCGGCGCCTGGCTGCTGGCGTCGCACCGGCTCAACCGTTTCGATCCGACCTGGAACAAGGAAAAGCTCTCGGACCTGGTGTTCTGGCTATCCATGGGCGTGATCGTCGGCGGACGCCTGGGTTACGTGTTGTTCTACGACCTGAGCGCGTACCTGGCCAATCCGACGCTGATCTTCGAAGTCTGGAAGGGCGGCATGTCGTTCCACGGCGGGTTCATCGGCGTGATGCTGGCAGCGCTGTGGTTCGGTAAACGCAACAACAAATCGTTTTTCGAGCTGATGGACTTCGTCGCCCCAATGGTGCCGATTGGCCTGGGGGCCGGGCGCATCGGCAACTTCATCAACGCTGAATTGTGGGGCAAGGCCACCGACGTGCCATGGGCGATGGTCTTCCCGCCGTTCAGCGACCCGGCGCAGCTGCCCCGTCATCCTTCGCAGCTGTATCAGTTCGCGCTCGAAGGCGTGGCACTGTTTGCCATCCTGTGGCTGTTCTCGCGCAAGCCAAGGCCGACCATGGCCGTGTCGGGCATGTTCGCGCTGTTCTACGGGATCTTCCGTTTCATCGTTGAATTCGTCCGCGTACCAGACGCCCAACTCGGCTATCTGGCATGGAACTGGCTGACCATGGGTCAGGTCTTGTGCCTGCCGATGATCGTCGGTGGCCTAGCGCTGATCTGGCTGGCTTATCATCGTGCGCCGGCTGCGGCGGCCAAGATTTAAATTCGAACCCCGGGGCGCTGGCCCCGGGTTCAAGGACACAGGTAACCCATGAAGCAATATCTCGATCTGGTGGCCCACGTCATCAAGAACGGCACCAAGCAAGCCAACCGCACGGGTGTGAACACCATCAGCTTTCCCGGCGCCATGTTGCGCTATGACTTGAAGGACGGCTTCCCGGCCATCACCACGCGCAAGATGGCCTTCAAGTCGGCCATCGGCGAGATGTGCGGTTTCCTGCGTGGCGTGAACAACGCCGCCCAATTCCGTGCCTTGGGCTGCAAGGTCTGGGATCAGAACGCCAACGAAAACGCCCAATGGCTGGCCAACCCGTTTCGCCAGGGCGAAGACGATCTGGGCGAGATCTACGGCGTGCAATGGCGCAAGTGGCCGGCCTACAAGCAGATCCCTGTGAGCAACCCGGCAGCCATCGAGCAAACCCTGGCTCAGGGATACCGGCAGATCGCCGAGGGCGAAGAAAACGGTCAGGCCTACGTGGTGCTGTACAAAGCCATCGACCAGGTGCGCCAGTGCGTGGACACCATCATCAAGGACCCGGGCAGCCGGCGGATCCTGTTCCACGGCTGGAACTGCGCCCAGCTCGATGAAATGGCCCTTCCGCCCTGCCATTTGCTCTACCAATTCCACCCGAATGTCGAGACCAAGGAAATTTCCCTGACCCTCTACATCCGCTCCAACGACCTGGGCCTGGGCACGCCGTTCAACCTCACCGAAGGCGCCGCGCTGCTGAGCCTGATCGGTCGCCTGACCGGCTACACGCCACGCTGGTTCACCTATTTCATCGGCGACGCCCACGTCTACGAAAACCACCTGGACATGCTCAACGAACAGCTCACCCGCGAGCCGTTCCCGATGCCCAAACTGGTGATTTCCGAGCGCGTGCCGGAGTTCGCCAAGACCGGTGTGTACCAGCCGGAGTGGCTGGAACTGGTGGAGCCGAGCGACTTCTCCCTCGAGGGCTACCAGCACCACGCGCCGATGACCGCGCCGATGGCGGTCTGAGCCGCCATTATCCCTGTGGGAGCGAGCCTGCTCGCGATGGCGTCATTACATTCAACATTGACGTTGAATGATAGGCCGCTATCGCGAGCAGGCTCGCTCCCACATTGGTTTGCATGTATTTCAAGATCGAGGCAGGGGCTCTCAATGCCCGTGACTACGCCCCACATGTGAAGGCTCCACCTCCGGCACCACCGCTCCACTCACTTCCAAGCGCTGCAAGATCCCGCATTGATCCAGGTCCGGCCCTTCACCACAACGATGGCGCAGGTCGATCAGTTGTGTCTGCAAGGCCAGCAGACCGTCGATGCGCGCCTTGACGTGGTGGATGTGTTCGTCGATCAGCGCGTTGACGTTTTCGCACTGGTCCTGGGGGCTGTCACGCAGGGTCAGGAGGCTGCGGATTTCTTCCAGGGTCATGTCCAGGGTGCGGCAGTTACGGATGAACGTCAGCCGCTCGGCATGAGCTTGGGTGTAGACACGATAATTGCCATCGCTGCGGGCCGGCTCCGGCAGCAAGCCTTCGCGCTCGTAGTAGCGAATGGTTTCGACCTGGCAGTCGGTGATTTTTGCCAGTTCGCCGATCTTCATGGCGTTGCCTCCAAAACAGATGCTTGACCCTATAGTGGCTACAGGGTCTTTACTGTGCAACAGGCACTTTTCACGGACGTAACCCGATGAGCGATTCCATTCACACCCACAAGCCCGACCACGGCCATGACCACGGGCATTCCTGCTGCTCTGCGAAAGCGGCACCGTCGGTAGTCAAGCTCGGCAAGGCCCCGACGGACGGCGCTCGGCTGAGCAGTTTTCGCATCCAGGCCATGGACTGCCCCACCGAACAGACGCTGATCCAGAACAAGCTCGGCAAACTTGAAGGTGTACACCAACTGGAATTCAACCTGATCAACCGCGTGCTGGGCGTGACTCACGACTTGCCCAACGACTCGCCGATCATTGATGCGATCCAGTCCCTGGGCATGCAGGCCGAGCCGTTGGCCCCTGGCCAGGTAAAAGAAACCAGCGAATTGCCCGCCCAGGCCAAGCCCTGGTGGCCGCTGGCGCTGTCGGGTGTGACCGCCCTGGGTGCCGAAGTGATCCATTTCACCAACTCGGCGCCGGAGTGGGTGGTCGCGCTAATGGCGTTGGTGTCAATCCTCAGCGGCGGTCTCGGCACATACAAAAAGGGCTGGATCGCCCTGAAAAACCGCAACCTGAACATCAACGCACTAATGAGCATCGCGGTGACCGGTGCGGTGCTGATCGGCCAATGGCCGGAAGCGGCGATGGTGATGTTCCTGTTCACGGTGGCTGAACTGATCGAGGCCAAGTCCCTGGACCGGGCGCGCAACGCCATCAGCGGCCTGATGCAAATGGCCCCGGAACAGGCCACTGTGCAGCAGGCCGATGGCAGCTGGCAGGTGCAAGCGGTCAAGGCCATCAACCTCGGCGCACGGGTGCGGGTTCGCCCAGGCGAACGGGTGGGTCTGGACGGGGACGTCGTCGCCGGTCGCTCCACCATCGACCAGGCGCCCATTACCGGCGAGAGCCTGCCGGTGGAAAAAACCGTGGGCGACAAGGTCTTCGCCGGCACCATCAACCAGGCCGGTGAACTGGAATACACCGTGACCGCCGCAGCCGACCACTCCACCCTGGCGCGGATCATCCACGCCGTGGAGCAGGCCCAGGGCTCCCGCGCCCCGACCCAGCGCTTCGTCGATCAGTTCTCGAAAATCTACACCCCTGCGGTGTTTGCCCTCGCCCTGGCGGTGGCAATCATCCCGCCGCTGTTCATGGGGGCGACCTGGTTCGACTGGATCTACCGGGCACTGGTGTTACTGGTGGTGGCCTGCCCATGTGCGCTGGTGATTTCCACCCCGGTGACCATTGTCAGCGGCCTCGCCGCAGCGGCGCGCAAAGGCATTCTGATCAAGGGCGGCGTGTATCTGGAGGGCGGCCACAAGCTCGACTATCTAGCCCTGGACAAGACCGGCACGATCACCCATGGCAAGCCGGTGCAGACCGACTACCTCCCACTCGACCCGACGGTGGAAGCGGCCGCCCCCGCTTTGGCCGCCAGTCTTGCCGCCCGTTCCGACCATCCGGTCTCTCACGCGATCGCCAACGCAGCTGTGGATAACCAGTTGGCGCCGCATGCTGTGGATAACTTCGCAGCGCTGCCGGGGCGTGGTGTGCGCGGCGATATCAACGGCCAGACTTATCACTTGGGCAATCACCGGTTAGTGGAGGACCTAGGCCTGTGCTCCCCCGAGCTGGAAGAGAAACTTTTCGCCCTGGAAAAACAAGGCAAGTCCGTGGTGCTGTTGCTCGACCACTCAGGCCCCCTGGCGCTGTTTGCCGTCGCCGACACGGTGAAGGACTCCAGCCGCGAAGCCATCGAGCAGCTGCATGAACTGGGCATCAAGACCTTGATGCTCACCGGCGACAACGCCCATACCGCCGAGGCGATTGCCGCGCAGGTGGGCATCGATCAGGCCCGAGGCGATCTGTTGCCGGGCGACAAGCTGCAAGCGATCGAAGACCTGTATGCCTTGGGTCATCGGGTCGGCATGGTGGGTGACGGCATCAACGACGCCCCTGCCCTGGCCCGCTCGGAGATCGGCTTCGCCATGGCGGCGGCGGGCACCGACACCGCCATCGAGACCGCCGATGTTGCCCTGATGGACGATGACTTGCGCAAGATTCCGGCGTTCATCCGCCTGTCGCGACAGACTTCGAGCATCCTGAAACAGAACATCGCTTTGGCGCTGGTCATCAAGGCGATCTTTCTGGGATTCACCTTTGCCGGGGTTGCCACCATGTGGATGGCAGTGTTTGCCGACATGGGGGTGAGCTTGCTGGTGGTGTTCAATGGGTTGCGGTTGTTGCGTAAATAGAGGGGACCAGGCGCCCGCATCGCGAGCAGGCTCGCTCCCACAGTAGATCTCAGCGGCCACACGTGTTGCGTACAGCCGAGATCCAATGTGGGAGCGAGCCTGCTCGCGATGGGCAGCACAGCAGCCCTTATGCCTTAGGCCCGCACGATCAGTCGCGCTTGGGCTCGCGAATCTTGTACCAGGCCACATACAGCGCCGGCAGGAACAACAACGTCAGCAGGGTGGCGATGATGATCCCGCCAATCATCGCGTAGGCCATCGGCCCCCAGAACACTTCCCGAGCAATCGGGATCATCCCCAGGCTCGCGGCGGCCGCGGTGAGCAGGATCGGCCGACGCCGGTGTTCGGTGGCTTGCACCACCGCGTCCCAAGGCTCGTACCCGTCACGTTCATACTCATCGATCTGGGTCACCAGGATCACCGAGTTGCGGATGATGATGCCGATCAGCGCAAGTATCCCAAGAATCGCCACAAAGCCCATGGGCGTGCCCGTCGGCACCAGCGCCAGCACCACGCCGATCAACCCCAGGGGCGCGACGCTGGCCACCAGGAACATTTTCTGCACGCTGTGCAGCTGGATCATCAGGAAGGTCGCCATCAAAAACAGCATCAGCGGCACGACGCTGGCGATCGGCCCTTGGGCTTTGCTGCTTTCTTCCACCGTGCCCCCGGTGGCGACCTTGTAGCCCGCCGGCAGGCCGGCAGCGAATTTATCGATGGCCGGTTGCAGTTGCTTCACCAGATCGGTGGGCTGGATTTCATCGCGCACCGCGGCCTTGATAGTAATGGTGGGTTTGCGGTCGCGACGCCACACCAGGGGTTGTTCCAGTTCATAGCGCACTGTGGCGAACGCCAGCAGCGGAATGGAGGTGCCGCTCGGCGTGACGATCTGCAAGTTCTGCAGGGTCTCCGGCGAACCGCGCTCGGCGTCTTCGGCACGACCGACCACGTTGATCAGGTATATGTCGTCGTTGACTTGGGTCACCGGCGAACCGCTGACGATGCTGTTCATCAGCCTGGCCACGTCTTCCGAAGACAATCCCAGTTGCCGTGCCCGGTCTTGGGCAATGTCGATACGCAGCACTTTGCCCGGCTCGTTCCAGTCATAAATGATTTCGCCGATGTGGCTGTTCTTGTCCAGTTCGCTGGCAAGTTCGATGGCGTGCTTGCGCACCTGGTCGATGTCCTTGCCGCTGACCCGGTACTGGATCGGCCGCCCTACCGGCGGGCCCATTTCCAGGGCTTGCACATAGCTGCCAATGCCGACGAAGTCCTCGCGCAGACGCTTTTGCAGGCGTTCGGTGAGGGCCGTGCGCGACTCCAGGCCCTTGCTGACGATCACCAGCTGCGCGTAGTACGGATTCTGCAACTGCTGGTCCAGCGGCAGGTAGAAACGAATCGCGCCCTCACCGATGTAGGTGCTCCAGCGCTCGATGTCCGGGTCGCCCTTGAGCGTCGCCTCCAGGCGATCGACCGCCTTGCGGGTCTCGTCCATCGAAGCGTTTTGCGGCAGGTTCAGGTCCACCAGGATTTCCGGGCGGTCCGAAGACGGGAAGAACTGGTTCTGCACAAAACGCATGCAAAACACCGCCAACACAAACAGCAGCACGGTGATGCCGATGGCCCACCAGCGATTGCGCATCGCCCACAGCAAGCCGCCATTGAACGCTCGACCGATCCGCCCCGGCTCGGCGCTGTGGGGCTTCACATTGGTGCTGAGGATATGCACGCCGATCACCGGCGCGAACAGCACCGCGACGATCCAGGACACCAACATTGCCACGGCAATCACCGCAAACAGGGTAAAGGTGTACTCGCCGGCGGAGCTGGCGTTCAGGCCGATCGGCACGAACCCGGCCACGGTCACAAGCGTCCCGGTGAGCATCGGGAACGCTGTTGAGGTGTAGGCGAAGGTCGCGGCCTGCTCCTTGGTTTCACCTTTCTCCAGGCGCGTGACCATCATTTCCACGGTGATCATCGCGTCGTCCACCAGCAGGCCGAGGGCGATGATCAGCGCACCGAGGGAAATCCGCTGCATGGTAATGCCGCTGTATTCCATGAACACAAAGACCATCGCCAATACCAGCGGAATCGAGCAGGCCACCACCAGTCCGGCCCGAAAGCCAAGGCTGATAAAGCTGACCACCAACACGATAATCACCGCCTCGAACAACGCGCTGGTGAAACCGCCGACCGCTTCCTCCACCACTTCCGCCTGGTCCGACACGGTATGCACGTCGACGCCCACTGGCAGATCGGCGGTCAGTTCGCTCATGCGCGCGTGCAGTGCCTTGCCGAATTCCTGGATGTTGCCGCCCTTCTTCATCGCAATGGCCAGGCCAATGGCCGGCGTGCCATTGAAGCGAAACATCGGGGTCGCGGGGTCGACATAACCGCGACGGATGTCAGCGATGTCGGCCAGTCGATAAAAACGATCATTGAGCCGCAGATTGACGTTGGCCAGGTCCTTTTCCGACTGGAACTGCCCGGAGGTGCGTACGGAAATCCGCTCCGGCCCGGCGTCGATCACCCCGGCGGGGGTCACAGCGTTCTGCGATTGCAGGCTCTGCACCACCTGGCGCTGATCAATGCCCAGCGCGGCGAGCTTGCGGGTCGAAAAATTCAGGTACAGGACTTCATCCTGCTCGCCCACCATCTCGACTTTGCCCAGACCGGGTACCTCACGGATCTCGGCACGCACTTGCTCCACATAATCGCGCAACTGACGCATCGAAAGTCCGTCGCCGGTGAAGGCATAGACCGACCCGTACACATCGCCGAATTCATCGTTGAATCCCGGGCCCTGCAGGCCTTGGGGGAAGTCACCACGGATGTCGTCGATTTTCTTGCGAACCTGGTACCAGATTTCGGGGATTTCCTCGGCGCCGGTGGTATCGCGCAGGTACACGAACACCGTCGACTCCCCTGGCCGGGTGTAGCTTTTGACATAGTCGAGGGAGTCGAGCTCTTCGAGTTTTTTCTCGATGCGGTCGGTGACCTGCTTGAGGGTTTCCTCCTGGGTCGCGCCGGGCCAACGGGTCTGGATGACCATGGTCTTGATGGTGAACGAGGGGTCTTCTTCGCGCCCCAAGTTCATGTACGAAAACACCCCCATCAACAGGGCGACGAACATTAAGTACCAGACAAACGACTGATGCCGCAGGGCCCATTCGGATAAGTTGAAAGGCCCTTTCATCGTGCGTCCTCGTCGAGTTTCACTTTCTGCCCCGGCTGGAGGCTGTTCACACCGGCGCTGACCACACGGTCGCCGGGCTTGATGCCATTGGCCACCAGCACCGAGTCGGTGGAGCGGCTGAGAATCCTCACCTCACGGGGGGAAACGGTCTGACTCTGCGGATCGACAAGCCAGATCCGCGTGGTGCCATCGACCTCTTGCAAGGCACTGAGCGGCAGCTCTATGCGCGGCTCGATGGTTGAGCTCAGGGTCACGCTGATGGCCGTGCCCAGGCGAAAGCCTGGCGGTGTGTCGCCCAGGGTCAGGCGTGCGCGGCGCGTGCGGGTCGCACTTTGGGCCTGGGGTTCGATCTCGCGCACGGTGGCGGTCGTGCGGATGCTCGGGTCCAGTTCGCCGGCAACCTCGAACACAACATCGGCGGGCAGACGCTCCGCCAGGCCGGCCGGCAGGTCGATCACCGCCTCCTTGATGTCCGGGCGAGCCAGGGTCACCACTTGCTGGCCGGCCGTGACCACCTGCCCGGCCTCGGCATTCCAGGCCGTGACGACTGCATCGTGGTCGCTGTGCAACTGGCTGTAGTTGAGCTGGTCGCGCGCCTGTTCCACCGAGGCACGGGCCTGTTCCAGGGAAGCGGCGGTGGTTTTCAGGTCGGTCTGGGCAATGTCCAGTTGCGCCTGGGCGCCGACACCTCGGTCGAATAACTGCTGCTGGCGACGGGCATTAGCCTGGGCATTGATGTACTGCGCCTCGATCCGCGCCAGGTCGCCCTGGGCGGCGCGCAACTGGTTCTGTTGGTCGGTGGGGTCGAGAGTGGCGAGCAGGTCACCCTTCTTCACTTCAGCGCCGACATCGACGTTGCGGCTGGCGATCCGTCCCGGCACGCGGAACCCCACATTGCTCTCGTAACGGGCCTGGATACTGCCCGCGAAGCGCCCAAGGGCTTGCTGGTCGAGCGCGCGAACCTCGATGGACAACACCGGGCGCACCGGCTCAGGTGGCGGCTCTTCCTTCGAGCACGCTGCCAGCAGCAAGGCGGACGAGACCATCCATAAACGCTTCATGGCTGGACTCCCGTCGGGGACTTCTCATGGGTATTTTCAGCGATCTCTACGCGCACGCCGGGATGCAGCAATTGCCCACCCGCGATGACCACTGTCTCACCCCCCTTGAGCCCGTCGCTGATGATGACCTTACCGGTGAGATACCGGCCGACGGTGACATTGTGCAACTGCGCCTTGCCTGCATCGTCCACCAGCCACACCGCCGGATCGTGAAGGTTCTTGGTCAGCGCCGACCAGGGCAGTTCCACGGCGGTCTTGCCGGCAGACTTGGCGGTGGCACTGACCACCGACCCCAGGCGCATGCCTTCGGGTAGATCGTCGAGGGTCACCTTGACCTGTACGGTGCCGGTTTCGGCGGAAACCGCCGGGGTGATCTCGCGCACCGTACCGGTGGTCTTGATGGCCGGGTTGTCCAGCAGGCTAATGACGATGGCGGGGTCCGAGGGTGGTTCGCGCAACAGTGACTCGTAGATATTGAACACGGCGTCGCGCTCCCCGTCCTGAGCCAGGCTGAAAATCGGTTCCGTGGCCTGTACCACCTGGCCGACCTCCGCCTGCCGTGCCGTGATGATGCCCGGGGCCTCGGCGACCAGTGCGGTATAGCTCAGTTGTTCGCGGGCGTTGGCCAACTGGGCCTGGGCAGCGGTCAGCGCACTTTGACTGCTGCGCAGTTGCGCCTGGGCCGTGTCATATTCGCTCTGGCTGGTATAACCCTTGGGCAAGAGTTTTTGCTGGCGCACGAACGCCGCCGCACTCTGCTTGACCCGCGCCTGTTCGGCGGCCACCTGAGCCTGGGCGGAGTCGACACGCGTCTGCAGATCCTGGGGGTCGAGCCGGGCGAGCACCTGTCGCGCCGAAACCCGGTCACCGACATCCACCTTGCGCTCGACGATCTTGCCGGCCACGCGGAACGACAGATCGGTCTGTACCCGAGCCTGGACGTCACCGGTGAGGGTCACCGACGCCGCGTATTCAGTGGGCACGGCTGCCTGCACGAAAACCCGCGGCAGGGCCTTTTCCTCGGGCGTTTCATCACCGCATCCGGCCAACAACGCACACAAGCCAAGGCCAACCAAAACTTTGCTTCGAGGACCAGCCATGCAGACTCCTTTGCGTTGTACGGACGTACCAGTGACGATACGACTGTGAGCTTAGAACAGGGTTCAACGGATGCACAGGATCACAATGGATGCGCCAATCAGGCAGACTGACGCTTTCCCTGTAGGCGCTGAGGAGCGAAGCGAGGCTGCGATCTGTCCTTGATGCCGGTTGAGTTTCAAGCCGAAGGTCAAAAGATCGCAGCCTCGCTCCGCTCGACAGCTCCTACACCTCCAGGCAGCAGGAAAAATTTGCCCATGCTCAAGACACTGGCGGTGGCCAATTACCGCTCGATCAACAAACTGGTGATCCCCCTGGGCCGGCTGAACCTGATCACCGGCCCCAACGGCAGTGGTAAATCCAATCTGTATCGCGCCCTGCGCCTGTTGGCGGAGACGGCCCAGGGTGGCGTGGTCAACGCGCTGGCCCGTGAAGGCGGGCTGGACTCGACCTTCTGGGCCGGCCCGGAAGTGATCAGCCGGCGCATGCGCAACGGCGAGGTACCCATCGGAGCTACGGTGCGGCTCAGCACGAAACGTCTGCGCCTGGGTTTTGCCGGGGAAGATTTCAGCTATTCGATTTCCCTCGGCCTGCCGGAACCGAGTTTGTCCGCGTTTTCGCTGGACCCTGAAATCAAGCGCGAATGCATCTGGGCCGGCCCGGTGTTTCGTCCCGCCAGCCTGCTGGTGGATCGCAACGGGCCCATGATCCGTGCCCGGGATGGCCGCGCATGGGACGTCCTGGCTCAGCACACCCCCACCTTTGACAGTTTGTTCGATCAGGTCGGCAGCCTGCGCACCTCACCGGAGGTGCTACAGATGCGCGAGTTCATTCGTCGCTGGCGCTTCTACGATCACTTTCGCAGCGACGCCGACGCCCCGGCGCGCCAGCCGCAACTGGGCACCCGCACGCCGGTGCTGCACCACGACGGACGTGACCTGGCCGCGGCCCTGCAAACCATTCTGGAAATCGGCGACGATCAAGCCCTGCATTCGTCCATCAGCGACGCATTCCCCGGTGCCCGGCTGCATATCGAGAAACTGCAAGGCGGGCGTTTTGGCATCGAGTTTCACCAGCATGGCTTGCTGCGCCCGCTGTCGGCCGCCGAACTGTCAGACGGGACCCTGCGCTATTTGCTGCTGATAGCCGCACTGCTCACTCCACGCCCTCCCTCGCTGTTGGTGCTCAACGAACCGGAAACCAGCCTGCACCCGGACCTGTTGCCGGCCCTGGCGCGGTTGATCATCCGGGCCTCAGAGAATTGCCAGGTCTGGGTGGTTTCCCACGCCCGGCGCTTGATCACCGCCTTGCAGCAGGACGGCGACTGCAATTGCATCGTGCTGGAGAAAGATCTGGGCCAGACCGGAATCGTTGGACAGGGAATACTGGATGCGCCGGCATGGAGCTGGCCGGATTGATCGACGGTATTTGCAGGGGTCAAGTAAGAAGGCTATTTTTCCACTGGCTGTAGGACAGGTCTATTTCTCGACGGGCCTCTCCAAGGAACCGCAGCTTATGGCCAGACTGTCTGGCCCCATCACAAGGAAGATCACCATGGCTGACGTGAAAACCCCGCAACACCTCGACCCACGCGACATCGTCAAACTGCTCGTGGCCCTGCGCCGCGCATTGAAAAAACCGCCTGCATAGCTGCGTCGATGACGGCGGGTTCTGAGCGTCGGCACAAAAAAAACGCCGACGCTGGCAAAGCCGTCGGCGTTGAAACTTCAAATCCTTGCTGTCGATCAGAACGCCGGCAGTACCGCGCCGCTGTATTTCTTCTCGATGAATGCCTTCACTTCCGGGCTGGTCAGGGCCTTGGCCAGTTTCTGCATGGCCGGGCTGTCCTTGTTGTCCGGGCGGGCCACCAGGAAGTTGACATACGGCGAATCTGAACCTTCGATGACCAGCGCATCCTTGGCCGGGTTAAGACCCGCTTCCAAGGCGTAGTTGGTGTTGATCATGTCCAGGTCGACCTGATCCAGCACACGCGGCAGCATGGCCGACTCCAGCTCCTTGAACTTGAAGTTCTTCGGGTTCTTGGCGATGTCCTTGGGGGTCGCCAGGGCGTTTTTCGGGTCCTTGAGCTCGATCAGACCAGCCTTCTGCAACAGGATCAGGGCACGACCACTGTTGCTGCCTTCGTTGGGAATGGCGATGGTCGCGCCGTCCTTGAGTTCGGCCAGGCTTTTGACTTTCTTCGAGTAACCACCGAACGGTTCCACATGCACGCCGATCACGGTCACAAGATCAGTGCCTTTGCCTTCGTTGAAGCTCTTGAGGTACGGCAGGGTCTGGAAATAGTTGGCGTCCAGACGCTTCTGATCCACCTGTACGTTGGGTTGAACGTAGTCGGTGAACACCTTGATTTGCAGGTCCACGCCTTCTTTGGCCAGGGCCGGCTTGATCAGCTCAAGGATTTCAGCGTGGGGCACCGGGGTGGCCGCCACGACCAGTTTCTCCGCCGCCTGGGCCAGCCCCGTGGTCAGGGCTGCTGCCAAAGCGGTGAATAACAGAACCTTTTTCATGCAGTGTCCTTATCGAAGATCACCGTCGTCATGGACCACGGTCTAAAAATGGAAGTGCCAGCGAAGTGCTATCGCTGGCGTGGTACGGAAGATACCGATATTTTTTATACCTCAACAATATTTTTTTACGAGCCATATATAACGATTATTTATATGTGAGAAACCTTGAGGACACCCTTCATGCGAATCGGATATCCGAGCTTCGCTCCCGGATATCACCGTAGATATCCTCAGGTGCCTCGCCCCGTTGAGGGCTACTGGGGCTTTCCCCCGTCAGTCCCAGAAACGCTTGGGCCTTTTCAATGTACTTGTCCCTATCGACGGTGTAGATGGCGCCCTTGATCGGGTAGTGGGCATAGCTGACCACATCCTTGGCAGTCAGCACATCTCGCAGATCATTTTGCACAGCAATGAGGTTGCGTCGTCCGCCGCCTCGGACCAAAGGACTCGCAGCCTTGGCGTAGCCACCGATGCGTGTCCCGCGCATGGCGTTGCTGCGGCCCAGCGTCACGGCGTCACCGAGCGACTCGACCGTATTGCGCAGGGCGACTGATGTCCCTCTGCCCAGCAGTTTTCCTGTCAGGGAGGCCCCGCCGGACACGGCGCCCAAGGCCAGGCTGGCGTAGCTCAGCACCTGGGTGGCGACAGCGTCCGGAGCCGCCTCTTCCAGCACGATGGATGCGATCGATGCCGCACCCGACACCACCTCCAGCGTCAACGCCGTTGCGGCCGAAAACGAGATGCCTACCAGGGGGGCGGAGGCGCCCAGGGTCGCCAGGGTGAACGCAACGGATGCGATGGCGAAAGCAGCGGTAATGCCAATCTTGATCCAGCCCCAGGTCGAGATATGGCCGGTGGGATCACTCAGATTGATCGGGTCGCCGAGACAATAGGCATAGGGATTGAGACCACCGCCATCGAAAGGGCTCCAGCTGTCTGGCCGGTGAAATCGCATCAGTACCGGATCGTAGGCCCGATAGCCGTTGCCCAGCAGATAGCAGCCGGTCACTGGATCCTGCGGCTCGCCGCCGAGACCGAACAGACTGCCCAATCCGTCTGCCGCCGCGCGTTGCCCATAAGGCGAATAGGCATGCTGCGGGCTGTCGCCGCCGGACAGTGCCTGCAAGACGTTACCGCAGCCGTCGGTTCTGAATAGCACCGTCTCCTGGCCGTGGGACAACGCCAGCAACTGCCGCTCTTCGTGCAGGAGGCTGCGGCTATCTTCCCCGGTGACTTCGCTGCACAACTGCTCGGCACGGTAGAAGCGCCGACACGGCTTCTGCCCTGCCCGTTCAACGGCATGAAGCCGGTCAGAGGCATCGTACCGATAACGCGCCAATATCGACCTGGCGTCAGCCGAAGCCACACTCTCCAGGCGCCCCAGTTCGTCGTAGATCAACTGACGCCCATAGGCATCGTTGAGCAGATTGCCGTCGTCGTCGTAGCGGAAAGTCGACTGGGCGGATGCATAGTCGGGATGACTGTGGCTGACGCCGCTCAGTTGCGTTTTATCCGCCAGGTCATATCGATACGTTGCCGTGTTCACGCCGCCTGCGAAATGCGTGACGACCTGGCGGATGTTATCCAGACCGTCATAGGTAAAGTCCTGCGAGAGGATAACTTTACCCTGGGCGTCCACTGGCGCCTGCTGGCCTTGACAGGCGTAACGCGTCAACCGCCCCCGCAGGTCATAGGCAAACGTCTCGTCACGCAAGACCCCGTTGGACTTGAGCGTACGCTGGCTGAGCCTGTCACCCGGGCCGAACGACTGGGCCACCTCGACAACGTCATTTCCCTGGGAGGAACGCCGAAGGATTTCGCGACCAAAGTCGTCGTAGTCCAGATCGGTGACCAACGAAAGGCCCGATCGAGGATCGCTGACGGTGATGCGCTTGACCTGCTCCTGGGCATCGTACGAGTACGTAGCCGTGATGCGCTCCTGAGCGGGGATGGCGGCAGGACCTTGGGTGATGCCCGTCAGGCGTCCCGTCTGATCATAAACGCAGGTGCGAACCGTGCCACTGACGTCCGTGTAGCCAATCGGCTTGCCCATCAGCGAATAGGTTTGCCCACTGTCGAAGCGGTCGAGCGCCGTCACCCACGACTCCCGGCTGAGACGGCCGGAAGGGCCGTACTCCATGCGCCGTTGCACCAGCGCGTTGGCCGACTCTTGGAGCAACCCTGTGTGAGGGTCGAATCGATGGCTGGCAGCGACGGACGCCTGGCTGCCGGAGCGGCTGGTGACGCCATCCTCGAGCAACGGATCAAGGATGAACTGCAAGGTTTTTCCAGCAGCGGTGCTCTTTTGCGCAGCGTTCCTGCTGGAACCCTCGTACACCATCCGCTCGGTACGACCACCCGCCTGGTTAGTGGTAATGCGCATCAGCCCGTCGTAGGTACGAGTTCCCAGGACATAGCCATTGACACTGATCTGAGTGGGATAGTCTCCCTGGCTCTGGGCGGCGTATTTCTTCTCGACCAAGGTAGCGTCGGGCAATGTGGTATTCAGCACACGGCCGGCCAGATCGTAGGTGTAGCAGGTCACCGCACCGTCGGCGGCTGTTTGCTGGATGCACCGTCCCAGACCATCGTATTCGTAGAGGGTTATCTCTCGCACAACGCCGGAACGGTCCACACGCTCGACCCGCGATGGTTTCTCCAGGGCGTTGATGAATGTCCGAGTCTTGCCGCCGCCCTCCTTCCACTCCGTACGCGTGCGCGCCACAGGATCGATTTCGTCATGAGCGACCTCATGCCCGCGGCGGATGGTGCGGTTCTGATGCCCCCACTCGTCATATTCGTAGTGGGTTTCCAGGGTTTTCGGCTCGCCGTCGAACCAGTCGGTCTGTTCATCCGACTGCAGACGTCCGAGGCCGTCATATCGGGCTTCGTAGATCACCCGCAGGGGCGCGCCGGGCATGTCGACGTCCTGCTTCTCGACCTTCACGGTACGACCCAGTCCATCGCTGCGGGTCACGGTCAGGGCGCCGCGAGCATCCTTGACGGTGACGCTGACCAAACCATCATTGGAGGCGTCACTCACCTGATAGGTGAACTGACGCGACGCTGAGCGGCCCGTGTCAGGCATCACCGTTTCACGGGTCAGTTGCCCCAATGAGTCGTATTCCAGGCTGACGGTATTGCCCCCGCACTCGCCGGTCTTGACCAGCCACCCGCACACGTCATGCCACTCCTGCCTCAAGTGGCTCAGCCCTTCGGCGCGGAAGGTCTGGTCGGTGCGAACGTTATCGTCTTCACGCCGGTACGCATAATGATGATTACGGCGCACGCCCCCCACGGTTTCGACCTTGCTTTGCAGCCGTCCATGAAAGGCGTCCTTGACGTTGTTCACGTACTTCAATCGACACGTCACACGGGGCTCGGCGACCCCCTCCTCGCAGAGTGTCTCGCTGGCGAGCCGGACACAGCGCTGGCCCGCGAGCAGCGAAGGCAATTCGCTGTAGGTATAGCGAACCACGGTGGTCGGCGCGGTGGCGAACTCGGCCGAGGCGATAATCGACTTCTGCTTCAGAAAACAAGGCACGCCTATGGGGCTGGCGGGGCAATCCGCGCTCCCTTGAGCCGGAAAATACTCATAGACTTCCCGTACACCACCCGGGCTGGTTTTTTCCAGCAGATTGCCATGTTCGTCATAAGAGGTATGGGTGGTCTCGACCCGACTTTTTACGCGAGTTGCGCGAGTATCGAAGAAGCTGTCGCGCACGACACGCTGCATCTGGAACTGCGGAGGCTGATCCCTGAAAGCCCGATTGGGCACATCGTAGTATTCGATTTCCCGCAACTGCATCTTGCTGCCACTGATCGTCCTCTGGGAAATCATCGAGTGGAAGCGATTGTAGGTGCGTATGACTCGGGAAGACTCACGCGGACCGTTTGTACCCGCGACCATTTGAACCTGAGTGCTGGAGTATTGGTAGTTGCCACTGACGTCATACAGCACATCACGCTCGGCAGACCAGCGTACCCCCGCACCATGCCCTAGAAAGTTGCTGACGGAATATTCATACCGGGTAATGATCGCTGGTTGGCCCCCGCCAGGCGCCATGATGGATTGAGACACAACAGGCAGGTAAGGCACCGGTGCCCCGGCGGGGAGCCTATGACCCTCGGCCTGGTACCGGAGTGTCTGCCGGGCTCCGCTTGGCTGGCTGACTTCGGTCATCAGCAGAAAATCATTGATGCGCCGATAATCAAAAGACCACATCAACTCATTATTTTCGGCCGTGACCAGAATGATGCGCTGGAGTAGTTCATTGTTGAGCGCGAACCGGTATTGGAGTCTCTTTGAAGGCATATCCGGCCACAAGGTAATGGTCGGTGGCCTTCCTCCGTTCTGGGCGTAGTCGATACTCAACAGGCGGTGGTGTTGGTGATAAACCTCCGTCAGCCGTCGCTGTCCGGAGATGAGCCTGTAGGCATAACGCGTTTGCTTGCCATTGGGGCAATACGCATGCGTCAGCAGCCACTCGTCAGCCGTTGCAGAGGGGCGCGAGAGTATTTCGGTCCGCCCATCGATGTGCTCAATGACAAGTTCATCGCCTTGCACCGTAACGTTCAGGTTATCGAGCTTTTTATCCCTGAAAGTGGCCTGACCTTCGCTGACCAGAAGCTGATAGGTCACGCCATTCGACAGCGTCAGCTTGCGTCGGCTTTGCTCATAGCTGCAGGTGCGCAGGGACCAGCCGGTGCCTAAACCCATGTTTTGATTATCGAAAGAATCATATGAAAGGGTAAGCGGTACCTTCGGCCCGTCGGCTGCGTCAGTGGGCGCTGCATCCAGCGCCACGCTGCAACTATAACTGCCGGTACGAGGATCAACACCCGAACGGATGAAACTATCAAACTTAAAGGCAGCCGAAGTTAACTGCTCTTTGAATGAAAATGAGCGACTCATCTATTCTTCCTTGAAAATGGTTTTTTATTTACCGGGCGACCCAGACCGCCAACGTCGCTTCAGTTATCCCGACGCGCAGCTGATGGAGATTTCCAAATACATCACGCATTTCCAGTGCAGCGCTGTTTCTATGATCTCGGACCCACACCGGCCCACCCTTTTTCCCGAATGCCAGAACGAATGCAACCGCGCCCTTTTCGCTTAAATTCTTTCCTACCGCATCCGGCCGCTCCCAACTCAAATACGCTGACGTTCGTATTGCGCGGCCAGCGCCATAGCCCACCACGTAATAACCCGAGTATCGGTTGTCCGAGCTTCCTATCTGAAGATGCGTCCCCATATAGAAGTCCGTCACAAAATCGATCCGCTGCTGGTCAATGATCAACTCCAGGACAAAAGCCTCGACCTTCGCGATATCAGGCGATTGGCTGGAATAGTAGGCGGGGATGGCGCGAACAGAGTACTGCTCACTTCGGTAGACAGCGGGCGCCAGTGGAACCAATACCAGAGAGCCTAACTCGCTGGCCTTGGAAGATAGAAACTTTTTGCCATCGGCTCGCGTAATGCACACCTGTAAATCTATCGGTGTATCGGAGCTGGTCGTGACATAAAAATCTTTGGTGTAAACAAATTCACCCGGCGGCACCGAGCCTTTGATGGGCCCATTAGGAGGAAGCTGACGAAAACGGTTGGCCTCCTCGGTGTACCTCCAGTCATTGGTGGGGCCGCGGTACCGGTCTTTGGTCAATGCCAATCCGGTCAATGCATCAACCAGAACAATGGAGTCCAGCTCGGACTGGCTTATGGCGACACTGCCCCAGAGCCAGTCTTCGGCCTCGACAACCACTTTAACCTTCAATTGCTGATAACCGTTGCGGTATAACTGATTGCCGCCCGAGACTGAAAAAATTTTAAAGCTCTTCAGGTCAGACCATGTCGCCACGCCAGGTTCATTATTATTACGTTCCATTTTCCAAATCCTTAGTCCGTTACTTGATTGATGAGTGGCAGACTTCCAATTCGGCCACCACATTGCTTGCGCCATTTAATTAACCATCACCACGGCGCCACTAATCAAGATCAAAACCCAGACAAATTATTTGAATGACAACTTATAACTGGGCGCACAACCAAATATCGCTTAATTACGGGATTCGCGCGATAACAATGCCGACAATGTATCGATCATCGGCTTTTAAATGATTCAGTAACATTATTAACGCAGGAATCAGGCCCCAGCGATCCATGTCTTTAATCGCTCAAGTTGTTGCCGGTCACCTTGCCTGATCCATTCAAGAACCATTCGCTCAATCACCGTTGCGGGTGCCGGTTGATCCGCCGGTAAATTGAGATGTTCCGGCAATATTTGATCGCTGGTGCTCACCAGCAACGCAAAATGAATGATGTTCTCCAACTCTCGGGTATTGCCAGGCCAACTGTGCTGTTCAAGTGCACGCTGTGCCGCTTCGCTGATCAGCGGCACGGCCAGGCCAAGGCGCTGGCTGTAGATGCCCAGGAAGTATTCGGCCAGGGACAGGATATCGCCCACCCTTTCGCGCAAGGGCGGCAACTCGAGCCGGCCCTCACCCAGGTAGTGATACAACCGCTCATGAAATTTCCCGGCGGCCACCGCCTGCGCGAGATCGATGCTGGTGGCCGCCACCAATCGCACGTCCACGGGGCTGGGCTGGTGGGCGCCGACGCGGATGACTTCGTGGTTCTCCAGGGCAGCCAGCAATTTGACCTGGATCGGCAACGGCAGGTCGCCAATCTCATCCAGATACAGCGTGCCGCCATTGGCCGAGCCGAACCACCCGGCCCGGCTACTGGCTGAACCACTGTGGCTGCCGGCGGCATAACCGAACAATTCGGCATCGGCATAGGTCGGGCTGATGGCGCCGCAATTGACCGACACGAACAAACCACCACGACTGCTCTCGCGATGGATGTGACGGGCCAGCAGTTCCTTACCGGTGCCGGTTTCACCGCGAATCAGCACCGAGACCGAGCGCGGTGCCAATGCTTCCAGTTCCTGGCGCAACTGCCGCGAACGTGGGTCAACAAACACCAGCGCCTTGGCGCGGATACTCAAGGGGCTTTTTTCCGCATCGGGAAAGGTCAGCAACGACTGACCAAAATGTTCATGTGAACTCATGCTAGGACTCCCGCCCTGCACCGCCGGCAAGACGCGAGGGCACTGACAAAGGGTGATTCAGGCGCGACGCAGGGCGTGGTGCTCCATGCGGTTTTGCAGACGATAGAGATAGGCGAAGCCCTGCTCCCAACGTTGGTGGCCGGACCTCACATTGATATGTCCGGCCCCGGCCAGGATCCCGGCCTCGGCTCCCCAATGATGCGCCAGCTCCAGAGCCCGCGACGCACTCACCGCCTCGTCGTTATCGGAACTGACCACTTGGCTTGGGAACGGCAACAGCTCGCGGGGAATCGGCGCGAAATTGCGCAGCGCCGGCGCGCAGGTCGGGCGCTCGACATCCGCGGGCGCCACCAGCAATGCCCCGCGCACCCGTCGCAGCAGTTGCAGAGGCGCGGTGGCCGCCCAATGAGCCACCGTGATGCAACCCAGGCTATGGGCAATGAGGATCACCGGCCTGTTGTCGGCGGCAATGGCTTGGGCCAGCGCCGCAACCCAGTCTTCACGGCGGGGGGTCAACCAGTCAGCCTGTTCCACCCTGGCGCTATTGGGCAGGCTGTTCTGCCAATGGGTTTGCCAGTGGTTTTGCGGCGATCCTTGCCAGCCCGGCACCATCAGGTAGCGAATCGATTCGTTGCGCATGGGTGGCTCTCCTGCGTGTCTGTTGCAGGCGAGTATAGGGAGGCGAGCCACATTACTTAAGGAATAAGAGGATATTTATTAATAACAATAAAGAATAAATACCTTTCGCTGTGGGGGGCTTGCTCGCGAAGCGCTAGGCCAGTTGTCGGTGATGCTGGCTGATACGACGCATGCGCGAGCAAGCCCGCTCTTACAGGTTCTGCTGACGTGTCACTCGTCGCGACCCTTGCGCAGCAACACATTCAACTGGTCCACCACTTCCGCCCAGTCCGCGTCCTCGAGGATTTCTTCACGCAGTAACTGCTGCTGGCTTGTGCTCCAGAAAAACGCGTCAGCCAAGTGCAGTTCAGGCTTGAGGGGTGAATGGGTCGTGATGAATTTGTCGATATCAATGGGGTCATCAGACAGGCCCAATTGTTTGAACAGCGCGGGCAGGCTGTGGATCGGGGATTCCATGCGGGACTCCTGAGCATAGGTCGGATGGCTGGGTTATTCCCCGCAGTCTAGCCTCTTGATGACCGTCGGACTGATCAAAATTCAGTCAACCGTTGACTCGACTAGACTCTGGGTAACGTCTCGACGAATGCGTTGCGGAGGTCCAGTGAACATTCGCTGCTTGATGGCCGCATTGCTGGCCATCAGCGGGCCGGCGTTCGCAGCCGATGGTCTCGCGCTGCTGGCCGCCAATCCGTTGGGTTTTTGGCTGATTGCCTTCGGCGTGGCCTTGCTGATCGCCGAAGCGGTCTTGCCCAACTACGGTGTTGTCGGGCTGGGCGGCATTATCTTGTGTGTCATCGGCGCAATCATCCTGACCGACGCCGATGTGCCTGTTCCGCTGATGATCGGCTTAAGCCTGGTCAGTGCTTTGCTGCTCGCGGTCCTGCTGGTCCGCGCATTGAAAACCCGACCGCGCCAACCCGTCAGCGGCGATGCCACGATACTGGGCAGCGTCACGGCGGTAACCGCATTGCAGGCTGGTAACAATCATCAGGGCTGGGTCCAGCTGGAGGGCGAACGCTGGCAGGTGACAAGCGCAATGCCGCTGCGGCCTGGCCAGGCCGTGCGGGTCATTGCACGCAAGGGTTTGCTACTGGAAGTGGCCGCCGCTGATTCACAAGGAGCCTGAGATGGGTATGCAAATCGGTTTCACGATGCTGTTGTTGCTGTTGATAGCGTTGGCAGCCTCGACATTCCGGATCCTGCGCGAGTACGAACGCGGAGTAGTTTTCCAGCTCGGCCGGTTCTGGCAAGTCAAAGGGCCGGGGCTGATCCTGCTGATTCCTGTGGTGCAGCAGATGATCCGCGTCGACTTGCGCACGATTGTCCTTGATGTACCGTCGCAGGACGTGATCACCCGCGACAACGTCTCGGTGAAGGTCAACGCGGTGTTGTACTTTCGCGTTCTCGATCCACAGAAGGCGATCATCCAGGTCGAAAACTTCCTCATGGCGACCAGCCAACTGGCCCAGACCACATTGCGCGCCGTCCTCGGCAAACATGACCTGGACCAATTACTGGCCGAGCGCGAGCAATTGAACAGCGACATCCAGCAAGTGCTGGACGCCCAGACCGACGCCTGGGGTATCAAAGTGGCAAACGTCGAGATCAAGCACGTGGACCTCAATGAATCGATGATCCGCGCCATCGCCCGGCAAGCCGAAGCCGAGCGGGAACGACGGGCCAAGGTGATCCACGCTGAAGGCGAGTTGCAAGCCTCGGAAAAACTCATGCAAGCCGCCGAAATGCTCGGTCGCCAGCCTGGCGCCATGCAACTGCGCTACATGCAGACGCTGGGTTCCATTGCCGGGGACAAGACTTCCACCATCGTTTTTCCGCTGCCGATTGAGTTGCTCAAGGGGATGGCGGAGCTGTCGCCGAACAAGGCTTGATCCATGCGCTGGGCGTGGAATCTCAAGCGAAAGATCAAAAGATCGTC
>NZ_JABWQV010000449.1 GCF_014268615.1 Pseudomonas tehranensis | reverse complement strand
AGCGGGAGCAAGCTCCCTCGCCACGGGTTTACTTCAGGCCCAGGCTTTACTGAAGATTCGAAGCTCCCTATATTCGCACTTCGCTCACCCAGACGGTCCGGCACTCAATTCGATGCCTCGAATGTCGTCAAGGTATTCTCCGGTCAGGTACTGCTGATTTCCTCTTCTAAACTCCCTTCCAAGGCTGTTGCGCATGCTCCTCGCGTCGTTGATTTTCCTGCTGACCATTACGCTGGTGATCTGGCAACCCAAGGGGCTTGGCGTTGGCTGGAGTGCGACGCTCGGTGCGGTATTGGCCTTGTTGAGCGGGGTGGTGCAGGTCGGTGATATTGCGCTGGTGTGGCAGATCATCTGGAACGCCACCGGTACGTTTATCGCGCTGATCATCATCAGCCTGTTGCTGGACGAGGCCGGGTTCTTTGCCTGGGCGGCCCTGCATGTGGCTCGATGGGGGCGGGGCAGTGGGCGCAAGCTGTTTGCCTTCATGGTGTTGCTCGGCGCGTTGGTGTCGGCATTGTTCGCCAATGACGGCGCGGCGCTGATCCTGACGCCGATTGTGATTTCGATGCTGCTGGCGCTGCGTTTTTCTCCGGCAGCGACTTTGGCGTTCGTGATGGGCGCCGGCTTCATTGCCGACACGGCGAGCTTGCCGCTAGTGGTGTCGAACCTGGTGAACATCGTTTCGGCCGACTTCTTCAACATCGGCTTCAACCGTTACGCCGCAGTCATGGTGCCGGTGAATCTGGTCAGCGTCGCGGCCAGCCTGGGGATATTGCTGTGGTTTTTCCGGCGTGATATCCCGCGTGATTACGATCCGCATCAACTGGACGATCCGGCGAGTGCGATCCATGACAAGGCAACCTTTTATGCCGGTTGGGCGGTGTTGGCGATCCTGTTGCTGGGCTGCTTTGCCCTTGAGCCTCTGGGGATTCCCATCAGCGCGATTTCCGCCGTTTGCGCGGCGTTGCTGCTGGGCGTTGCGGCCTACGGCCACAAGATTTCCACCCGCAGGGTGATGAAAGAAGCACCGTGGCAGATCGTGATTTTCTCCCTGGGCATGTACCTGGTGGTCTATGGCCTGCGCAACGCCGGGCTGACCGGCTATCTGGCCCAATGGCTCGACGGCTTCGCCGCCTATGGCGTGTGGGGCGCGGCCATGGGCACCGGGCTGTTGACGGCATTGCTCTCATCGGTCATGAACAACCTGCCGACGGTGCTGATTGGTGCGTTGTCCATCGATGCCAGCCAGGCCACTGGTGTGGTGAAGGAGGCGATGATCTACGCCAACGTCATTGGCAGCGACCTGGGCCCGAAAATCACCCCGATCGGCAGTCTGGCGACCTTGTTGTGGTTGCATGTGCTGGCGCGCAAGGATATCCGCATCGGCTGGGGGTATTACTTCAAGGTCGGGATTGTGCTGACGGTGCCGGTGTTGCTGGTGACGTTGGCGGCGCTGGCGGTGCGGTTGTCCGTCTAGACCGAGCTGGCTTCATCGCGAGCAGGCTCGCTCCCACAGG
>NZ_JABWQV010000448.1 GCF_014268615.1 Pseudomonas tehranensis | reverse complement strand
AACCCAGCGGGAGCAAGCTCCCTCGCCACGCGGGCTCGTTGAGCCTTAAGACGTGTTCAATACCGACATCCCCCTAGGAGCAAATCCTACAGAGGGATTACAATCGCCACCCCGCCTGAACGGCTGACCCACCCCGCCCATGCCAACCTGCTCTGTACACCCACTGCCCTACCGTGCCAACCCCGCCGAGTATTTCGCGGTGATCCGTCATGCCCCGGGCAGTGTGCTGCTCGACAGCGGCCGGCCGAGTGCCGAACGCGGGCGCTATGATTTGCTCAGTGCCTGGCCGCTGGAGCAACTGGCGGTGTTGTCAGGTGAGAGCGGTGCCGATTTCCTGCAACGCTTGCGTATTCATCTGACGCAGCTGGGCCGAGCTGTACTGCCGGCCTCGGTGCAGTTGCCTTTCGCTGGCGGCCTGATCGGCTACCTGAGCTACGACTTTGGCCGACATCTTGAAACCCTGCCGTCCCACGCCAAAGACGATCTGCACCTGCCCGACGCGCGGTTCGGTGTGTACGACTGGGCGCTGGTCACCGACCATCAGGCCGGGACCAGCCAGTTGGTGTTTCACCCTCACTGCGCCGGCAGCGAACGCCAGCGCCTGATGGCGCTCTTCAGCCAGCCGACCTCAGCACCTGTGACCGCCTTCAGCCTTGAAGTGCCCATGGCGCCCGACCTCCATAGCGATGCCTATCGACAGGCGTTCGAACGGATCCAGGCGTATATCCAGGCCGGTGACTGCTATCAGGTCAACTTTGCCCAGCGCTTCCGCGCCCCGTGCCAAGGCGATGCCTGGGCCGCCTACCAGGCGCTGCGGGCGGCTTGCCCGACGCCGTTTTCCGGCTTCCAGAGCTTGCCAGACGGCGGAGCGGTGCTGAGTCTGTCACCCGAGCGTTTCGTCAAGGTCAGCGAAGGTCATGTGGAGACCCGCCCGATCAAGGGCACCCGTCCACGCGGCGCAACCCCTGACGAAGACGCCGCACACGCCGCCGAGCTGCTGGCCAGCCCCAAGGACCGGGCGGAAAACCTGATGATTGTCGATCTGCTGCGCAACGACCTGGGCCGCACCTGCCGCATCGGCTCGGTGCGTGTGCCGGAGTTGTTCAGCCTGGAAAGCTATCCCAACGTCCACCATCTGGTCAGCAGCGTGACCGGCGAGCTGGCCGACGCCAAGGATGCCCTGGACTTGATCGCGGGCAGCTTCCCCGGCGGCTCGATCACCGGCGCACCGAAAATCCGCGCCATGCAGATCATCGACGAACTCGAACCGACCCGCCGCGGGCTGTATTGCGGCTCGTTGCTGTACCTGGACGTACGCGGCGAGATGGACAGTTCCATCGCCATCCGCAGCTTGCTGGTCAAGGATGGGCAAGTGTGTTGCTGGGGCGGCGGCGGGATTGTCGCAGATTCGGATTGGCAGGCTGAGTACCAGGAGTCGATTACCAAGGTTCGGGTGTTGCTCGACACCCTACAGAAGCTGTAACCCCTGTGTAGGAGCTGCCGAAGGCTGCGATCTTTT
>NZ_JABWQV010000447.1 GCF_014268615.1 Pseudomonas tehranensis | reverse complement strand
TATCGCGAGCAGGCTCGCTCCCACAAGGGTGGGTTCAGTGATTCATGCTCTGGAAATGCTCCAGCATCCGCTGCGCATCCGGCGCGACGCCGCTGAACAGCTCGAACGCCTTCACCGCTTGGAACACTGCCATGTTGCCGCCATCCAGCGTGCGGCAACCCAGCGCGCGGGCGTTGCGCAGCAGTTCGGTTTCCAGTGGGAAGTAGACGATTTCCGCGACCCACAACTCGCCCCGCAGCAGCTCGACCGGCACCGGCATGCCCGGCAGTTTGGCCATGCCCATGGGCGTGGTATTCACCAGGCCGTCCGCCTTGGCCATGGCGGCAGGCAAATCATGCCCGGCGCGGGCGCGGCCAGGACCGAAGTGTTGATTCAAGTTGTTTGCCAGCGCTTCGGCGCGGCTGACTTCAACATCAAAAATGCTCAGCGTCTGTGTGCCTTCTGCCAACAGCGCGTGGGCCACCGCCGCGCCTGCGCCACCGGCACCCATCTGGACCACATGCTTGCGCGCCACTTCACCCAGGCCGCGGCGAAACCCTTCGGCGAACCCCAGGCAGTCGGTGTTGTGGCCGATGCGTTTGCCCTCCTTGAACACCACGGTATTCACCGCGCCAATGCCCCTGGCCTCGGGCGACAGTTCGTCGAGCAACGGGATGATCGCCTGTTTGCAGGGGAAGGTGATGTTCAGGCCGGTGAAGTTCATATGCTCGGCGGCCTTGAGTAAGTCGGGCAGGGCGCCGCTGTCGAGTTCCAGGGCGTCCAGATCGATCAGTCGATAGAGGTAGCGCATGCCCTGGGCATCGCCCTCGCGCTCATGCAGGGCAGGGGTGCGCGAAGCCTGGATGCCCGCACCAATCAGGCCGGCAAGCACGGTGATATTCGACATGCTCATCAACCCTTTAACCGCTGACTGAAATGCTCCAGCGCCAGGCGATAACCATGGCTGCCAAACCCGCACATCACACCGATGGCGACCGATGAAACAAAGGAGTGATGACGGAACGTTTCGCGGGCGTGGACGTTGGACAGGTGCACCTCGATCACCGGGACTTCGCTGGCGACCAGGGCATCGCGGATCGCCACCGAGGTGTGGGTCCAGGCTGCCGGGTTGATGACGATGCCGGCACACCGGCCGCGTGCGCCATGCACCCAGTCCAGCAATTCGCCTTCCTGATTGGTCTGGCGAAACTCCACCGCCAGGCCGAGTTCCTCAGCGGCACGACCGCATAGCGACGAGATGTCGGCCAGGGTTTCGTGGCCGTAGGTGGCCGGCTCGCGGGTGCCGAGCAGGTTCAGGTTCGGGCCGTTGAGCACCAGAACGATCGGAGGCATGGCAATTTCTCCACATTTTTATTGTTGGGGTCGGCGGATTTCAGCCGGTGGAGATAAATTGTACTAGATGGTTAATTTGGTCAAACAAAGCCGAAGGCATCGGGCAATAAGTGTTCGATGATCGAACAGGGTCCTCAGAGGTCGGTAATTTGGAGACGGAAACTGTGGCGAGGGAGCTTGCTCCCGCT
>NZ_JABWQV010000446.1 GCF_014268615.1 Pseudomonas tehranensis | reverse complement strand
AGCAAGGCTTGCCCGCGATACAGGCGCCTCGGTTCCAGTGAGACCGCATTAGCTTCATCGCGGGCAAGCCTTACTCCCACAGATACCCCTCTCAAACCACAGGTATGTGTTCGGATTAATTTTTTCTTACTGGCGGGTATCGCATCATGTCTGCTCAAACACCCGATTCTGCCGCCCGAAGCTACTTCGGCAGTTTCAGCAAAAGCGCTGAAAGCGAGTTCATGCCGGAAACCGCCGGTGCCGCGCTGCAGGATTCACCCCGGCGCTCGCGGGTCACCGTGTGGCTGGCGGCCGGGTTGATCATCACCGCACTGGTATGGGCCAAACTGGCAGTCTTGCAGGAAGTCACCACCGGCGAAGGCAAGGCCATTCCTTCGAGCAAGATTCAGGTGATCCAGAACCTGGAGGGCGGCATCGTCACTGAGATCTTCGTGCGCGAAGGGCAGATGGTGAACAAGGGCGACACCCTGCTGCGCCTGGACGACACGCGGTTTCTATCGAACAAGGGCGAAAGCGAGGCCGACCGTTATGCGCTGACCGCCCAAGTGGAACGCTTGTCGGCCGAAGCCGAAGGCCGGCCGTTCCAACTTTCCGCTGAAGTCATCAGCAAAGCCCCGCAGGTGGCCGAGGACGAACGCTCGCTGTATGAACAACGGCAGCGGCGCCTGGCCAGCGAACAGCGGACGCTGACCGAACAACTGCGCCAGAAAACCCAGGAGCTGGCGGAGTTTCGCTCCAAGCAGGGCCAGTTCAGTTCCAGCCTGGCCTTGCTGCAAGAGGAAATGAACATGTCGGCGCCGCTGGTGCGCACCGGGGCCGTGTCGCCGGTGGAAATCCTGCGGCTCAAACGCAGCGCGGTGGAAATCCGTGGCTCGCTCAACGCCACGACCCTGGCGATTCCTCGGGCCGAATCGGCGATCAACGAGATCAAGAGCAAGATCGACGAATCGGAACAATCCTTCCGCTCCGAAGCGGCCAAGGAACTCAATGAGAAACGCACGGAGTTGTCAAAAATCACCGCTTCGAGCATTGCCATCGACGACCGCGTGACCCGCACCACCGTGGTCTCGCCGGTACATGGGGTGATCAAGCAACTCAAGGTCAACACCATCGGCGGCGTGGTCCAGCCGGGCAGCGACATGGCAGAAATCGTGCCGCTGGAAGACAACCTGCTGATCGAAGCCAAGGTCCGTCCCCAGGACGTGGCCTTCCTGCATCCGGGCCAGAAAGCCATGGTCAAGTTCAGCGCCTACGACTACACGATCTACGGCGGGATGAGCGCCAGGCTCGAACTGATCGGCGCCGACACCATCACCGATGACAAGGGCAACAGCTTCTACCTGATCCAGGTGCGCACCGATAAAAACCACTTGGGCGGCGATGCCAAACCGTTGTTGATCATTCCAGGGATGGTGGCGACGGTGGACATCATTACCGGGGAGAAAAGTGTGCTGGATTACTTGCTCAAGCCGGTGTTGAAAGCGCGGACTGAGGCGATGCGCGAGCGGTGATTCTGGTTGGGATCTTGTGTGACTGTTCCACCGCTATCGCGAGCAGGCTCGCTCCC
>NZ_JABWQV010000445.1 GCF_014268615.1 Pseudomonas tehranensis | reverse complement strand
ACACCGCTATCGCGAGCAGGCTCGCCCCCATATTTGAGCCTCAGCGAACTCTGGAAATGTGCCAGGCAACCTGAGTAAACTCAGCACCTCGCCCTACCCAACGGGCGACCCTGGATCAGCAGACAGGGCATCACTGAGCTGGCTAACCTGAACCCACTTTCAGAGGAGCCGGCCACCATGCCTGCGACCCGTACCTGGTTAAAAAGTCCCCTCGCCATCTTCACCGCCAACAACCTCGATGCCCGTGGCGGTCTTGTCCTGCAAAACGGCGTGATCGTCGAATTGCTGAGCGCCGGCCAACAACCCACCCAGCCCTGTGACACGGTCTTCGACGCAGGCGAACATGTGATCCTGCCGGGGCTGATCAACACCCATCATCATTTCTACCAGACCCTGACTCGCGCCTGGGCGCCGGTGGTGAACCAGCCCCTGTTCCCGTGGCTGAAAACCCTCTACCCGGTATGGGCGCGGTTGACGCCGGAAAAGCTCGCCCTGGCGAGCAAAGTGGCGCTGGCCGAACTGTTGCTTTCTGGCTGCACCACCGCTGCCGATCACCACTATCTGTTTCCCGAGGGCCTGGAAAATGCCATCGATGTGCAGGTGCAAAGTGTCCGTGAGCTGGGCATGCGCGCGATGCTGACCCGCGGCTCCATGAGCCTGGGCGAGGCCGACGGTGGCTTGCCGCCACAACAGACCGTGCAGCAGGGCCACGTGATTCTCGAGGACAGCCTGCGGTTGATCAGCCAATACCATGAGCGCGGCGACGGTGCGCAAATCCAGATTGCCCTGGCGCCTTGTTCACCGTTTTCGGTCACGCCCGAAATCATGCGCGCCAGCGCCGAGCTGGCGGAGAAACTCGACGTGCGCCTGCACACTCACCTGGCCGAAACCCTCGACGAAGAGGACTTCTGCCTGCAACGCTTCGGCCTGCGCACCGTGGACTACCTGGACAGCGTCGGCTGGCTCGGCCCGCGCACCTGGCTGGCCCACGGCATTCATTTCAATCCTGAGGAAATCACCCGTCTCGGCGCCGCCGGCACCGGCATCTGCCATTGCCCGAGCTCCAACATGCGCCTGGCCTCGGGCATCTGCCCGACCCTGGAACTCAGCGCCGCCGGCGCTCCGGTGGGCCTGGGCGTAGACGGCTCGGCGTCCAACGATGCGTCGAACATGATCCTGGAAACCCGCCAGGCGTTGTACATCCAGCGCCTGCGTTATGGCGCGCAGGCGATCACCCCGCAACGCGTGTTGGGCTGGGCGACGCGCGGCTCGGCACAACTGCTGGGGCGCAGCGATATCGGTGAGCTGGCGGTGGGCAAGCAGGCTGACTTGGCGTTGTTCAAGCTCGACGAACTGCGCTTCTCCGGCAGTCACGATCCGGTCTCGGCCCTGCTGCTGTGCGGCGCGGACCGGGCGGACCGGGTGTTGGTCGCAGGGCAGTGGCGGGTCATCGACGGGCAGATCGAGGGGTTGGACCTGAAGGGGTTGATTGCTGATCACAGCCAGGCAGCGCGGGAGTTGATCGCCGGCGCCTGATCCACCCTGAAATATCCTGTAGGAGCGGGCTTGCTCGCGAAAGCGGTGGCAC
>NZ_JABWQV010000444.1 GCF_014268615.1 Pseudomonas tehranensis | reverse complement strand
TATCGCGAGCAGGCTCGCTCCCACAGGGTTGCATCATTCAACCTTTCCAGGATCTACCCACCCGGCGACTTGGCCTTTGGCGGTTTCGGCTCCATGCCCGGTATCGGCTGGTCCTTGGGCGGCTTGGGCATTTCGATGGGCGGCAGCAACGGCGGTCCGCTTCCAGGGCCGGGCGTGGGCACGCCGCTGGGCGTGACCGGCGGGTATGGCATCGGTGTAGGCGTGCCGGGCGAACCGGGAATGCTCGGTGGGCTTACCGGAATCGTGGGCTGCTGGGCCTGCACCCAACTTATCGAGAGCGCTGCCAGGGCAATGGCCGTTAGAATGGTGCGCTTCATCAATGGCTCCGTGGCGATTGTCTGTCTTCAGGCTAGTCCTTACCGCGCCGCTTTGCCCCTCCTTTGCATGAGACATCCATGAAACGTTTCGTTCTGCTGGACACCGCCCCCATCCCTGACAACGGCGGAGCCCTGTGCCTGTTCGAGTACGGCGACGACTTCGTTATCAAGATCCAGGGCGGCGACGGCGGCCAGTTGATGAATACGCGCATGCACGGCTCCGAAGACGCCCTGGCAGAGATTCCATGCCGCAAGGTTGCCGGCCGTCCCGGCTCGCGTGTACTGATCGGTGGCCTCGGCATGGGTTTCACCCTGGCCTCGGCCCTCAAGCACCTGGGCAAAAGCGCCGAAGTGGTGGTAGCCGAACTGGTGCCCGGCGTGGTGGAGTGGAACCGTGGCCCTTTGGGCGAAAAAGCCGGTCGACCCCTGTCGGACCCGCGTACCGTGATCCGCATGGAAGATGTGGCCAAGGTGCTGCAAGCCGAACCCCAGGGCTTTGATGCCATCATGCTGGACGTCGACAACGGCCCCGAAGGCCTGACGCAGAAAGCCAACAGCTGGCTGTATTCAGCCGGCGGCCTGGCCGCCTGCGCCAAGGCCCTGCGGTCCAAGGGAGTGCTGGCAGTATGGTCGGCCAGCGCCGACCGGCAGTTTTCCGACAAACTGAAAAAGGCCGGCTTCAAGGCCGAAGAGGTGCAAGTCTTCGCCCACGGCAACAAAGGCACCCGCCACACCATCTGGATTGCCGAGAAGCTCAAGGGCTGAGCTAAACTCTGTTCAACCGTCATCAGTCTTTTTTTACAAAGGTGAACCCATGAGTTCGTCAACGCCACCGTCCAACACCGCCAAGCTGGATCGCATCCTCGCCGATGCCCAGCGTGACCGGGAAATGGGTTACCGCGACAAAGCCCTGAAAATGTACCCCCACGTCTGTGGCCGTTGTGCCCGTGAGTTTTCCGGCAAGCGCCTGAGTGAACTGACCGTTCACCACCGCGACCACAACCACGACAACAACCCGCAGGACGGTTCCAACTGGGAACTGCTGTGCCTGTACTGCCACGACAACGAACACTCGCGTTACACCGACCAGCAATATTTCGGCGACGGCTCCCTGAGCACCCCGAAAATCGCCAAGGCGACCCACAACCCGTTTGCCGCACTGGCCGGGTTGATGAAGAAAGACGAGTAACCGGTACAACAAAAGAAACCTGCAGTCTGCAAAAGCGCTTTCGCGAGCAAGCCCGCTCCCACAGG
>NZ_JABWQV010000443.1 GCF_014268615.1 Pseudomonas tehranensis | reverse complement strand
CCATCGCGAGCAGGCTCGCTCCCACAGGGTATTCATCGTCCGGAACTGAGCGATACAAAAGGGCAAAAAAAAGGTGTGGCCACCGACGCCACACCCTCGAAGAAAAACTGCTTTCAGACCGCCTTGGCCATCACCTTCGACCGTGGCGACAACAGACTGACCAGCACAAAACTCACCAGCGCCACGCTCAGGCTGTAGTAGATCGGCGTGTTGGCATCCAGGCCGTCCTTGATCATGAAGAACAGCGCAGTGAGAAAGCCCAGTGACATGCTGGTGATCGCGCCGGCGGTGGTTGCGCGTTTCCAGTAGATGGCACCGATCAGCGGAATCAGCATGCCGCCCACCAACAGGTTGTAGGCCAGGGTCAGGGCACTGATCACATCGCTCACCACCAAAGCAATGCCCAACACCACCACACCCAGCAGCAGGGTCGCGATGCGGTTTTCATGAACGTCGCCATTGCCGCTTTCACGACCCTGGCGCAGACGCGGGAGCAGGTCCTGGACCACGGTGGTGGAGGCTGCCAGCAGGCCGGCCGCGGCGGTGGACATCAAGGCTGCCAGGGCCGCGGCGATCACCAGCCCGCGAATGCCGTTGGGCAGGCTGGTCTGAACGACGCTGGCAAAGGCGTTGTTGACGTTTTCCAGATCCGGCAGCAATACCTTGGCCGCCATGCCGATCAATGCCCCGGCCAGGCCGTACAGCACGCAGTACAGGCCGGCGGCGGTGCCAGCTACCTTCGCCACACCTTCGCTGCGGGCAGTGAATACCCGTTGCCAGATGTCCTGGCCAATGAAGATGCCGAAGAAGTAGATCAGGAAGTAGGTGAGGATGGTGTCCCAGCCAATCGCGGTGAAATCGAAGTAGCTGGCCGGCAAGGCCGCCACCATCGCGCCCCAACCGCCCGCATCGCTGATGGACATCGGCATCAGCAGGAACACCAGGCCGACGGTCATGATCAAGAACTGCACGATGTCGGTGAGGGTCAGCGACCACATGCCGCCGATGGTGGAATACAGCACCACCACGCCGCCGCCCACCAGGATCGAAACCCAGAAGGGCAGGCCGAACAACACCTGCATCACCGTGCCGATGGCGATGGTCGAGGTCGCGCCGATCATCAACGCATAAACCAGCATGATCAGCGCACTGGCGTGGCGCGCGGCCGGGTTGTAGCGGCGCTCCAGCACTTGGGTCACGGTGTAGATCTTGAGTTTGAGCAACGGTTTGGCAAGAAACAGGCTCAGGCCGACGATGCCCAGACCGATGGCGCCGCACAGCCAGAACCCGGAAATCCCATGGACGTAGCCCAGCCGCACCGTGCCGATGGTGGAGGCGCCACCCAGAACGGTGGCGGCCATGGTGCCCAGGTAAAAGCCCGGGCCGAGGTTGCGCCCGGCGACCAGGTAGTCGTCACGGGTCTTGGCGCGGCGCATGCCGTACCAACCCAGGGCAATCATGCCGGTGGCATAGATGAGAACGACGATTAAATCCAAAGCCATGATGGCGTGTCTCCGATTGTCTTTTTTATAGTGAGGTCGGCAAGTACTGTCCCTGGCACCGCAACCTCTGTGTGAACGCGCTTTTGTGGCGAGGGAGCTTGCTCCCGC
>NZ_JABWQV010000442.1 GCF_014268615.1 Pseudomonas tehranensis | reverse complement strand
GAGCTGCCGAAGGCTGCGATCTTTTGATCTGCAAGGTAAAAAAGATACGTAAACGCGACACGAAGATGTCGTGCATCGGATAGTTCGCCCCGCAACAGTGCGTTACTCACACTAATTCGTTAGGCTACCCGCCATTTTTGCGACCGCTGCCCACAAGGAAGCGGAGCGCCTAACGGGTTGGTCTTATACGGATCGGCAGCATTTCCCTCCATCCTCAAGGGAAGTCCCTCTCTAAATTCCGATTCAGCAGTGTGGTTTCCTTAAAATGAAAGTGTTGAAAGGTCAGGACATCCTGGCGCTTGGTTTCATGACATTTGCCCTGTTCGTCGGGGCAGGCAACATCATCTTCCCGCCCATCGTCGGTTTGCAGTCCGGGCCCCATGTCTGGATGGCGGCGCTGGGCTTTCTGGTCACGGCGGTTGGGCTACCGGTCATCACGGTCGTTGCGCTGGCCAAGGTCGGCGGGGCGATGGATGCCTTGAGCAGTCCTATCGGCAAGGTTGCCGGTGGGCTGCTGGCGGCTGTGTGCTACCTGGCCGTTGGGCCGCTGTTCGCCACGCCGCGCACCGCCACCGTCTCCTTCGAAGTCGGGCTGGCACCGTTGACCGGTGAAAGCCCGCTGGCGTTGTTTCTCTACAGCGCGGTGTATTTCCTGCTGGTGTTCTTCATCTCGCTCTATCCGGGCCGCTTGCTGGACACTGTCGGGCGATTTCTCGCACCGTTGAAAATCATCGCTCTGGCCGTACTGGGCATTGCCGCGTTTGCCTTGCCCGCCGGTGATATTGGCGTGGCGACCCCTGAATATGTCGCGGCACCGTTCTCCCAAGGCTTTATCAACGGTTACCTGACCATGGATACCCTGGGCGCATTGGTGTTTGGCATCGTTATCGTCAATGCGATCCGTTCCCGGGGCGTTGAATCGCCCGCCTTGATCACCCGCTACGCCATCATCGCCGGGCTGATCGCTGGGGTCGGGCTGGCGCTGGTCTATGTCAGTCTGTTCCGCCTGGGTTCTGGCAGCCATGAAGTGGCCGCGGGCGCGAGCAACGGCGCGGCGGTGCTGCATGCCTATGTGCAACACACGTTCGGTAGCCTGGGCAGCGGTTTCCTGGCGGTGCTGATTTCCCTGGCATGCCTGGTCACTGCCGTTGGCCTGACGTGCGCCTGTGCCGAGTACTTCAGCCGTGTCTTGCCGCTGTCGTACAAAACGTTGGTGGTCATCCTGGCGGCGTTTTCGCTGTTGGTGTCGAACCTCGGACTGACCAAGCTGATCGCTTTCTCGATTCCGGTCCTGACCGCGATTTACCCACCGTGCATTGTCCTGGTGGCCTTGAGCTTCTGCAAAGACTTCTGGCATGAGCAGGGGCGCATTGTCGGCCCGGTCATGCTGGTGTCGTTCCTGTTCGGCCTGATCGATGCGCTTAAAGGCGCCGGACTGGCGGATTGGATGCCGACGCAAATGGCCCACCTGCCATTGAGCGCGCAGGGCCTGGCCTGGCTCGTGCCGTCGGTGATGACCCTGGCGGTTGCGCTGGTGTGCGATCGTCTGCTGGGCAAGCGCAGCGAAGCCTTGGCCTGAGTGACCGCGGCCAGCCACAAGCGAGGCCGCCGGTAAAAAACAAATGCCCCGTATCGATCGATACGGGGCATT
>NZ_JABWQV010000441.1 GCF_014268615.1 Pseudomonas tehranensis | reverse complement strand
GGAGCGGGCTTGCTCGCGAAGGGGCCGGCAGCCATCCCACCCAATCAAGCCTCAGGCCAAAACGCTCGAATCCCCGCCACGCCCTGCGCGCCCGCTGCCCAGGCTTGCTGCCGTTCGTCAGGCCCGACCCCACCCAACAGATACACCGGCCGGTTAAAGCCTTCAATCAACCGCGAAGCCTCTTCCCACCCCAGCGGTTGGGCCTCGGGATGGGTCTGGGTCGGTTGCACCGGCGAGAGCGTCACGAAGTCCACGTCCATCTGCTGCGCCAGGGACAACTCTTCGGCGTTGTGGCAGGACGCCGCCAACCAACGGTCCTTGCCGAAAGGACGACCGGCCGCAGCATGCTTGCGCAATTGCGCGGCGGTAATGTGCCAACCGGCGGAAGGAAAATCCCCCAGCCATTCGAAGGGCCCCTTGAGCATCAACTGGGCCTTGCCGGCGCACAATCCTGCCGCATCCACCGCCAGATCGCGGTATTGCGGGTCGTAGCCGTTGGGGGCGCGCAGCTGGAGCAGTTTGATCCCGCCGGCAATAGCCTTTTGCATGCCGCGCAGCAACTGCGGCGTTTCGAGGCCTTCAGGGGTGATCAAATATTCGCCCGGCAAACGGGCCGCCGCGATAATCGGTTGGTTGGCCGCCGGGAACTCATGGTTCAAAAGCTCCCGGCCCGTGACCCAGGCCAACGGTTGCCCTTCGGCGCCGTGGGGCTCGCCGGTGAACGCCGAGACTTCCCAGACATCCAGCAACACCTGTTTGTCCGGATAATCATGGCGCACCTTGATCAGCGGCCGGGCGGTGTCGACCACAATCCCCAGCTCTTCATGAAGCTCTCGGGCCAGGGCGGTTTCGACGGACTCATCTGCCTCGACCTTGCCACCGGGAAACTCCCAGAGGCCGCCCTGGTGCTGAGTGTCGGCCCGTCGGGCGATCAGGATTTTGCCGGCAGCGTCACGAATGACCGCCGCCGCTACATGGACTCGTTTCACCGCGCTGTTTCCTCCAGGCCGGCCTGTTGCCACGCCTTGAACGCCGGCCATTGATAGATAGTTTCGACATAGGCCGCATCGACCTCGGGCAACGCCACCTGATAGGTGCGCAAGCGCACGGCCACCGGCGCGAAGAACACATCGGCCAGGCTCAAGCGGCCAAACAGGTAGGGACCGGCTTCAGTCGCCGCGGCACGGCACTCGGCCCACAGCGCCAGCATCCGCTGGATTTCCGTCAGGACCTCCGCCGGCATAGGCTCAAGCGGCGCATCGCGGGTCAGGTCAAATGGCATGTGGCTACGGATGGCAAAAAAACCGCTGTGCATTTGCGCACAGGCCGAACGCGCCTGAGCCCGGGCGGCTACGTCCCTGGGCCAGAGCCCGGCGTCTGGAAACTGTTCAGCCAGGTATTCGGCAATCGCCAGGGAGTCGGCGATCACACCGAATTCGGTCTTGAGCAACGGGACCTTGGCGGTGGCTGAATACTTGAGCAGTTTTTCACGGGTGTCGGGTTGGTCGAGCCTGACCAGTTCCTCGGTGTACTTTGCGCCGGTCAACGCCAGGGCCAAAGCGCCGCGCAAGGACCAGGAGGAAAGGTGTTTGTCGCCGATGATCAGGTGCAGGCTCATGTGGATTCCTTTCTTGTGGTTTTGAGTGTCTGTACTGGCGCCTTC
>NZ_JABWQV010000440.1 GCF_014268615.1 Pseudomonas tehranensis | reverse complement strand
ATCGCGAGCAGGCTCGCTCCCACAGGGGGCTTCGGCGAGCGCCAATTCACAGTTCGCAACGGATCAACTGTGGGAGCGAGCCTGCTCTCGATAAGGCCAGCGGGCACGCCACATCAACGACTGGAAACCCGATACACCCGCTCATCCAGTCTTTTGACGCCAGCCTGCAAGAACTTCCAGCTTTCCCCCAGCACATCCTGCTCCTGCAGAACCTCCAGCCTCCAGCCTTCACCCAGCAACTTCTGCACTTCGTCATCCCCTACGGAAAACGGTGGGCCGGGCATCTCATCCTGAAGGTAATCCAGAGTAATGAGCAATCCGACGCACTGCGGCAGAATCGTCTGCAGATGAGCCGCATACCGCTCCCGCATCGGCCCAGGCAAAGCGATCAATGCGGCGCGATCGTACAGCGCCGAGCAATCGCTCACATCCTCCGGACTCAGGGCAAAAAAATCACCGCAGCGGATTTCAATGTCAGCGGCCCGGAACACCTTGAACGCGCCCTCTTCACTCACGCTCGGCTCAAGATGATGCTCAAGGAAGAAATCCACTGCGGCTTTTTCAGACAGCTCCACACCCAGCACCGAATACCCCTGATGGGCGAGCCACAACAAATCCAGGGTTTTCCCGCACAGGGGCACCAGCACTCGACTGCCCTGCGCCAATCCCAGTTGCGGCCAGAAACGTTGCAGATAGGGGTTCACCTCTGGCAAGTGAAAACCGATCTGATTCGTTGACCAACGCTTGTGCCAAAACTCAGGCTCCATCTCTCACTCCCAAAAAACCGATTAAAACGGGCTAAAACTTATATTAGATTTAGATCATAGACCTGACAGAAGATGGCAACATCTTAACGCTCAGGAGTCCGTTCATGCTGCCCAGCCTGTTTATCTCCCATGGCTCACCGATGTTGGCCCTGGAACCCGGCGACAGCGGCCCGGCACTGGCTCGCCTCGCCGCACAACTGCCCACGCCGAAAGCGATCGTCATCGTGTCCGCGCACTGGGAAAGCAGTGAACTGCTGGTCAGCGCCAATCCGCACCCGCGCACCTGGCACGACTTCGGCGGCTTCCCGCCGGCCCTGTACGAGGTGCAATATCCGGCGCCAGGCGATCCGCAACTGGCGGCGCACGTGGCGGACCTGCTCAATGCCGCGCATCTGTCGGCACGCCTCGACACAGGGCGGCCATCCGATCACGGCGTCTGGGTGCCGCTGTCCTTGATGTACCCCACGGCGGACATCCCGGTGGTGCAGATCTCCTTGCCCAGTCGCCAAGGACCCGCGTTGCAGACGCAGGTCGGCCAGGCCTTGGCAAGCCTGCGTCAGCAAGGCGTGTTGCTAATCGGCTCCGGCAGCATCACCCATAACCTGCGCGACCTGGACTGGAACGCCGGCCCCGAAAGCATTGAGCCCTGGGCCAAGGCTTTTCGTGACTGGATGGTGGAGAAACTGGCAGCGGATGACGAAGCCGCGCTGCATGATTACCGTCGCCAGGCACCCCACGCCGTGCGTAGCCATCCCAGTGATGAGCACTTGTTGCCACTGTATTTTGCCCGGGGTGCAGGGGGTGAATTCAGCGTTGCCCACCAGGGGTTCACCATGGGGGCTTTGGGAATGGACATCTATCGGTTTGACTGACAGATAGACCGAGTCATTCCATTCGCGAGCAAGCCCGCTCCCACACTGGAT
>NZ_JABWQV010000044.1 GCF_014268615.1 Pseudomonas tehranensis | reverse complement strand
TCTTCGCGAGCAAGCCCGCTCCCACATTGGGTCCGAGGTGTTCACAAGTTATGTGATCACTGGAGATCCAATGTGGGAGCGGGCTTGCTCGCGAAGGGGTAATCAGCCGCGACACAAATACTGGATCAGCGCTGAACCACCTGCATCCCTTTCGGCTCTTTGGGCTGAACCCGTTTGGCAACCACGTAATGTTTGTTCCAGTACGGCTTGTTCAACGTGTCGATAGAGACCGACTTTCCACGACGTGGAGCGTGGATGAAGCGGTCGTTGCCCAGGTAGATGGCCACGTGGTTGACCCGGCGGCTCTTGAGCTTGAAGAAAATCAGGTCGCCGGGCTTGAGGTCCTTGCGATCGACTTTCTGCCCATGACCGCTGGCCATTGCATTGGAGGTGCGCGGCAGGTCGAAGGAAGCATCGTTAAAGGCGTACTTCACCAGGCCGCTGCAATCGAAACCTTTGCTTGGGCTGCTGCCGCCCCAACGGTAAGGTGTGCCCAAGACATTCACGGCACGACTCAACACATTGCTGGTCGCCTTAGTCGCCATGGGCGGAACCAGCTTGCTGTTGGCAGTGCGCACGCGCTGGGCGTATTGCTTGTTCTTGCTCGAAGGAGCAGAAACATGGGATTTAGGGGTGTAGCCGTTGACGTTGGGAAGACGTTGCTCACGATTGGTGGCGTGGGCGGCCAAGGGCAATAATAGGCAAATGGTTAGCCATGTCTTGAAAAATGGACGCATTAGGCAGGGCTCTTGAAGGTAAGCGCGCAACTTTATAACAGCTTTTTTTACGGTTCCGAGGCCGTTTGTCGAATCGCAACCCTAGGTGAAACCCGCATAATTGCGACATATTGACCCAATTGTCTGACAGAACCCAGACAGCACGGGGGTTTACCGGGTTCCTGAGGCTGGAGACCGCTTGTCGGCAATCCATAAAAAAGTCACAAATAATCCGAACAAATTTATCTATCGAGGCAAAAGAGGCGATTCATGAACAGCTATCAGCAGGACGCTTTACGCGATACCCACAGCAAAGTGATCGGCTATCTCTTGTGGATTTTCGGCTTTACCGGCGCCCACCGCTTCTATTACGGCAAGCCGGTCACCGGCACGATCTGGTTTTTCACCTTTGGCTTGTTGGGCATCGGCTGGCTGATCGACCTGTTCCTGATTCCGGCCATGGATCGGGAGGCCGATCTGCGCTTCACCCCGGGTCCCCTCGAGTACAGCGTGGCGTGGATTCTGCTGACGTTTCTCGGTGTGCTGGGTGTGCACCGCATGTACCAGGGCAAATGGCTCACCGGCATCCTTTACCTGCTGACCGGCGGGGTATTTTTCCTCGGGGTGCTGTATGACTTCTGGACGCTAAACGATCAGGTCTCGATTCGCAATGCGCAGAAGCGCGGGGCTTTTCACTAAGTCAGTTAGACCGACTCGCCTGCATTCGCGAGCAGGCTCGCTCCCACATTGGATCGAGGTGTTCACAGGTTATGTGTTCACCGAAGATCCCTGTGGGAGCGAGCCTGCTCGCGATAAGGGCGACGCGGTGTCAGGCCTGGTGAGTCATCCGCCCATCCATCAGCGTATAACGCACCACCCCCGGCAAACTGTGGCCAAGGAACGGGCAGTTGTCGCCCTTGGAGCGCCAGGCTTCACCCGCCACGGTGGACGCGGCTGGGTCGAACAGCACCAGGTCCGCCGCCGCGCCCACCGCCAGTTTACCCACCGGTAGTTGCAGCGCGTCGGCCGGGCCGTTGCTCAGGCGTGCCAGCAAGGTCGGCAGGTCCAGCAATCCGTCTTCCACCAGCGTCATGGCCAGCGGCAGCAACAGCTCGACGCTGCTGATGCCCGGTTCCGTGGCGCCGAAGGGTGCCAGCTTGGCATCGCGCTCGTGGGGCTGGTGATGGCTGGAGATGGCCGAGATCACCCCGGATTTCACGGCTTCGCGCAAGCCATCGCGGTCGGCGCGGGTGCGCAGCGGCGGCTGGACGTGATAGACGCTGTTGAAGTCGATCAGCGCTTCGTCGGTCAGGATCAGTTGGTACAGCGCCACATCGGCGGTGACGGGCAGGCCGCGAGCTTGGGCCTGGGCGATCAGTGCGGCACCGCGGGCACTGGTCAACTGGCTGAAGTGGGCGCGCACGCCGCTTTGTTCCACCAGCAGCAGGTCCCGGGCCAGGGCCACGGTTTCGGCGGTTTCCGGAATACCCGGCAGGCCGAGGAAGCTGGCGGTCGGGCCTTCGTGGGCCAGCCCGCCTTCAGCCAGATCGTGATCCTGGGAATTGAAGATCACCGTCAGGCCGAAGGTCGCGGCGTATTCCAGGGCGCGGCACAGGGTACGGGTATTGCGAAAACTGTTCAGGCCATTGCCGAACGCCACGCAACCGGCGTCGCGCAGCGCAATGAGCTCTGCCAGTTGTTCGCCATCGAGGCCTTTGCTCAAGGCGCCGATCGGGAACACCTTGGTGTTGCCGGCTTCGCGGGCGCGATCGAGGATCAACTCGGCCACGGCCGAGGTGTCCAGTACCGGCTTGGTCTGCGGCGGGCAGCACAAGCTGGTCACGCCACCGGCGGCGGCGGCCCGGGTTTCGCTGACGATACTGCCTTTGCGGCTGTAACCGGGTTCGCGCAGGGCGACATTCAGGTCCACCAGCCCCGGAGCGGCCACCAGGCCTTGGGCGTTGAGGGTGTCGACGGCGGTAAAACCGGCCGGAGCGGCGCCAAGGGCGACAATTTTGCAGGCGTCGATATGGATGTCAGTCACTTGATCCAGGCCGCTGGCCGGATCGATCACGCGTGCGCCGAGAATGCTGAGCTTCACTGGGCGTTCTCCTGGTCGAATTGGCGCTGGGCCGTTTGCCCGCTCATGGCCATGGACAGCACGGCCATGCGGATGGCGATGCCGTAGGTCACTTGGTTGAGGATCACCGAATGCGGCCCGTCAGCCACTGCCGACTCGATCTCCACCCCGCGGTTGATCGGCCCCGGGTGCATGACGATGGCGTCCGGCTTGGCCCCGGCCAGGCGCGCGGTGGTCAGGCCGAACAGGCGGTAGAACTCGCCTTCGCTGGGCAGCAGGCCGCCGGTCATGCGTTCGCGCTGCAGGCGCAGCATGATCACCACGTCCACATCCTTGAGACCTTCGGTCATGTCGGTGTAGACCTTCACCCCGTATTGCTCGACGCCAATGGGTAGCAGGGTTTTCGGCGCGATCACGCGGATGTCCGGGCAGCCGAGGGTCTTGAGGGCCAGCATGTTCGAGCGGGCCACCCGCGAGTGCAGGATGTCGCCGACGATGGCCACCGAGAGATTCTCGAAGCTGCCCTTGTGCCGACGGATGGTCAGCATGTCCAGCATGCCCTGGGTCGGGTGGGCGTGACGGCCGTCGCCGCCGTTGATAATTGCCACTTGCGGGCACACATGCTCGGCAATGAAATGCGCGGCGCCGGAATCACCGTGACGCACGACGAACATGTCGGCCGCCATGGCCTCGAGGTTGCGCAAGGTGTCGAGCAGGGTTTCGCCCTTGCTCGCCGAGGAAGTGGAGACGTTCAGGGTGATCACGTCCGCCGACAGGCGCTGGGCTGCGAGTTCGAAGGTGGTGCGGGTGCGCGTGGAGTTTTCGAAGAACACGTTGCAGACGGTCTTGCCGCGCAGCAACGGGACTTTCTTCACCGCCCGGGCCCCGACTTCGAGGAACGAATCGGCGGTGTCGAGGATTTCCGTCAGCAGCTCGCGGCGCAGGCCGTCGAGGGACAGGAAGTGCCGCAGCTGGCCCTGATCGTTGAGCTGTAGCGCTCGCTTGGTTTCGAGAGGCGTCATCGCAATGGACTCTTACAAGGGCAGTTAAAGGGCAAGGTCTTGCAGTTCGAGTTGCAGCGGCGCGGGGCCGGACAGCTTGACTCGCTCGTGGGCGGCCAGCGTCAGCGTCGCGCCGACCACGTTCGGGCGGATCGGCAGCTCGGCGGCGTCCAGGTCCAGCAGGCACACCAGGGTCACGCTGGCGGGGCGGCCATAATCGAACAGTTCGTTCATGGCGGCGCGGATGGTCCGGCCGCTCATCAGTACATCGTCGATCAATACCAGATGCTGGCCTTCGATTTCGAACGGCAGGGCCGAGGGGCGTACTTGCGGGTGCAGGCCGTTCTGGCTGAAGTCGTCGCGGTAGAACGACACATCGAGGGTGCCCAGCGGCGCATCGCTGCCCAGTTCTTCGAGCAAGGCCTGGGCGACCCAGACGCCACCGGTGCGAATGCCGATGTAGCGCGGTTCGCTGATGCCGCGTTGTTCCAGGTGCGCCGTGAGACGAATCGCCATCTGGCTGATCAGTTCGGCGGGATTGGGCAGGCTCATGCTGGCTCCTTCAGGTTCCCGGGCCGGTGGTCAGATGCCCGGTTTATCGCTAAAAGAAAGCGCCCTGTCGGCGCTTTCAAAAAAATCAGGTTTCGAACAGGGCGGCGTTGGCGTCGAGCCAGCCTTGCAGCAGCAGGGCGGCCGCGATGGCGTCCACCGGGTTGTCGCGGTAACTGCCTTTCTGCCCGCCACGTACCAGGCGTTCGCCCTTGGCCTCGAACGTGGTCAGACGCTCGTCGTGGGTGTAGAAGGGCAGGTTGTAGCGGCCATTGAGCCTGCGGGCGAATTTCTCCGCACGCACGCACATGTCGCTTGGGGTGCCGTCCATGTTCAGCGGCAGGCCGACCACCACGGCGTCGGGTTTCCACTCCTTGATCAGCGCTTCGACCTGGTTCCAGTCGGGAACGCCGTTCTGCGCCTTCAGGGTGCACAGTTCGCGGGCCTGGCCGGTAATCACCTGGCCGACCGCCACGCCGATCTGTTTGGTGCCGTAATCGAAGCCCAGCAGCAAGCGCAGGGCCATCAGGCGTGTCCTGCCTGGCTGGTGAGCAGGCTGAGGTTGACCCCCAGCCGGCTGGCCGCCGCTTCCAGGCGCAGTTCGCTGCTGGTATTGAACAGAATGTCGGCGTCGAACGGGCAGGTCAGCCAGGCGTTATCGGCCAGTTCGGCTTCCAGTTGACCGGCTTCCCAACCGGCATAGCCGAGGGCGATCAGGCTTTTTTCCGGGCCTACGCCGTCGGCGATGGCGAACAGTACGTCCTGGGAGGTGGACAGCGATACGCCATCCAGGTCCACGGTGGCCTGGTAGGACGGCCCCGTCGGGTGGAGCACGAAGCCTCGGTCGGTCTGCACCGGGCCGCCGATGAAAATCGGGACGTGCTGGCACAAGAGTGGCGGTTCTACATCCGGGCGCAACTGCTCAAGAATGTCCGCCAGGTTCAGTTCCTGCGGCCGATTGATCACCAGCCCCATGGCCCCATTGGCCGTGTGCTCGACGATGTAGGTCAAGGTGTGGGCAAAGTTCGGATCGGCCATGTGCGGCATGGCAATCAGGAAGTGATGCTTGAGGTAGGTGGGGCTGACGTTTTTCATAGGCGCTAGTGTGGCGGCGCAGGGGCGAACTGACAAGCTGGGGATGTGCAGCAAATGCCTCGAACTGGCTGGCGACACCGATCAAATGTGGGAGCGGGCTTGCTCGCGAAGGGGACAGTACATCCGACAGATCTCTTGTGGCAGGACTGCCGTCTTCGCGAGCAAGCCCGCTCCCACCAGGGATTCGGGTGGGGAATCAGTTGCTGGAGAGACGATCGCCCCGGGCGAACTTCCAGGTGCGGATGATTTCCAGGCGGTCGATGTCCGAAAGGTCCCCGGTAAACGGTGCGAACGGCGCGGCCAGGCGCACGATCCGCTGGGCGGCCTGATCCAGCAATGGCTGGCCGGAGGACTCCAGCACCAGTACCTCATACAACGAGCCGTCGCGGTTGATCGAGACCAGCAGCCGCAGGTTGCCATAGATCTGCTTGCGCCGGGCTTCGTCGGGGTAGTTGAGATTGCCGATGCGCTCGACCTTCTTGCGCCACTCGTCTTTGTACCAGGCGCCCTTGTCGCGCATGGTCGAGGCGGCGCTCAGGCGGTGGATGCGCGGGCGTTTGGCATATAGCTGCTGTTCCTGGGCCAGCTCGGCTTCCAGGCTGGCGATGTCGCTGGACAGCTGGGCGCTGTCGAAGGTGGGCACCGGGGCCTTGGGTTTGGGGTCGGGCCTGACCTCTTCTTTAACCGGGGCTTTTTTCGGCTTCGGCGCCACGGTGGTTACGGCTGCCTTGGGCGCCGTCTCCCGGACCTCGGGCTTGGCCGCTGGCGGCGGTGTGACCTTCTGCACTTTATTGTCCTGGAACGGCGCGATCTGGGTGGTCTTGGGCGTCGCCTTTTTTTCCAGGGTGCCACTGCCTTGCTGGTTTTCTTGGGCGAGGAAGTCCGCTTTCTGTGGCTTGGCTTCGCTTTTGAAGGTGGCCAGGGTGATTTCCAGGGTCTGGCTGATCTGTTTGGGTTCTACCGTGGCAAACCCGACGCCCAGCAGCAGTGCCAAGTGGATCAATGCCGCCAGGAACAGGGTAAAACCGAGACGATCAGCCGGGCGCACGCCGCGATGGGCGAGCTCTTGGGGCAGATCGGACGGGAGGGTCATGGCAAGGAAACCAACATCGCGTTTTTTTCAGGCCGGGCATGATAACGCAATGTGGGTTTCCTTCAGCAGGATCTGGATCAACGAGCCTTGAGCTTCTGATCGATGGCATCCATCAGCATCGCGCCGATATCGGTGCCGAAGGCGTTGTCGATCTCGCGGATGCAGGTCGGGCTGGTGACGTTGATTTCCGTCAGGTGCTCGCCGATCACGTCCAGGCCGACGAACAACAGGCCCTTCTCGCGCAGGGTCGGGCCGACTTGGGCGGCGATCCAGCGGTCCTTCTCAGTCAACGGACGCGCCTCGCCACGCCCGCCGGCCGCCAGGTTGCCGCGGGTTTCGCCGGCCGCGGGAATGCGCGCCAGGCAATAGTCCACCGGTTCGCCGTCGATCATCAGGATGCGCTTGTCGCCATCGACGATGGCCGGCAGGTAACCCTGGATCATGATCTGCTGCTGACCGTGCAAGGTCAGGGTTTCCAGGATCACCGACAGGTTGGGGTGCCCGGCGGTGTGACGGAAAATCGAGGAGCCGCCCATGCCGTCCAGGGGCTTGAGGATCACGTCGCCGTGGTGGTCGGCGAATTCACGCAGCACGTCCGGGCGACGGCTGACGATAGTGGGCGGTGTGCACTGCGGGAACAGCGTGGCGAACAGCTTTTCGTTGCAGTCGCGCAGGCTCTGGGGTTTGTTGACCACCAGCACACCGGCGCTTTCGGCCTGCTCCAGCAGGTAGGTGGAATACACGAACTCCATGTCGAAGGGCGGATCCTTGCGCATGAGAATCACGTCCAGGTCGCTGAGCAGCGCATCGCGTTCGTCGCCCAGCTCAAACCATTTTTCGGGATTGGCGAAGACGTTCAGCGGCTTCATCCGCGCCCGTGCCTGCCCTTCGGCCTGGTAGAGGTCGCGCTGCTCCATGTAGAACAGCTCCCAGCCGCGCTTCTGAGCGGCCAGCAGCATGGCCAGCGAGCTATCCTTTTTATAGGAAATGCTGGCGATAGGGTCCATGACAATGCCGACGCGTACGCTCATGGCTTGGTTCCTCGAAAATTGATGGGCACAAATGGTGTGAAAAAGTGGCGTCAGAGTGGCGCCCGGAAGATTGGCGGTCAAGGAAAAACCACTGTACCGAGCGGCCGATAGATCGGCGATGGAGACTGTGCTAAAAAGGCTGGCATGTGACGTGCGGGCCTTGAACATCAAGGGTTTGCGCTGTCGTTCACACTTACGCGTTAAAAACCGGTTTGCAGTGGCAATGGCAGAGCATCTTACGCAGCAGCAACCCAGCGCCTTGAAGGTCATGGTCATCGACGACTCGAAGACCATCCGCCGCACCGCCGAGACCTTGTTGCGCAACGTGGGTTGCGAGGTCATCACGGCTGTCGACGGCTTCGATGCCCTGGCCAAGATCGCCGACCATCATCCGGGCATTATCTTTGTCGACATCATGATGCCGCGCCTGGACGGTTACCAGACTTGTGCCCTGATCAAGAACAACAGCGTTTTCAAGGCTACGCCGGTGATCATGTTGTCGTCTCGGGACGGTTTGTTCGACAAGGCCAAGGGGCGCATCGTCGGCTCCGATCAGTTTTTGACCAAGCCTTTCAGCAAGGAAGAACTGCTGGGCGCGATACGGGCTCATGTTCCGGGCTTTGCCGCTGTCCAGCCGCACCAGGCACATTAATGACACTCGGCCATCGGGCCTGGGGTCAACGAAAAAATGGGGAACACCATGGCACGAATTCTGATCGTCGATGATTCGCCGACCGAAATGTACAAACTGACTGGCATGCTGGAAAAGCACGGCCACCAGGTCCTGAAGGCCGAAAACGGCGCCGACGGCGTGGCCCTGGCTCGCCAGGAAAAACCCGATGCGGTCCTGATGGATATCGTCATGCCCGGCCTCAACGGTTTCCAGGCCACGCGCCAGCTGACCAAGGATCCGGACACCGGGCACATCCCGGTGATCATCATCACCACCAAGGACCAGGACACCGACAAGGTCTGGGGCACTCGCCAAGGCGCGAAGGACTACCTGACCAAACCGGTGGACGAAGAAACCCTGATCAAGACCCTGAACAACGTGCTGGCGGGTTGATGACGCGGCCATGAGCCAATCCCTGACCGCTTTCGAACTGCTCCTGCAGATCGACCGGCGTTGCCGGCTGCTGGGGGCGGACCTGCCGTCACAGCCGACCCACGGTGACAGCTGGAGCGGCATCGGTTTTCGCCTCGGCGAACACTGGTACGTGGCGCCCATGGGCGAAGTCAGCGAAGTGCTGCACGAGCCGCGCTACACACATTTGCCCGGGGTCAAGCCGTGGGTTCGTGGTGTGGCTAATCTGCGCGGGCGCTTATTGCCGTTGATGGATTTGTGCGGTTTCTTCGGCCATGAGCTGTCGAGCGTGCGCAAGCAGCGGCGGGTGCTGGTGGTGGATCACGACGAGGTCTTTACCGGGTTGTTGGTGGATGAAGTCCTCGGATTGCAGCATTTTGCCCAGGGCAGCCTGGAGCCGACGCTGATGGACGACCTTGACGGCCCGGAGTCGGCCTTCGTCAAGGGCCGGTTTCGCGGCGAACGGCAGTGGCAGGTGTTCAGCCCGTTTGCGCTGACGCGCTCACCGGGTTTTATGGATGTGGCGATTTAGGTGACTGCACAACTCAGGGTAGGAGCTGCCGAAGGCTGCGATCTTTTGATCTTTCCAACAGACAGCTTGCTTTGACATAAGACCCTGGGATCAAAAGATCGCAGCCTGCGGCAGCTCCTACAGGGAATCCGGTCGGGCTTGGAATTGTGGATAGCAGTACAGGCGAAAATCGATGATCAAAGCAAAAACAGGCAAGCCTCTGGAAGCGTCGCGCAGTCGTTCGCAGATCATCGTGCTGTTCGTCGCGCTGATTGTCTTCATCATGCTGCTGTTCGCCAACTTCGCTTACCTCAACACTCAGTCCAACTACGACAAGCAGTACATCGGCCACGCCGGTGAGTTGCGGGTGCTGTCCCAGCGCATTGCCAAGAACGCCACCGAGGCGGCGGCCGGCAAGGCCGCGGCGTTCAAGTTGCTGAGCGAGGCGCGCAATGATTTCGCCCAGCGTTGGGGCTACCTGAAGCAAGGCAACCCGGTGACCGGCCTGCCACCGGCACCTGCTGCACTGCGCCCGCAGATGCGTGCCGTACAGCTGGACTGGGAACGCCTGCTCAAGAACACCGATGCCATCCTGTCCAGCGAACAGACTGTGCTGTCGCTGCATCAGGTGGCGGCGACCCTCGCCGAAACCGTACCGCAATTGCAGGTCGAGTACGAAAAAGTCGTCGAAATTCTCCTGCAGCGCGGCGCGCCCGCCGCACAGGTCGCCATGGCCCAGCGCCAGTCGTTGCTGGCCGAACGGATTCTCGGGGCGGTGAACACCGTGCTGGCGGGGGATGAAAACGCCAGTCAGGCCGCCGATACCTTTGGCCGCGATGCCGCACGTTTTGGTCAGGTGCTCAATGGCATGTCGCAAGGTGACTCGGCCTTGAAGATCTCCCAAGTACAGGATCGCGATGCCCGGGCCCGCTTGAGTGAGATCAGCGAACTCTTCGAATTCGTCTCCGGCTCGGTGGACGAAATCCTCGAAACCTCTCCTGAGCTGTTCAAGGTCCGCGAGTCGGCAGGCAACATCTTCAACCTTTCGCAAACCTTGCTGGACGAAGCTTCGCACCTGGCCACCGCGTTCGAAAACCTGGCCGGCGGGCGTTCTGCAAACGCCATCGGTGGTTATGTGCTGGGCCTGTTGGCGCTGATGTCGATCATCCTGATCGGGCTGGTGATGGTCCGCGAAACCAACCGTCAGTTGCGTGAAACCGCAGAAAAGAATGAGCGTAACCAGAACGCGATCATGCGTCTGCTGGACGAGATCGAAGACCTGGCCGATGGCGACCTGACCGTGACCGCCTCGGTGACCGAAGAATTCACCGGCACCATCGCCGATTCCATCAACTATTCGGTGGACCAATTGCGTGACCTTGTGGCCACCATCAACCTCACCGCTGGCCAGGTCGCCGCTGCGGTGCAGGAAACCCAGGCTACGGCCATGCACCTGGCGCAGGCTTCCGAGCATCAGGCCCAGCAGATATCCGAAGCTTCGACTTCAATCAATGAAATGGCCCAGTCCATCGATCAGGTCTCGGCCAATGCGGCCGAGTCGTCGGCGGTGGCCGAGCGCTCCGTGGAGATCGCCAACAAAGGCAACGAGGTGGTGCACAACACCATTCATGGCATGGACAACATTCGCGAGCAGATCCAGGACACGGCCAAGCGCATCAAGCGCCTGGGTGAATCGTCTCAGGAAATCGGCGACATTGTCAGCCTGATCGATGACATTGCCGACCAGACCAATATTCTGGCCCTCAACGCCGCCATCCAGGCGTCCATGGCCGGTGACGCCGGGCGCGGGTTCGCGGTGGTGGCCGATGAAGTGCAGCGGTTGGCGGAGCGCTCTTCGGCGGCGACCCGACAGATCGAGACCTTGGTGCGGGCGATCCAGGCTGACACCAACGAAGCGGTGATTTCCATGGAGCAGACCACCACCGAAGTGGTACGCGGCGCCCGACTGGCCCAGGATGCCGGGGTGGCCCTGGAGGAGATCGAAGGCGTGTCCAAGACCCTGGCGGCGCTGATCCAGAGCATCTCCAATGCGGCGCAGCAACAGACCACCTCGGCGGGGCAGATTTCCTTGACCATGAACGTGATCCAGCAAATCACCACGCAAACCTCTTCCGGCTCCACCGCCACCGCCGAGAGCATCGGCAACCTGGCGAAAATGGCCAGTCAGCTGCGTCGTTCGGTGTCGGGGTTTACTTTGCCGGCAGCGCCTGTGGCGGATGAGGACAAGGAATGACTGGCCGGATCTGCGTATTGGAGTCATGTGGCGAGGAGCTTTTGTGGCGAGGGAGCTTGCTCCCGCTGGGCTGCGCAGCGGCCCCCACGGATTTTGTGAGCGCTGCGCGCTCAAGCGGGAGCAAGCTCCCTCGCCACAGGGTTTGATTTTTACCCTCGGCATATGACTGTTGATTTGGAGTGGTTATGGGTGATCGGCACGACTATGTGGCCCTGGAGTGGGTCAAGGGCGAGATTGCCGAAACGCTGAAGCAGGCCCATCTGGCGCTCAATCGCCTAGTGGACGACCCGCAGGCGGCGGATGCCCTCGCGCATTGCCTGGCGTGCATTCATCAGGTGCACGGCGGCCTGCAGATGGTCGAGTTCTATGGTGCCGCGCTGCTGGCCGAGGAGATGGAACAGCTGTGCGTCGCCTTGCAGGACAACCGCATCGCCCATCGCGACGAAGCCATCAGTCTGTTGAGCCAGGCTCTTGGGCAGTTGCCGATCTATCTGGACCGCATACAAGGCGCCCGCCGCGACCTGCCGTTGGTGGTGCTGCCATTGATCAATGATTTGCGTAGTGCCCGGGGCGAGAGTCTGTTGTCGGAGACCAGCCTGTTCAGTCCAGAGTTACCGCTGATCGCGCCGCTCAGTGACGAGGCCTTGAAGCGGCTCGAACCGCCTGACCTGCCAAACACCTTGCGCAAACTGCGCCAGACCCTGCAAGTGGCCCTGGTGGGGCTGTTGCGCGAACAGGACGACGCCACCCATCTCGGTTATCTGGCCAAGGTCTTTCACCGCCTGGAAGGGCTGTGCGCGGCAGCACCGCTCAATGCGTTGTGGCAGGTGGCGTCGGCCCTGGTCGAAGGCATGCGCGAGGGGCGTATCGCCAATAGCCCGGCGCTGCGCAGCTTGTTCAAGGAAGCGGACAAGGAACTCAAACGACTGTTGGACCAGGGCCTGCAGGGCATCAATCAACCGGCGCCGCCACAGTTGCTGACGAGTTTGTTGTTCTATATTGCCAAGGCCGAACATCCCAGCGGGCAGATGCAGATCATGAAAGAACGCTACTCACTGGACGACGCGCTGCCCGACAGCGCCATGGTCGACGAAGAACGCGCACGCCTGGCCGGACCGGACCGCGATGCCATGCGCTCGGTGCTCGCCGCACTCTGCGAAGAGCTGGTGCGGGTCAAGGAACGGCTCGACCTGTTCGTGCGCAGTGACCGCCAGCACGCCTCGGAGCTGGACAGCCTGCTGGCGCCCCTGCGACAGATCGCCGACACCCTGGCGGTGCTCGGCTTCGGTCAGCCGCGAAAAGTGATCATCGATCAATTGGCGGTGGTCCTGAGCCTCGCCCAGGGTCATCGCGAGCCGGATGACGCGACGCTCATGGATGTCGCCGGGGCCTTGCTCTACGTCGAGGCCACCCTGGCCGGCATGGTCGGCACTGTCGAGCCCGAGAGCCCTGAAGACAGTCACCTGCCCACCACAGACCTGACCCAGATCCATCAGATCGTCATCAAGGAAGCCCACACCTGCCTGCAACAGGCCAAGGACATGATCGTCGACTACATCGACGCCGACTGGAACAGCGAGCAACTGCAAGCGCTACCGGCGTTGCTGACCCAGGTGCGCGGTGCCCTGGCGATGATCCCCTTGAGCCGCGCCGCCAGCCTTGTGGAGGCGTGCAATGGTTTCATTCGCGAGCATCTGCTGTTGGAGCACGCCCAGCCGGGCTGGGAAGAACTCGATCACCTGGCCGACGTAATCACCGGCCTCGAATACTATTTGGAGCGTTTGAGCGAAGACCCGGAAACGCCCGGCGAACCCTTGTTGGACGTGGTCGAGCGCAGCCTGGGTGCCCTCGGTTATTTCCCTGACGAAGCCCGGGTGCCGTTGCTTGACGATGTGCTGAGCCCTAACGAGGCTCAGGTCATGCAAGACTTGCAGGAGCTCGATGACCCGCAGACCGTGCAGTCCTTGGCCCAAGTGCTGGCCAGCCCGGTCTCGGCGGTCAACCCGCCGGCCCGGAGCACGCCGGGTAGCCTGCTGCCGCCGCCGCTGGACGAGCATCCGGTGGACGACGAGCTACGCGAGGTCTTCCTTGAAGAAGCCGACGAGGTGCTCGACGTTCTGCGCGAATACCTACCGCGCTGGGCCGCTCACCCTGACGACCATGGCGCCCTGGCCGAACTGCGCAGGGCCTTCCATACCCTCAAGGGCAGCGGTCGGATGGTGCGGGCGCTGGTCTTGGGTGAGCTGGCCTGGGCCGTGGAAAACCTGCTTAACCGGGTGCTGGAGCGCAGTGTTGAGCCGGGTGCTGCGGTCCGGCAGTTGCTCGATGACACGGTGCAGTTGCTACCGGCCCTGGTGAGCGAGTTTGCAGACAACCGTCAGCGTCAGCGCGACGATGTCGACCGTCTGGCCGCCCGTGCCCATGCACTGGCAAAGGGCGTCGATGAGGATGAAGACGCCCAGGATGTCGCCGCCCTCGACCCGTTGTTGCTGAAGATATTCGACAACGAAGCCCAGGGTCACCTTGCCAGCCTCAATCGCTTTCTCGACCAGGCCGCCGAACACTTGCCGCTGCAGGCCAACGACGAATTGCAGCGAGCCTTGCATACCCTCAAAGGCAGCGCATCAATGGCCGGCGTGTTGCCGATTGCCGAGCTGGCCGGCGCGATGGACCAGTTGGCCCGGGAATACAAGGCGCACCTGATCGCCCTCGATCTTGATGAAATTGAATTGCTGCTGGAGGCCGAGGGCCTGTTGCGTCTGGGCTTGCGTCAGTTGCACGGTGACCCCCTGGCGCCGATTCCCGGCGCCGAAGCGCTGATCCAGCGAACCCAAACGCTGCTGGCCGAGCGCCTGCAAACGGCCCTCAGTGCACCGGACAAAAGCTTGCGGACCAAGCGCGATCCACAACTGATCAACAACTTCCTTGCCCAGGGCATGGATATCCTGCTCGACGCCGAAAACCTGTTGCGCCGTTGGCAGCAGCACCCCGGCGAAGGCCAGGAGCTCAGTGCACTGCTGGACGAGCTGACCACCCTCGGCGAAGGCGCGCACCTGGCCGACTTGCACCCGGTGGACGAGCTCTGTGAGGCCTTGCTCGATCTCTACGGTGCGGTGGAAGAAAGCAGCCTGGCAGTCAGCGACGTGTTTTTCCAGGAAGCGCAGCGCGCCCATGAAGCCTTGATCGACATGCTCGATGAACTGGCCGCCGGGCAACATGTGCATTCACAGCCCGAACGGGTGCAGGCCCTGCGCGGCTTGCTCCAGGAGAGCCTGGACCCATCCGCCACCGGACTGATCCGCAGCGACGGCAGCCGCACCCTGAGCATCCGCGAACTGGGTAACGCGACAGCTGAACTGCAGCGCAGCGCCCCTGCTGAGACCTCAGTGGACGACGACATTGCCTCGATCTTCCTCGAAGAGGCACAGGACATCCTCGAAAGCGCCGCCCAAGCCCTGCAACGATGGCTGTCCGACCCGGACAACGCAGCGCCGCTGTCTTCGTTACAACGGGACTTGCACACCCTCAAGGGCGGCGCACGAATGGCCGATATCCGGCCGGTGAGCGACCTGGCCCAGGAGCTGGAAAACCTCTACGAAGGGCTGGTGGACCGCCGTTACAGCCACAGCGAGGAACTCGAGCAACTGCTCAGCAGCAGTCACGAACGCCTCGACCTGCTGCTCGGGCAGTTGCAGCAGGGCCAGCCGTTGGGCGATCCCGTTGCGCTGATCGACGCCATTCGCCGGTTCCGTCAGGACAAGCCGAACGCAATCGAAACGGGCGGTTCGCCCTCCGGTGACGTGGCCGGGCATGATCCTGAATTACTGGAAATCTTCCTCGAAGAAGGTTTCGACATTCTCGACAGCGCAGGCTCAGCGCTGCTGCGCTGGCAGGACGAACCGTCGAACCGCCAAGCCCTGGAAACGCTGTTGCGCGATTTGCACACCCTCAAGGGTGGTGCACGGATGGTGGAAATCGTACCCATCGGCGACCTGGCCCATGAGCTGGAAAATCTTTATGAAGGCTTGTCGGCGGGGCTGCTCCAACCGACGCCAGCGCTGTTCGCCTTGTTGCAAAGCAGCCATGACCGGCTGGCGCAGATGCTCGATGCGGTACGCGCCGGCCACCCATGCCCCCTTGCCGACCGGCTGATCGCGCAGATCCAGGCGGTGAATCATCCGCAGGACAGCGAGGCGCCCAAAGTCGTCCCCGCGCCGGAACCGGCCCCGACCCCACCGCCTGCGCCCACAAGGCCTGAGGCTGGCAGCCCGAGCGACAGCGCGGACATGGTCAAGGTCTCCGCCGAACTGCTCGACGATCTGGTGAACCTGGCTGGGGAAACCTCGATTTTCCGTGGGCGTATCGAACAGCAGGTCAACGACGCGCGCGTGGCCTTGGGCGAAATGGAAACCACCATCGAGCGCATGCGCGACCAGTTGCGCCGTCTTGATACCGAAACCCAGGGCCGGATCCTCAGTCGCCAGCAGGTCGAGGCCGAGCGCCTGGGCTACGAAGAGTTCGACCCGCTGGAGATGGACCGGCATTCCCAGTTGCAGCAATTGTCCCGGGCGCTGTTCGAATCGGCCTCGGACTTGCTCGATCTCAAGGAAACCCTCGAACGCAGTAATCACGACGCTGAGAACCTGCTGCAACAGCAGGGGCGCGTCAACACCGTCCTCCAGGAAGGTCTGATGCGCACGCGCATGGTGCCGTTCGAGCGCATGTTGCCGCGCCTCAAGCGCATCGTGCGGCAAGTGGCGCAGGAGTTGGGCAAGGACGTGGAGTTCGTGGTTGGCAATGCTGAAGGCGAAATGGACCGTAGCGTGCTGGAGCGCATGGTCGCGCCCTTGGAGCACATGCTGCGCAACGCCGTCGACCACGGCCTGGAGCCGGCCGACGTGCGCATCGCTGCCGGCAAACCGGCCCGTGGGCGCATCAGCCTCGACCTGTCCCGGGAAGGTAGCGACATCATTTTCGACATTCGCGACGACGGCGCCGGCGTGCCTCTGGATGCGGTGCGCAGCAAGGCGATCAAGCGTGGCCTGCTGGCACTGGACAGCGACATCAGCGACCGCGACGTACTGCAATTCATCTTGCAGCCGGGCTTTTCCACCGCCGAAAAAATCACCCAGATTTCCGGGCGCGGCGTCGGCATGGACGTGGTCCATGAAGAGGTACGGCAACTGGGCGGCAGCATGGTCATCGACTCCACGCCAGGGCAGGGCGTGCATTTCCGCATTCGCCTGCCGCTTACCGTGGCGGTGAACCGGGCGTTGATGGTGCAATGTCATGAAGACCAGTACGCGATCCCACTGAACACCATCGAAAGTATCGTCCGGGTGTTGCCCGCTGAACTGGATGGCTATTACCAGCTCGACCCGCCGACCTACACCTACGCCGGGCAACGCTATGAGCTGTGCTACCTGGGTGAGCTATTGAAAACCGGCGCTCGCCCGAAACTGTTGGGTCAGAGCCAACCGTTGCCGGTGCTGCTGATGCAATGCAACGAGCGGCATATCGCGGTGCAAGTGGACGCTACCGCCGGGACCCGGGAGATCGTGGTCAAGAGCCTCGGCCCGCAATTTTCGGCGGTGCAGGGCTTGTCGGGGGCGACGATCCTGGGCGATGGCCGGGTGGTGTTGATTCTCGACTTGTTGGCGCCGATCCGCGCCTTGCCTCATCAGGTCCCACGCCGCCCGGCAGCGGCGCAAGACGAGGGCGAGCACTCGCGACCATTGCTGGTGCTGGTGGTGGACGACTCGGTGACGGTCCGCAAGGTCACCAGTCGCCTGCTGGAGCGCCACGGCATGCACGTGCTCACCGCCAAGGACGGCGTGGATGCCATGGCGCTGCTGGCCGAACACTCCCCCGATCTGATGTTGCTGGACATCGAAATGCCGCGCATGGACGGCTTCGAAGTGGCCACGCAAGTACGCAATGACCCGCGCCTGGCCCACCTGCCGATCATCATGATCACCTCCCGCACGGGCCAGAAACACCGCGACCGCGCCATGGCCATCGGCGTCAACGACTACCTGGGCAAGCCGTACCAGGAATCGGTGCTGCTCGACAGCATCGCCCGCTGGAGCAAAACCCATGCATGACCTTCACCCGCGCACCGGGCACATCACCGGGCTGCTGCTACCCCTGGCCGACCGGCACCTGATTTTGCCCAACGTGGCCGTGGCCGAGCTGATCGACTACCAGAGCAGCGCGTTCGATATGGACACTCCGCCGTGGTTTCTGGGTTGGGTGAGCTGGCGCGAACGGCAAATCCCGTTGCTGAGCTTCGAGTCGGCCTGCGGCCAGAAAACCGTGATCGGCGAGCGGGCGCGCATCGTCGTGCTCAATGCCCTGGGTGGGCGCCCGGAGTTGCGTTTCATTGCGTTGCTGGTCCAGGGTATCCCGCGGTCCTACAAACTCGACACCCAACTGAGCTACGTCGATGTACCGCTGTGTGGGCTGGAACAGGCGGCGGTGCAAGTGGGCGAGCATGTGGCGAAGGTGCCGGACTTGTTGGCGTTGGAAGAGTTGGTCGTTGCCTCTGGATTGGCAAAAAACTAGGTCAGGCAGGGTACTTGTGGGGGCGGGCTTGCTCGCGAAGTCGGCCTGACAGCCGGCCAGGGCTTTGTTGACTGAGTACATATCCATTGCTGCGGAACCGTCAGCAACCGTTACCGCAGCAACGGATATACACACAAAACTTAAGTAAGCAGTCCCAAGGCATTAAACCCTGAACCGCCCCACCAACGTCTGTAAATGAACCCCCAACCGCGCCAGTTCAGCGCTCGAAGCGGCCGTCTCTTCACTGGACGACGCGGTTTGCTCCGACACATCGCGCACATTCAGCACACTGCGGTTGATCTCTTCGGCCACGGCACTCTGCTGCTCGGCCGCAGCGGCGATCTGCTGGTTCATCGACTGAATGGCCGAGACCGTGCGGGTGATGTTTTCCAGGGATCCACCGGCGCGACGGGTCAGTTCGACGCTGTTGTCGGTCAGGCTGCGGCTGTTGTCCATGATGGTCGCGACCTGCTCGGTGCCCGACTGCAGGCCGACGATCAGTTCTTCAATTTCTTCAGTGGACTTCTGAGTGCGCTGGGCCAGGCTACGGACCTCGTCAGCCACCACCGCGAAGCCACGTCCGGCCTCGCCTGCACGGGCCGCTTCGATGGCTGCGTTGAGGGCCAGCAGGTTGGTTTGCTGGGCTACGGACTTGATCACGTCCAGCACGCTGCCGATCTTGTCGCTCTCACGCTTGAGGTCGCCCATGGCTGCGGTGGAGTTGCCCACTTCGAGGGCCAGGCGTTCGATCTGGGCGATGGCTTCACCGACCACTTTTTCACCCTCGCGTGCTTGCTGGTCAGCCGCGACGGCCGCTTCGGAGGCTTCCTCGGCATTGCGCGCCACTTCCTGCACCGTGGCGGTCATTTCGTGCATGGCGGTGGCGACCTGGTCGGTTTCCACTTTCTGGCTGTTGACCCCAGCGCTGGTCTGTTCGGTCACGGCCGAGAGTTGTTCGGCGGCGCTGGCGATTTGCGTCACGCCGTCGCTGATACCGCCGATCAATTGCCGCAGGCCCACGGTCATGCTCTGCATGGAGCGCTGTAGCTGGCCCAGTTCGTCGCGGCGCTCGGAGGTGAGGTTGTGGGTCAGGTCGCCCGCGGCAATGCGCTCAGCGACTTTGAGGGTCTGGTCCAGCGGGCCGACGATCTGCCGGGTGATGACCAATGCGGCGATCACGCCGAACAACATGGCCAGCACGGCAGCCGATACCAGGACAGTCTTGGCCTGGGCGGCGTCGTGGTCGCGCACGGCGGTCTGGGACACGGTCAGGCTTTTGCTGGACTCAAGCAATACTTCGCCCTGCTCGGTCATGCGCTTGAGCGCCGCGGCGGTATCAAGTTGCGAATCGCGGAACTGGCTGACCGCTGAACGGTAGGCGTTGATCGAATCGCTGGCCTGCTGCAGGTTGGCGGAGTGCTCCTCAGGCAACTGCGCCGGCAGGCGTGCGAGAAGTTTGAGGGCATCGGTAATGGCGTCAAGGGCCGGTTGCTGGGCTTCGTTCTTGCCGCTGTAGGTGTAGCCGCGAACCTGATAGCGCGCTTGCTGAATCGCCTTGCTCAGGGAGACCACGTTGTTGAATTGGGCGATGTTCTCGCTTTGCAGCATCGCTTTTTCAACGTCGGCGATCCGTGCCACGGCGTTGTCGGCACTGGCGCCGAGTTTGCTGCGGGCATCTTCGCGGCTGACGGTGGCATTGGCCATCTCGGCGAAGGCGCTCTTGTACTCGGCCACTGCGGCCAGTTGTTTGTCGATCAGCGCCACGTCGGCTGGCTGCTCGATCATCTGGCGAGCAGCAGTCAGGCCTGCCTCGAGTTTGGCGAGCAGATCGTTGACTTCCTGCGGGCCGTTCTCGCCCCGCGTGGTGTAGTAGTCCAGGCGCGCCAGGCGCAGGTCTTTGCTCAATTCGTTCAGGCTGGAAATGTAGCCCAGCTTGTCGCCGCGGCTGATGACATTACCCAGGCCGCTCCAGCCGGTGAAAGCGATCATCAAGGTTAGAAACAGCACCAGACCGAAGCCGAAGCCGAGTTTGCGATTGACGCTTACATTTCCCAGACCCTGGGTAAGCATTCGGAACATGCTGATTTTCTCCCTTGCTGTGTTGAATTGGTTTTATGGGAGCTGTATCGGCGGGATGGGAGGGATCTATAGAAAATAGGAGTCGTTGGGTCGGCGTGGCGAGGGGACTTGCTCTCGCTCGGCTGTAGGCGCTGTCGAGTGCAACGAGGCTGCGATCTTGTTCCGGACAGTTAGTCGCAAGCGAATGATTAAAATCAAAAGATCGTCCGAACGCGGTCCGAGGCTTCGCCAGCTGCTACCAAGCGCCCTCGCCACAGGCCTCAGAATAGCCGGGCAAGCAACGCGGTGACGGCGGTTTCGACACGCAGGATACGTTCGCCCAGTTGTACCGGTTGCAGTCCGGCCTTGGCCAGCAGGTCAATTTCGTAAGGAATCCAGCCGCCTTCGGGGCCGATGGCCAGGGTCACGGGTTCGTTCAGCGCGCGAGGGCAGGGGGGGTAGTTCCCTGGATGACCGACCAGACCGCGGGTGCCGTTCGCCATGGCCGGCAGACGGTCTTCAACGAAGGGCTTGAAGCGCTTTTCAATGATGATCTCTGGCAGCACGCTGTCGCGCGCCTGTTCCAGGCCAAGGATCAGCTGTTCGCGAATGGCCTCGGGCTCCAGGAACGGGGTCTGCCAGAAGCTCTTTTCCACGCGGTAGCTGTTGACCAGCACCACGCGCGGCACGCCCATGCTGGCGATGGTCTGGAACACCCGCCGGAGCATCTTCGGTCGAGGCAGGGCCAGCACCAGTGTCAGCGGCAGCTTGGCCGGCGCAGGTTGGTCGAGTGTCACTTGCAGTTCGGCTTCGCGGGCTTCCAGGCGCAGTACCTGGGCCGTGCCCATCAACCCGCCGATACGCCCGACCCGCAGGCTGTCACCGACGGCGCTGCGGTGCACTTGCTGCATGTGGGTCAAGCGGCGATCGCTCAGCACGACGCGGTCAGGCCCGATGAAGTCGGCCTCTTCAAGCAGCAGCAGGTTCACGCTTGGGTCGCTGGCGGCTGGTCGTTATGGTCGTCGACCGGCTGATCGTCTGCGTCTTCCCGGCGCTTGCGCACCAGACCGCCGAACAGGATGCCGATCTCGAACAGCAGCCACATCGGCACGGCCAGCAGGGTCTGGGAGAAGATGTCCGGCGGGGTCAGGATCATGCCGACCACGAAGCAGCCGATGATCACGTACGGACGGATTTTCTTCAGGTACGCAACGTTGACCACGCCGATCCACACCAGCAGCACCACCGCCACCGGGATCTCGAACGCCACGCCGAAGGCGAAGAACAGCGTCATGACGAAATCCAGGTAGCTGGCGATGTCGGTCATCATTTCCACGCCTGCGGGAGTAGCGGCGGCAAAGAACTTGAAGATCAACGGGAATACGAAGAAGTAGGCGAAAGCCATGCCGGTGTAGAACAGCAGAATGCTGGACACCAGCAGCGGCACGGCGATGCGTTTTTCATGCTTGTACAGGCCTGGCGCGATGAAGCCCCAGATCTGGTGCAGGATCACCGGGATCGCCAGGAACAACGAGACCATCATCGTCAGCTTGAGCGGCGTCAGGAACGGTGACGACACGTCGGTGGCGATCATCGTCGCGCCTTCCGGCAGGTACTGGCGCAGCGGTGTGGAAACGAAGGTGTAGATCTGTTGGGTGAAGGCAAACAGCCCGGCGAAGATGACGAAAATCGCCGCCACGCAACGCAACAGGCGGGTGCGCAACTCGGTGAGGTGCGATACCAGCGGCATCGGCTGGTCGTTTTCAGGAATATCGCTCATGGGGCTCGCGGCGGCAAAGTAGGGTCGTTAGGAACGGCTGGTGCTGCCACTGTCGGGGCGGGCTCCACGGGTTCTGCGGGCACGGATGCCACAGACGACGTGTTATCCACTGGTGCCTGGGGGGCAATCGTCGGCTCGACCGCCGGCTGAACCGGTGTCGGCTCCTGCTGGGTCGGGGTGAAGATTTTCCGCGCTTCCTGCTCCAAAGACAGAATGTGTTCGTTGTGCAGTTGCCGACGAATGTCGTCGGCCCCGATTTCACGTTCAACTTCCTGTTTGATCGCATTGAAGCTGCGCTTGAGCCGCCCGACCCAAAGGCCGGCGGTGCGCGCAGCGCCCGGCAGCCGCTCGGGGCCCAGCACCAGCAGGGCGACGAGGCCGACGAGCAGCAGTTCAGTGAAGCTGATCCCAAACATTAGTCAGTGCTCACGAGTCTTTGCGGGCCGGCTCTTCGACTTTCTGTGCCTGCACATCGATGGTGTGCGGGGCATTCACAGGTTGAGTGGCCTGTGGGTGTACCGGTTGGCTCGGCTGCGCTGGTTGAGCGGGCGTCGCTGTCGGGTCGGCCGGTTTTTCGTCGTCGTTCATGGCCTTGCGAAAGCCCTTGATCGACTCGCCAACATCAGTGCCCAGGTTCTTGAGTTTCTTGGTGCCGAATACCAGTACCACGACCACCAGAATGACGACCCAGTGTTTCCAGTCAAAAATACCCATGTGGCTATTCCTCTCGTAAGTTGATCAGGCGGACGGACGCGAGGCTTTCTCGACGTGCCCGGACAGACCGAAGCGACGGTCCAGTTCATCCAGTACAGCCTGCGGGTGCTGCCCCAGTTGGGCAAGCATGACCAGGCTATGGAACCACAGGTCGGCGGTCTCGTAGATCACGTCACTGCAGTCACCGCTGATGGCGGCGTCCTTGGCGGCGATGATGGTCTCGACCGACTCTTCACCGACCTTTTCCAGAATCTTGTTCAAACCCTTGTGGTACAGGCTGGCGACATAGGAGCTGTCGGCCGCTGCGCCTTTGCGCTCTTCCAGCACCTGGGCCAGGCGGGTCAGGGTGTCACTCATGGGTATGTCCTGAATAAATGGCATGCGGGTCCTTGAGCACCGGGTCGACGGTTTTCCAGTCGCCGTTCTCGAAGACGCGATAGAAGCAGCTTTGACGGCCGGTGTGGCAGGCGATCTCACCGACCTGCTCGACCATCAGGATGATGACGTCGCCGTCGCAGTCCAGGCGCATCTCGTGCAGGTGCTGCACGTGCCCGGACTCTTCACCCTTGCGCCACAGCTTGCCACGGGAACGTGACCAATAGATGGCGCGGTTCTCGGCGGCGGTCAGGGCCAGCGCTTCGCGGTTCATCCAGGCCATCATCAGCACGCGCCCGGTCTTGTGATCCTGGGCGATGGCCGGCACCAGGCCGTCCGCGTCCCATTTGATCTCGTCCTGCCAGTTTTTCATCTTGGGTCCTGGAGCAGCGGCAAGCTTTGAGCTTCAAGCTGCAAGTAAAAGCAATTTCTGTGTTGTGTTGCGTTGATAGGTTCAACCCATGAACTTGCGGCTTGCAGCTTATCGCTTGTGGCTGATTCCTGCTATCGACGTACGACCAGATACAAACCAACGATGACCATGACACCGGCGGGCCAGTGACCCAGCTGGCTCAGCGGGCCCCCGCTCGCCAGCACTGCACCACCCCCCAGGTGAGCGGCGCCGAGCAGGCGCAGGAACCAGTCGTCTTTGCGCTGCTTCCACGGTGGCGCGGGGTCGTGGGCGTGAGGTTGGGACATGCGTTCGAGCAGGTCGCGGGTCATGTTGGCCAGGTGCGGGATCTGCTCGAACTGGCTCTGCACGTTGCCCAGCAGGGTCTTGGGGCTCACGCGTTCGCGCATCCAGCGTTCGAGGAACGGCTGGGCGGTGTTCCACAGGTCCAGGTCCGGGTACAGCTGGCGACCGAGGCCTTCGATGTTCAGCAAGGTTTTCTGCAACAGTACCAGCTGCGGCTGAACCTCCATGTTGAAGCGACGCGCGGTCTGGAACAGGCGCATCAGCACCTGGCCGAACGAAATATCTTTTAACGGTTTTTCGAAGATCGGTTCGCATACAGTACGGATCGCCGCTTCGAATTCGTTGAGCTTGGTCTCCGCCGGCACCCAGCCAGAGTCGATGTGCAGTTGCGCGACGCGGCGGTAGTCGCGCTTGAAGAAGGCGAACAGGTTGCGGGCCAGATAGTCCTGGTCTTCGGGAGTCAGGCTGCCGACGATGCCGCAGTCGATGGCAATGTATTGCGGGCTCCACGGTTGCACGGTGCTGACGAAGATGTTGCCCGGGTGCATGTCGGCGTGGAAGAAGCTGTCGCGGAACACTTGGGTGAAGAAAATCTCCACGCCCCGTTCGGCCAGCAGTTTCATGTCGGTGCGCTGGTCGGCCAGGGTGTCCAAGTCGGTCACCTGGATGCCGTAGATGCGCTCCATCACCAACACTTTCGGACGGCACCAGTCCCAATAGACTTGCGGCACATAAAGCAGCGGCGAGCCTTCGAAGTTACGCCGCAGTTGGCTGGCGTTGGCGGCTTCGCGCAGCAGGTCGAGTTCGTCAAAAATGGTTTTTTCGTAATCCAGGACCACGTCAACCGGGTGCAACAGGCGCGCATCGGCCGACAGCCGCTCGGCGGCCCGGGCGAGAATGAACAGCCACGCCAGGTCCTGGGCAATGATTGGCTTGAGACCCGGGCGGATAACTTTCACCACCACTTCTTCGCCACTCTTGAGCTGCGCAGCGTGAACCTGGGCCACGGAGGCCGAGGCCAACGGCTCGACGTCGAAACGGCTGAACACTTCGCTGATCTTCTTGCCCAGTTGTTCTTCGATCAGGGCCACCGACACCTTGGAATCGAACGGCGGCACGCGGTCTTGAAGCCTCATCAATTCATCGGCGATGTCTTCGGGCAGCAGATCGCGACGAGTCGAGAGGATCTGCCCGAACTTGATGAAGATCGGTCCCAGGTCCTGCAAAGCCAGGCGCAGGCGCGCGCCGCGACTCAGGTCCAGCGTTCGCCGGGGAAACCAGCGCCACGGCAGCACGAAGCGCAGCGCCAGCAAAAACCAGGGCAGCGGCAGGGCGAACAGCAGGTCATCGAGGCGATAGCGGATCACGACGCGCTGGATGCGCAACAAACGGCGGACGGCAAGCAGCTTCATGCGTTATCGCTTGGTTTCAAGGGAGCGGGAAAGGCGCTCGAAACGCGCCTCGAGACGTTCCAGGTCAAGTTTGATCTGGTCCAGTTCATTAAAGCGGGCGTCGGCTTCGCGTTGGCCTACGAGAGTACGCGATTCCTCGGCCAGGTATTCACTCAGATTCTGCCCCAGGCTGGCGAAGCCTTGGCGATACCAGCGAGTGCGGCTGCGCAGATGGCCACTGAGTAGCTGAGTGGCCACCGGACCGAGCCAGCGGGATACTTCATATTCCCAGTCCAGCTCCAGGTCCTGGAGAATCGCCGCCAGCTCCAGCAGCACGCCGCTGTCGCCGTCCAGTTCCACCTCAGGGCCATGCAGCACGGCGGTCTTGTCCTTGCTCAGGGCCAGGTTCACCAGGCTCGATGCCGGGGCGCGCAGGGTGCAGTGTGCCTCGGCTTCCCAGTGTGCGGCGAGCATCAGGCCTTCGTCGCTGGGCAGGATGAACAGCCGCAACGCCGGGCTGCGGCAATCCACAGCAATCACCTTGCCGCTCAAGTGCGCCAGGCGCGCAAGCGCCGTACTGTCCAGGCGCAGGACGCGATTGACGCCGAGTTCGACGCTGGCGAGCAGGCCGGTGAGCAGCATCAGGGCTTGATACCGCGGTGCAGGGCCACGATGCCCGAGGTCATGTTGTGGTAGGTCACACGATCGAAGCCGGCTTCGACCATCATCGACTTCAGGGTTTCCTGATCCGGGTGCATGCGGATCGATTCGGCCAGGTAGCGATAGCTTTCCGAGTCGTTGGTGATCAGCTTGCCCATCAGCGGCATGAAGGCGAACGAGTAGGCGTCGTAGGCCTTGGACATCAGCGCGTTGGTCGGTTTGGAGAATTCCAGCACCAGCAGGCGGCCGCCGGGCTTGAGTACGCGTAGCATCGAGCGCAGGGCGTCTTCCTTGTGGGTGACGTTGCGCAGGCCGAAGGCGATGGTGACGCAGTCGAAATGGTTGTCAGGGAAGGGCAGCTTCTCGGCGTCGGCCTGGACGAACTCGACATTGCCGGCCACACCCAGGTCCAGCAGGCGGTCACGACCGACTTTGAGCATGGACTCGTTGATGTCGGCGAGCACCACCTGACCGGTCGGCCCGACAATGTGGGAGAACTTCTTCGTCAGGTCGCCCGTACCGCCGGCGATGTCCAGCACCCGATTGCCGCTGCGCACACCCGACAGTTCGATCGCGAAACGCTTCCACAGACGGTGCATGCCACCCGAGAGCAGATCGTTCATCAAGTCATATTTGGCGGCTACCGAGTGGAAAACCTCAGCGACTTTTTCCGCCTTCTGGCTTTCCGGCACGTTCTTGAAGCCGAAGTGAGTGGTGGGTTCGGCATCGCTGCCTTTGCGCTGATCAGTCATATCGCTGTCACCAAAAAAGAATGCGGGACATTCTAATCCCGGTGGAGGGCTTTGTCTTGGCAAGCCTGAAGGTAAGATGAGCGACCGCCGGGACGTTTTGACGCAGCCAGGGTCAGAAACGTGCAGGCAAGTCCCGATAAAACAGGAGTCATCAGATGGCCCGTATAACAGTTGAGCGTGCCCATGGCCTGGGCAAGGAAGCGGCCCGCGCGAAAGCCGACCAGTTGGCGCAGAAACTGTCCGACAGCTATGGCCTGGAGCCGCAGTGGTCGGGCGACACGCTGAAGCTCAAGCGCTCTGGGGTCAAAGGCGAGGTGCATGTGGGCGAGGACTCGATCCGCATCGATGTCGAACTGGGCCTGTTGATGTCGGCCATGAGCGGCACGATCAAGACGGAAATCGAAAAAGCGTTGGATAAAGCGTTGGCCTGAACTTAAAAAGATCGCAGCCTGGGGCAGCGCCTACAGATGTACTCATTCCAATGTAGGAGCTGCTGCAGGCTGCGATCTTTCCCCAAGGCACCGCCGATTCATGTCAGTTGTTAGGGTGCCGTTTCTAATTATTGTCACTACTTTGTGCCTGAGCCCGACCGTGTACGGGCAGTTCCTCAAACCTGTTATCGAGTGAGGTGCACCATGGCCAAAGTTATTTTGAAGAAAAAAACCGACGTTGAATCTTCCACGCTCAGCGACGTGAAAACGTACGCGCGCAAGATCTGGCTGGCGGGCCTGGGCGCCTACACCAAGGTCGGCCAGGAAGGCAGCGAGTACTTCCAGGAGTTGGTAAAAGCCGGTGAAGTTATTGAAACCAAAGGCAAAAAGAACATTGCCGGAAAACTTGAAGCGGCCAACAGCGAACTGATTGAAGCCAAGACTGACGTCAACACGTTCAAGGCCCGGGTTGAAGTACAACTCGATAAAGTCGAGAAGGTATTCGACGCCCGTGTTGCAAGTGCCTTGAATCGTATCGGCATTCCGTCTAAACATGACGTTGAGACACTCTCTGCTAAGCTCGATGAGCTGACGGCATTGCTTGAACGTGTCGCGCGTAAACATTAAGGAGAACGGGATGGCTGGCAAAAAAATCACCGAAAAAGAAGGCAGCTCGTGGGCCGGGAAGATTGAAAAATACTCCCGCAAAATCTGGCTTGCTGGTTTAGGCGTGTACTCGAAGATTGACACTGACGGCAGCAAACTCTTCGAGTCCCTGGTTAAGGACGGCGAGAAGGCCGAAAAACTCACCAAGACGGCGGTCGGCAAACAAGTCGATGCTGCCAAGGGCTCTGCCGAGTCCGCCAAGTCGCGAATCGGCGGCGTAAAAGATCGGGCGATGGGCAAATGGGACGAACTGGAAGGGGCTTTCGACAAGCGCCTGAACAGCGCGATCTCTCGTCTGGGCGTGCCGAGCCGCAATGAAGTCAAGGCGCTGCACAGCAAGGTCGACACCCTGACCAAGCAGATCGAAAAACTCACCGGCGCTAAGGTCGCGCCAGTGGCGACCAAGACGGCGGCAGCCAAACCTGCCACCAAGACGGCAGCCAAGCCATTGGTCAAGGCCGCGGCGAAAGCCGTCGCTAAACCTGCGGCAAAAGCAGCGGCCAAGCCGGCGGCGAAAACCGCGGCCGCCAAACCTGCCGCCAAGGCAGCGGCCAAGCCGGTAGCAGCCAAACCCGCGACCAAAGCAGCCGCCAAGCCGGCTGCCAAAACCGCGGCAGCCAAACCTGCTGCCAAGCCTGCGGCAAAAGCGGCGGCCAAACCCGCCGCGGCGAAAAAGCCAGCGGTGAAAAAACCGGCCGCGGCAAAAGCTGCCGCACCGAAGGCACCGACTGCTGCCGCCAAACCGGCCACCCCGACGAGCCCAGCGAACTCCGCTTCGGCTCCGACCCCGGCGGCTACCCCGACCGCTGCGCCGGCTCCATCGACGCCTACCACCCAGTCCTGATTTTGGAGGACATGCAAAAACGCCCGGCCTGAGAAGGTCGGGCGTTTTTGTTTGGAAGCCAGAAAAGATCGCAGCCTTCGGCAGCTCCTACA
>NZ_JABWQV010000439.1 GCF_014268615.1 Pseudomonas tehranensis | reverse complement strand
GGCGCTTCGCCCGCCAGCGGTGGCGGCTGGCGCGAACCGGCGCGGCCTGGCTTCAATGCGCCACCCCAGCAGAACTACGCCGCGCCGCCCGCTAACTACGGCGCCGCGCCACAGCAGGCTCCAGGGGCCGGCAGCTTCATGAGCGGCGCGCTGAAAACCGCGGCTGGCGTGGCCGGGGGCGTGATGCTGGCCCAGGGCATCAGCAGTCTGTTCCACGGTGCCCAGCAGCCTCAGGAAGTCGTCGAGGTCATCGAGCAAGAGCCGGCCCAACCGGTCAACGACACGGCAAGCAGTGACAGCGGCTGGGGCGATGACTCAAGCGTCGCGGGTAACGATGCCTATGGCAACGACCAGGGCGGTTTCGCCGACGCCGACTACGGCGACGATTCATCTTTCTTCGGCGATGACGACTCCTTCGTCTGACCTGCCATTCGTCCGGGGCGCCCAGGTGCCTCGGACCGATTATTCGCGGAACATTCCTCTGGGCTGGCATACTGGGCAACTTTTCGGGCCCGCTCTGCTGGCTTGTGCATTCAAGAGGAAACGCGGTGAAAAAAATCGCAGTGTTCGCCGATGTCCAGAACCTCTACTACACCGTGCGCCAGGCTTATGGTTGCCATTTCAACTACGCGGCCTTGTGGGCCGATGTCAGCAAGCAGGGGCAGATCGTCGAGGCTTACGCGTATGCGATCGATCGCGGTGACAGCAAGCAGCAGCAATTCCAGCAGATCCTGCGCAACCTGGGGTTTGTCGTGAAGCTCAAGCCTTACATCCAGCGCAGCGACGGCTCGGCCAAGGGCGACTGGGACGTGGGCATCACCCTGGACATCATGGACGCAGCCGATCACGTTGACGAAGTGGTGTTGGCGTCCGGTGATGGCGATTTCGACATGCTGCTGGAACGCATCATCAGCAAACACGGGGTTCAGGCGGTGGCCTATGGTGTGCCGGGGCTGACGGCCAACTCGCTGATTCGCGCCGCCAGCCGCTACGTGCCGATCGAAGGCGCGTTGCTGCTCAAGAATTGATTTTTACGGAGTTCAGACAGGTTTGGAACGCATCGCAGTCATCGACTTTGAAACCACCGGCATCACGCCGAGCAGCAGTTGCCGGGCCACCGAAATCGCCGTGGTGATCCTCGAACACGGCCGGATTGTGGATCGCTATCAGAGCCTGATGAACGCCGGTGTGCGCGTGCCTGCGTTCATCGAGCAACTGACCGGCATCAGCAACGCCATGCTGCGCAGCGCCCCGCCCGCGGAAAAGGTGATGAACGAGGTCAACGAGTTCGTCGGCATCACGCCGCTGCTGGCCCACAACGCCGCGTTCGACCAGAAGTTCTGGGACTTCGAACTGGGTCGGATCAAGCGCACCCGCCTGCAGAATTTTGCCTGTTCACTGCTGCTGGCCCGGCGCCTGATGCCGACGGCGCCGAACCACAAGCTCGGCACGCTCAACACCTTCGCCGGCCTGCCTCACACGGGCCAGGCTCACCGGGCCATGGCCGACGCCGAAATGGCCGCCAACCTCACCGCGCACCTGGCGACGCAGCTGCGGCAACAGCACGGGCTGCGGGAGTTGTCCCACGATCTGCTGTGCAGTTTGCAGAAAGTGCCGGCGGCGAAAATCAACGAGCACCTCAAACGCCATCGCGGGTTCTAGGCATACTGCAAAACCCTGTGGGAGCGGGCTTGCTCGCG
>NZ_JABWQV010000438.1 GCF_014268615.1 Pseudomonas tehranensis | reverse complement strand
CTCTTCGCGAGCAAGCCCGCTCCCACAGGGCCGGAGGTGGATTTCAGATAACAAAAAGCCCCTGAATCGGAGGGATCCAGGGGCTTTGGCCGAGCAGTCGATCGATCAGGCCGCTTCGATCTTGCGCCGGTTATGCTCCACCTTATCCAGGTATTGCTGCAGCTGTTGCTGTTGGGCTGCGGTGGTGAACAAGCCAAGTTTGCTGCGGCGCCACAGGATATCGTGGGCATCGATAGCCCATTCATCGCTGCACAAGTAGTCGACTTCCCGGGTGTAGAGGCCCGCACCGATGTGTTCGCCCATGTCACCGAGGCTGTGCACGCCTTCAAGCATGCGCCAGGTGCGGCTGCCATAGGTGGTGGCCCAGCGGCGGGCGAGGTCGGTCGGTACCCAGTCGAATTTGTCGCGGATCGCCGAGCACAGCGCTTGCGGGGTGGTCATGTTTTCGCCGCCGGGGAGGGTGGCGACGGCGGTCCAGCTCGGGCGCATCTGAGTAAAATACGGGGCCAACTGCGCCATGGCCGATTCGGCCAGTTTGCGATAGGTGGTCAGCTTGCCGCCGAACACCGACAGCAGCGGCGCTTCTTCGCTACTGCCCGAGAGCGCCAGGGTATAGTCCCGGGTGACGGCTGACGGGTTGTCGGATTCGTCGTTGCACAACGGACGAACGCCGGAATAGCTGTGCAGGATATCGTCGCGGCTGATCTGCTTCTTGAAGTGAGCGTTGACCACCTTCAGCAGGTAATCGGTTTCGCCCTCGGTGATCGCCACGTTGGCTGGGTCGCCGGTGTATTCGCGGTCGGTCGTGCCGATCAAGGTGAACCGGTTCAGATACGGAATGGTGAATACGATGCGCTGGTCTTCGTTCTGAAGAATGTGCGCATGCTCGCCTTCGTAGAGTTTCGGCACGATCAGATGGCTGCCCTGGATCAGGCGGATGCCGTAGGGCGACTCCAGCTTCAGGTCATCGCGAATGAATTTGGCGACCCACGGGCCGGCCGCGTTGACCAGCGCCTTGGCGCGGATCGAAAACAGGCTGCCGTCGGCGCGTTCCAGATGCAAATGCCACAAGCCTTTACTACGACGGGCGTTCACGCAACGTGTGCGAGTGTGGACATGGGCGCCTTTTTCCCGGGCGGCCATGGCGTTGAGCACCACCAGTCGCGCATCGTCGACCCAGCAGTCGGAGTATTCAAAACCTTTGGTGATCTCGCTTTTCAGCGCGCTGTCGGCGCCGAATTTCAGGCTTTTGGAACCGGCAAGTTGTTCGCGCTTGCCCAGGTGATCGTAGAGGAACAGGCCGGCGCGAATCATCCAGGCAGGGCGCAAGTGCGGGCGGTGGGGCAATACGAAGCGCATCTGCTTGACGATGTGCGGCGCCTTGGTCAACAGCACTTCGCGCTCGGCCAGTGCTTCGCGTACCAGGCGGAATTCGTAATGTTCGAGGTAGCGCAGGCCGCCATGGATCAGCTTGCTGCTGGCCGAGGAGGTGTGGCTGGCCAGGTCGTCCTTTTCGCAAAGGAGCACCGAGAGGCCGCGACCCGCTGCGTCTGCGGCAATCCCCACGCCGTTGATCCCACCGCCAATGACGGCGACGTCGTAAACCTCAGCGAGAGGGGGCGTAGGCAAGGTAGAAGTGGGCATCGGCTGGCCTCGGGTTCTTTTCGTAATATTTGAATTCGAACATTAATGTTCATTTGCGAAAATACTAGCCGATAAACTCAGCAACAGCCAG
>NZ_JABWQV010000437.1 GCF_014268615.1 Pseudomonas tehranensis | reverse complement strand
GCATTCGCGAGCAAGCCCGCTCCCACAGGATTTGTGTTTCAACTGAATCCACATTGGCCGATGTCACAAGAGCAGTTGGTGGTGTGTCCATTCAGGATCAAACTACGAAAATCCTGTGAGAGCGAGCCTGCTCGCGATAGCGATACACCAGTCAACATCAGCGCCACTGACTCGCCATCTCGCGAGCAGATCACGGCGATCCGCTCCCTCCATGCATTGCCCTCCCATTGCGCAGTTACGCGCGCCTTCCACCCATCAGCGATTCAAAGCACCGAGCGTGCAGGCAACGTCGCCGATCTCCCCTGGAACTAACTTCTGCAAACGTTCATGGCTGAAACGTATCAGCTACAAGAAAAAACCAAAATATGCACAAATGCATTTTTTTGCTTGACCCGCATAGGTGAGCCTCTATAAGGTAGTTTCACTGTATGCACATACAGTATTTCTAAAGCATTATTTATTTGAATCCATTCATGGACGAGGCAGTAACTTATGAAAACCAACACTGAAAAATTTGGTGTAACCCCCAATCAACCCAGCCTTTGGACCCGCGCTGATGCGTTGAAAGTCCGGGCGGACGATCCCACCACCACTCAGCCGCTGGTCAGCGCGGATTTCCCGGTATTGAACAACGACGTGTTCATCTGGGACACCATGCCTCTGCGCGACTTGGACGGTAACGTGACGTCCGTCGATGGCTGGTCGGTGATCTTCACGCTGACGGCCGATCGTCATCCAAACGACCCGCAGTACCTCGACGAGGACGGTAACTACGACATCCTCCGCGATTGGAACGATCGTCACGGTCGGGCAAAGATGTACTACTGGTTTTCTCGCACCGGCAAGAACTGGGAATTCGGTGGCCGCGTGATGGCCGAAGGCGTTTCGCCGACCGCCCGCGAATGGGCCGGTACGCCGATTCTGTTGAACGACCGAGGTGAAGTGGACCTGTATTACACCGCCGTCACCCCAGGCGCGACCATCGTCAAGGTGCGCGGTCGGGTCGTGACCACTGAACATGGTGTCAGCATGGTCGGCTTCGAGAAGGTCAAGCCGCTGTTCGAGGCCGACGGCAAGATGTATCAGACCGAAGCCCAAAACGCTTTCTGGGGTTTCCGTGACCCATGGCCATTCCGCGACCCGAACGATGGCAAGCTGTACATGCTGTTCGAAGGTAACGTGGCCGGTGAGCGCGGCTCGCACAAAGTGGGAGAGGCAGAAATCGGCGATGTGCCACCGGGTTATGAAGATGTCGGCAACTCCCGCTACCAGACCGCCTGTGTCGGCATCGCCGTAGCCCGCGATGCGGACGGTGACGACTGGGAAATGTTGCCGCCACTGCTGACAGCCGTGGGCGTCAACGACCAGACCGAACGCCCGCACTTCGTGTTCCAGGATGGCAAGTACTACCTGTTCACGATCAGCCATACCTTCACCTACGGCGACGGCGTGACCGGGCCGGACGGCGTGTACGGTTTTGTCGCGGACTCGCTGTTCGGCCCTTACGTGCCGCTCAACGGTTCCGGCCTGGTCCTGGGCAACCCGTCCTCCCAGCCATTCCAGACCTACTCGCACTATGTGATGCCAAACGGCCTGGTGACCTCCTTTATCGACAGCGTACCGACCGACGAAACCGGCACGCAGATTCGTGTGGGCGGCACCGAGGCACCCACGGTGGGCTTGAAAATAAAAGGGCAGCAGACGTTCGTGGTGGCCGAGTACGACTATGGGTACATCCCGCCGATGCTCGACGTCACGCTTAAGTAATACCCTCTTCCCCCCCCCCCCCCCCCGC
>NZ_JABWQV010000436.1 GCF_014268615.1 Pseudomonas tehranensis | reverse complement strand
TCGACTGTGGGAGCGGGCTTGCTCGCGAAGATGGCATCAGCCTCGCAGAAAATTCAGAACCTGGACCCAGGCCTGTTCAAAAACTCGACTTCCTCAGCCGTGGACTCACGCCCCAACACCGCATTGCGATGGGGAAAGCGTCCAAACTGAGCAATGATCTTCTGGTGCCGTTCGGCGTAATCCAGGTTGTCTTCAAACACCGCCCGATCCGCCTCCGGTTGCTCTCGGACCAGGTCGATGAAGCGCGACACGGCCTCGTTCTGCACCGCCAGATTTTCGCAATGCTCAAGCACCAGGTAGATGAACACCCGTTGGATCGGTTCGAGTTGCCGGTCGAAGCCCGCCGCCATGCCTTGGGCCACCAACGCTTGGGCACGCAGGTCACCAGAAAAAGCCTTGGGGGTGTCGCGAAAGATCATCCGCGGCAGTTGATCGAGCAGCAGCACCAGGGCCAGCCAGCCTTCGGGGCGTTGCGCCCAGTCGGTCAATTCACCGGCCAGAGCCTGCTCGACCTGATCGCCGAAGCGCTCGTGCGCTTGGCGATCATGGCGTTTGCCGAACCACAGCTTGCCCTTGTCAGCGGCTATTTCGTCCGGCGACGTGGCTGAGCCAAACCACCAATCAAGCAACGGCTGCCAAGGCTGGGCCATGCTTTATTCCTTGTGGTAGGCCGTGGCGCGAGCGACTTCTTCCTTCGAGCCAAGGAACACCGCCACACGCTGGTGCAGGCCTTCAGGCTGAATGTCGAGAATGCGCTGGTGACCGTCGGTCGAAGCGCCACCGGCCTGCTCCACCAGGAACGACATCGGATTGGCTTCGTACATCAGCCGCAGTTTGCCCGGCTTGGACGGCTCGCGGCTGTCACGTGGGTACATGAACAGACCGCCACGGGTCAGGATACGGTGCACGTCGGCCACCATCGCGGCGACCCAACGCATGTTGTAGTTCTTTTTCAGCGGGCCTTCTTCGCCGGCCAGCAATTCGTTGACGTAGCGCTGTACCGGGGCTTCCCAGTGGCGCTGATTGGACATGTTGATGGCAAATTCCTGGGTGGTTTCAGGAATGGTGATGTCTTCGTGGGTCAGAACGAAGCTGCCCATCTCGCGGTCCAGGGTGAAGCCTTTGACGCCGTCGCCCAAGGTCAGCACCAGCATGGTCTGCGGGCCGTAGATGGCATAACCGGCGGCTACCTGCTCGGTGCCTGGCTGCAGGAAAGCCTTTTCGTTCAAGGCTTCGTTCTGGCTCAGGTATTCGTTCGGGCAACGCAATACCGAGAAGATAGTACCGACCGGCGCGTTGATATCGATGTTCGACGAACCGTCCAGTGGGTCGAACACCAACAGATAGGCACCCTTGGGGTATTTGCCCGGGATCTGGTAGGCATTGTCCATTTCCTCGGACGCCATGCCGGCCAGGTGACCACCCCATTCGTTGGCTTCGAGCAGGATTTCGTTGGACAGCACGTCGAGCTTCTTCTGCACTTCGCCCTGCACGTTTTCGGTGCCCATGCTGCCCAGGACACCACCCAGCGCGCCTTTGGATACGGCGTGGCTGATCTCCTTGCACGCACGCGCCACCACTTCGATCAAAAAGCGCAGATCGGCAGGGGTGTTGTTGCTGCGGGTCTGCTCAATCAAATAGCGACTCAAGGTAACGCGGGACATGGACGGCTCCGAAGAATAGGGGGCGGAAAAACCAGCGCAGTTTAGCGCGAGTCGGGACTTAATTCCTCCTATGAGACGGGGAATGAAGGATTGAGTTCATATCCGGGCCTGCCCACCTGCGTAGGAGCTGTCGAGCGAAGCGAGGCTGC
>NZ_JABWQV010000435.1 GCF_014268615.1 Pseudomonas tehranensis | reverse complement strand
CCAGCGGGAGCAAGCTCCCTCGCCACGGGTCCTGCGTTCGGTCAGTATCAACCAACCATCAAAACAGAAAATACCGCTGCGCCATCGGCAGCACATCAGCCGGTTCACACCACAACAACACCCCATCGGCCTTGACCTGGTAGGTCTGCGGATCAACGTCGATGTTCGGCAGGTAGTCGTTGTGGATCAGGTCGGTTTTCTGCACATCCCGACAACCTTTGACCACGGCAATTCTCTTCTTTAATCCAAGCTGTTCGGGCAGCCCTGCCTCGGCGGCGGCCTGGCTGATAAAGGTCAGGCTGGTGGCGTGCCGCGAGCCGCCGTAGCTTGCGAACATCGGGCGGTAGTGCACCGGTTGCGGTGTCGGGATCGAGGCGTTGGCGTCGCCCATCAGGCTGGCCGCAATCGCCCCACCCTTGAGGATCAGGGTCGGCTTGACGCCGAAAAATGCCGGGCGCCATAGCACCAGGTCAGCCCACTTGCCCACTTCGATGGAGCCCACTTCATGGCTGATGCCATGGGTGATCGCCGGGTTGATGGTGTACTTGGCGATGTAGCGCTTGATGCGGAAATTGTCGTTGCCTTCGCCATCGCCGGGCAGGGCGCCGCGTTGTTTTTTCATCTTGTCGGCGGTCTGCCAGGTGCGGGTGATGACTTCGCCGACGCGGCCCATGGCCTGGCTGTCGGAACTGATCATCGAGAACGCGCCGAGGTCGTGGAGGATGTCTTCGGCGGCGATGGTTTCACGACGGATACGGCTTTCAGCGAAGGCCACGTCTTCGGCGATGCTCGGGTCCAGGTGATGGCAGACCATCAGCATGTCCAGGTGTTCGTCGATGGTATTGCGGGTGAACGGCCGGGTCGGGTTGGTGGAGCTGGGCAACACATTGGCAAAGCCGCAGGCCTTGATGATGTCCGGCGCATGCCCGCCACCGGCGCCTTCGGTGTGATAGGTGTGGATGGTGCGGCCCTTGAACGCGGCCAGGGTGGTTTCCACGAAACCCGATTCGTTGAGGGTGTCGGTGTGGATCGCCACCTGCACGTCGTACGCGTCGGCCACGCTCAGGCAATTGTCGATGGCCGCCGGGGTGGTACCCCAGTCTTCGTGCAGCTTCAGGCCGATGGCCCCGGCCTTGACTTGCTCGATCAACGGCTCCGGCAAGCTGGCGTTGCCCTTGCCGGTGAAGCCGATGTTCATCGGGAACGCGTCGGCGGCCTGGAGCATGCGCGCCAGGTGCCACGGGCCGGAGGTACAGGTGGTGGCATTGGTCCCTGTGGCTGGGCCCGTACCGCCGCCGATCATGGTGGTCACACCGCTCATCAAGGCTTCTTCGATCTGCTGCGGGCAGATGAAGTGAATGTGAGTATCGATACCCCCGGCCGTGAGGATCATGCCTTCGCCGGCGATCACTTCGGTGCTGGCGCCGATGGCGATGGTCACATCGGGCTGGATATCCGGGTTACCGGCTTTGCCGATGGCCGCGATGCGCCCGTCCTTGAGGCCGACATCGGCCTTGACGATGCCCCAGTGATCGATGATCAGCGCATTGGTGATCAAGGTGTCCACGACCTCGGCGGCCAGCAGCTGGCTCTGGCCCATGCCGTCGCGAATCACCTTGCCGCCGCCGAATTTCACTTCTTCGCCATAGGTGGTGAAGTCCTTTTCCACTTCGATCCACAGTTCGGTGTCGGCCAGGCGGACCTTGTCGCCGACGGTGGGGCCGAACATGTCGGCGTAGGCTTGGCGGGAGATTTTCATGTGTTCGCCTTGGGATTCAATTGGATGTTGGACCGCTCGCATTACTCGCTATCGCAGCCTTCGGCAGCTCCTACAGGCGTACGCATTCCCCTGTAGGAGCTGCCGAAGGCTGCGAT
>NZ_JABWQV010000434.1 GCF_014268615.1 Pseudomonas tehranensis | reverse complement strand
GACCATCGGCGCAGCCATGAACCTGACGGCGCCCAGCGTCAAGGAGGCTGGCGGGACTGCACCGAATCAGCAATTGAACCCGGTGGCAGGCAAGGACAACCTGACCGTGGTGATACCGGATTACGGCGTGCAACCGGGCGATCAGGTCAGCGTGACTTGGACGGGCACTGCTGGGGATGGGTCCTACACCACTCCGGTGCAGATATTGCCTCCCAATCGTGAGATTACGATGCCGGTCTCGGTGATTGCCTACAACTTGGGCAAGCCTGTGACCGTGACCTACACCGTGACCCGTGGCAATGAATCGCCACCGTCGGATTCGCTTAATCTGGCGGTGCAGGCGATGCCTGAGGCCAGCCTTACAATTCCGCTGATTCCGCAGGCGGCACAAGGCGGCATCGGCAGTGAGCTGGATCTGGGTAGTTTCGCCGGTGATGCCCGCGTCACTGTCGCGCCCTGGCCGTTAATCGCGGCGGGCCAGCGGGTTTGGCTGAGTTGCGAAGGGATCGCCAGTGATGGTTCGGATTACACGATTCCGCTGCTCACTGACTCAGAGGTTAGTTCGGGCCAAGTGACTGCTGGGCTTTCCACGCCGCTGTTACGGAGTGAACTGGAGAAACTGCGCGATGGTTCGGAGCTCAAGGTTGTGCTGTTGGTGACGTTCAATCGCTCCAGCAACCAGAGTGAGGCTGTCGCATTCCCCTTGCGTAGATATACGAAGAGCGGTTTTTCGGAGCACTACACTCCGTTCACGGCCGGGGACATGAATGGCTGGTCACCTTTTGTAAACGTCTCAGTCAAGAACCAAGCGGGTAATTACTACTGCGAGCTTGCAAGCAGAGCTTCCGGGGTGGCGTATATATACAGAACGGACCTGCCGTTGATCTCGGGGAAACGCTTTCGGATCAGTATGCGTGCGCGCAGCGTTTCTCCTGACGCTCAGCTGGTCTTTCGGCGGGATGGTACGGACAAAACCTGGGGCGGGTTTACTTCGGAATGGAGTGCATTATCATATGAGTTCAACGTATCGTCACCCCTACGAAATATGCAGATAATTTCATCTGGTGTTCCTGGGTTCCATACTATTGATATTGACGACATTCTTATTCGTCTGGTTTGACATTATTCATCCTGTGAAAGTGAGGAAACTCGCTTTCACAGGCCCGAGCTTACCGAAACTGCGCCCCACGTCATCCTTCAGCCTCCGACTACACCGCCTTGCGCCATTGCCTACAACTGCGCCAGAATCCGCCGGCTTGTGCGCCTATGGGGAGGGCTCTATCGTTTGCGGGTCGCTGACGAATCAGCGATCGGGTTTAGCGATCCGGCTCAACACACAGACGCAACAATGCCCAGACTCAAGTGCAGTCATTCCGTGCCTGTAATTTGTGTAATGGTGGCTGTGCGCGGGAGACCTTCGGGTCTACCCGGGGTTTCTGTGACCCGGATCGCTAACCTGCGTACAGCCGCCACCTTACTTGTTTAGCGATAGGTCGTGGTGGCTCAACCCTTCACGGAGCTTCACCATGTTCAAACCAACTCCCAACCCGCCAGACACCGATTCAGATTCAACCGCCTTCGACAAAGCCGCCAAACGCGCCCTCGATTTCTATCTCAACCCCGAGCCCGACACCGGGCCGCCTCCAGGCCAGCTCTTCACCGTGGTGAACGGCATCGACACCGAATGCCTGCTCGCCAACCTCAGTGAAACCCTGGCTTCGGCCGATGCCATGATCAGCGACCTGGCCTTCGAACTGGAGGGTTCGCGCCGGCATGTTGCGCTGGGTATCCAGCAGTTAATCGAGCTGGGCGGATTGCTGGCGAACCGTGCCCTGGATAACAGCGATCCACGCTAGGACCCTCCACCCCGTGGCGAGGGAGCTTGCTCCCGCTG
>NZ_JABWQV010000433.1 GCF_014268615.1 Pseudomonas tehranensis | reverse complement strand
CCATCAGGTGAAGTTGCGCGGCCAGCGCATTGAACTGGGGGAAATCGACGCTGCACTGCTCGCGCAGGCCGGCGTTCGCGATGCCGCCACCTTGTTGCTCGACCAGCGCCTGGTGAGTTTCTGGTGCGGAGACGCCGATGAGGCGACCTTGCGTGTCGAGTTGAGCGACAGCCTGCCCGCGCACATGCAGCCCAACCTGTTCGTGCAGCTCGACAGCCTGCCGCTCAACAGCAACGGCAAGCTCGACCGCAAGGCATTGGCCGCCACGCCGCTGCCACAGAGCCAAAGCGACCAGCCGCGCACAGCACCGCGCAACGCCACTGAAAGCGTACTCTGCGAACTGTTCGGCGAAGTGCTGGGTTGTTCGCCAGTCGGCATCGAAGATCACTTCTTCCAACTCGGCGGCCACTCCTTGCTGGCCACCCGCCTGGTCAGTCGGGTCCGTGAGCGCCTTGGGGTTTCCCTGCCCTTGCCGCTGGTGTTCGCCCAACCAACGGTGGCGGCCATGGCCGAGCATCTGCTCGCGGCCATGCCCGGTGAATGGATCACCGCACAACCGCGCCCGGCGCAATTGCCCCTGGGTCTGGCCCAACGCCGGTTCTGGATGCTCAGCCGCCTGGTGCCGGAATCCCGCGAGTACCACATGCCGTTTGCCCTGACCTTGCGCGGTGAGCTGCAGGTCCAGGTCTTGCGCGAGGCCTTTGAGCAGCTCAGTCAGCGCCATCTGGTGCTGCGCAGCCGGATTGTCGACGTCGACGGTGAGCCGCAACTGCTGATCGACCAGCACGGGCCAGCGCTCGCGGTCACTGGCGTTGCAACCCAGGACTGGGCCGCGGCCTGCGCCAACGCCCAGGACGAACTGATGACACCGTTCGACCTGGCCGCCGCCGCGCCTTGGCGCGCGCATCTGCTGCAACGCCAGGGCAGCGACGAAAACCTGTTGCTGGTGTGCCTGCACCACAGTGCCACCGACGGTTGGGCCATGCAGTTGCTCATCGACGAACTGACCCAAGCCTACGCCGCCGGTCTGAAGGGGCAGTCGCCGGCCTGGACGCCGCTGGAGATCGACTACGTCGATTTCGCCGTGTGGCAACAGCACCCGGACACCCAGGCCCAGCGCAACACCAGCCTGGAGTACTGGAAAAACCACCTCGGCCAGGACGACTACCAGCTCGACCTGCCCATCGACCATTCCCGTGGCGCCGAAGCGGACCGTCGCGCCCGGCAACTGATCGTGCGCCTCGGCACCCAGCGCGCTGACGCCATCCGCCAGTTCGCCCGTCAGCGCAGCACCACCACCTATGTGGTGCTCGCTACGGCCTTGAGCGCGCTGCTGGCGCGTTACAGCGGTCAACGAGAGATTCGCCTCGGCACCCCAGCAGACCAGCGTGATCAACCGCAAGCCCAGACACTGCTGGCCTGTCTGGTCAATACTCTGGTGATTCGCAGCGACGTCGACCAACGGGCCCCGGCCGAGCAATTGCTCGCCAGCCTTGAGGCCGACCTGCGCGCAGCCCAGGCCCATGCCGACCTGCCCTTCGCCACTTTGGTCGGGGCTGTCGCGCAAAACCGCGACCTGAACCGTACACCGCTGTTCCAAGTGCTGTTCTCCCTCAACTACGGCCGGATAGACAGCAGCCAATGGCCGAGGCTGAACGTCGAAGAGCAGATGCTGCCGGTGGTCGACGCCAAGTTTGAACAGAGCTGGGAAGTCCAGGACGATGGCAGCGACATGACGCTGGCGCTGGAATACCAATCGGCCTTGTTCGACGAAGCGACGATGCAACGCTGGAGCACTCAGTGGTGTGCGTTGCTTGATGCCTTGGTGGCAACCCCTGGACGCACCCTGATCGAACTGTTCCCGCAACAGCAGGACCAACAGCAACTGGACCGCTGGAACGCCACCGAACGTCACTACAGCGGC
>NZ_JABWQV010000432.1 GCF_014268615.1 Pseudomonas tehranensis | reverse complement strand
GTGGCGAGGGAGCTTGCTCCCGCTGGCCTGCGAAGCAGGCCCCAACAGTCCTTCAGGCAGACCGAATTGTCCGGCTGCGACTGCTGCGCAGCCGAGCGGGAGCAAGCTCCCTCGCCACAAAAGCAATCTCGCCAGTCGCTGGGTGCCTGTTAGAACTTGATGAAATGCTTGCGGTAATGCTGCAGCTCGGCGATGGACTCGCGGATGTCGTCCAGGGCCAGGTGGCTGCCGCCCTTCTGGAAGCTGTCACGCACCTCAGGTGCCCAGCGGGCGGCCAGTTCCTTGAGGGTGGAGACGTCCAGGTTGCGGTAGTGAAAGTAGCTTTCCAGGGATTTCATATGGGTATAGAGAAAGCGACGATCCTGGCAGATGCTGTTGCCACAGATCGGTGACTTGCCCTTGGGCACCCACTGCTCGAGAAAAGCGATGGTTTGGGCTTCGGCCTCAGCCATGCTGATTTTGCTCTCGCGCACCCGCTGGGTCAGGCCTGAGCCGCCGTGCTGGCGAGTGTTCCATTCATCCATGCCGGCCAGGATTTCGTCACTGTGATGGATCGCAATCACAGGGCCTTCGGCCAGGGTGTTGAGATCACTGTCGGTGACGATGGTGGCCATTTCGATGATGACGTCGGTGTCCGGGTTCAGACCGGTCATTTCCAGGTCGATCCAGATCAGGTTCTGCGGGTTCTGCATGGGGGAGCTCCTCGGCGTAGCTGCGCAGTTTAGCTTAGGCTTTGAACGAAAAGTGTCTGCGCGACGATCATGCTGCGTTGAAAACCGGCTCGGAATGCTCATTGACAACCAGTCAACTCCGCTTCCTCGCCTGTTTTGGCCTTGCCTGATCGCCGCTCGGCGACTTTTCGTTCAAACCCGAGGCAGGGCCTTGAGCGTGCTAAACTCGCGGCCGTTTTACCTAATCGCTGCATTCTTCATACGGAACACCCATGGCCAAACGCCAACTCAATCGTCGTCAAAACTGGCGCATCGAAAAAATCCAGGGCGAGCGCGCCGCCCGCGCCGCCAAACGCGAATCCAGCGCGGTACAAGCGCTGGAGGGCGGCGATCTGGGCCCTGAACAGACCGGTCTGGTGATCGCGCACTTCGGCGTACAGGTCGAGGTCGAGGCCCGTGAAGGCGAATTGGCCGGCCAGGTATTCCGCTGCCACTTGCGCGCCAACCTGCCCGCTCTGGTGACCGGCGACCAGGTGGTCTGGCGTGCCGGCAACCAAGGCATCGGCGTGATCGTGGCTCAACTGCCGCGCCACACCGAACTGTGTCGTCCGGACAGCCGAGGCCAGCTCAAGCCGGTGGCGGCCAACGTCGACATGATCGTCATCGTCTTCGCCCCGCTGCCTGAGCCCCACGCCAACCTGATCGACCGCTATTTGGTAGCGGCTGAACACGCCGGCATCCGCCCATTGTTGCTGCTCAACAAGTTCGACCTGATCGATGAACACAACGCCCCGGCGCTGAACGCATTGCTCTCGGTCTATCGACAATTGGGCTACCCTGTGCTGGAAGTTTCGGCTCACCACGGCGATGGCATGGAGAAATTGCAGGAACAACTGGACGGACGCATCAGCGTGTTTGTCGGCCAGTCCGGCGTCGGCAAGTCGTCGCTGGTCAACAGCCTGCTGCCGGAAGTCGAAACGCGCGTCGGCCCGTTGTCCGAGCTGTCCGGCCAGGGCACTCACACCACCACCACTGCGCGGTTGTTCCACTTCCCCGGCGGCGGTGAGTTGATCGACTCGCCGGGCATCCGCGAGTTTGGCCTGGGCCACGTCAGCCGAGCCGATGTGGAAGCGGGGTTCATCGAGTTCAACGACCTGATCGGCACCTGCCGTTTCCGCGACTGCAAGCACGACCGCGAACCCGGTTGCGCCCTGCTCAAGGCGCTGGAAGACGGTCGTGTGCAACAGCAACGGATGAACAGCTATCGCTCGATCATCGCCAGCTTGCCGGAAAGTACTTACTGACCTGAAAGAAAGGTAAGCCGGACACAATTGTGGCGAGGGAGCTTGCTCCCGCTGGG
>NZ_JABWQV010000430.1 GCF_014268615.1 Pseudomonas tehranensis | reverse complement strand
TGTGGGAGCGAGCCTGCTCGCGATAGCGCCTGTGAACCTTACACAAATACCGGATCTGCACTTTACGGATGACGGTTGCGCACTAAACCCGCAAAATGCAACGATTCCGACAACGCCTGCGGGCGTTGTCGACCCCAATTCTTTTGCCAACAGACCGGGCCTGCTGACTTTATGCGAATGCGCCTTATGTTACTGGGCGGCGGAAATGCCCTTGGGCAGGCGCTGATTCGCCTCGGTGCGGAAGAAGACATCGGTTTTCTTGCCCCCCGCCCCCCCGAAGACGGTTGGGATGCCGCGAGCCTGACGCAGCTGCTGGACGACACTCGACCGGACGCCTTGATCAACCTGGCGTACTACTTCGACTGGTTCCAGGCCGAAACCGTCAGCGAGCAGCGCCTGGCCAGCCAGGAGCGCGCCGTCGAGCGCCTGGCCGAGTTGTGCCAGCATCACAACATCATTTTGCTGCAACCGTCGAGCTATCGCGTGTTTGACGGTTCCCGCGCCACGGCATACAGCGAAAAGGACGAACCCGTACCCTTGGGCCTGCGCGGCCAGGCGTTGTGGCGAATCGAGCAGAGCGTGCGCGCCACCTGTCCGCAACATGTGCTGTTGCGTTTCGGCTGGCTGCTGGACGACAGCGCCGACGGCATCCTGGGACGTTTCCTGGCCCGAGCCGAACAACCCGAAGACCTGCTGTTGGCCGACGACCGTCGGGGCAATCCGACGCCGGTGGACGACGCGGCGCGGGTGATCATTTCGGTGCTCAAGCAACTCGATTGCGCCGCGCCGTTGTGGGGCACCTACCACTATGCCGGGCATGAGGCGACCACGCCGCTGGCGCTGGGGCAGGCGATCCTCACCGAAGCCCGGGCCCTGCATCCCCTGGCAATCGAATCGCCCACCCCCCAGGCACACGCCGCACGGCCGGACGCCGCGGAAGAACCGCAACACGCAGTGCTGGCCTGCAAGAAAATTCTGCACACGTTCGGGATCAAGCCCCGCGCCTGGCGCGCCGCACTCCCGGGCTTACTGGATAGGTTTTATCGTCATGGCTGAAGGTCCTGTTTTAATCACCGGCGGCGCTGGTTTCATTGGTTCGCACCTGACCGACGCCTTGCTCGCCAAGGGCCATTCGGTACGCATCCTCGATGACTTGTCCACCGGCAAGCGCAGTAACCTGCCGCTGGACAACCCTCTGGTTGAATTGATCGAAGGCGACGTGGCCAATGCGGCACTGGTAGCCCGGGCCGTGGCCGGTTGCAGCGCCGTGGCGCACCTGGCAGCAGTGGCTTCGGTGCAGGCCTCGGTGGACGACCCGGTGCGTACGCACCAGAGCAATTTCATCGGCACCCTCAATGTCTGCGAAGCCATGCGTCAGGCCGGGGTGAAACGGGTGCTGTTCGCCTCCAGCGCAGCGGTTTATGGCAACAACGGCGAAGGCCAGTCCATCGACGAGGAAACACCCAAGGCCCCGCTCACGCCGTATGCCTCGGACAAGCTGGCCAGTGAGTTCTACCTGGACTTCTACCGTCGCCAGCACGCGCTGGAGCCGGTGGTGTTCCGCTTCTTCAACATCTACGGCCCGCGCCAGGACCCGTCGTCGCCCTATTCCGGGGTCATCAGCATCTTCAGCGAACGGGCACAGAAAGGCCTGCCGATCACGGTGTTCGGCGATGGCGAGCAGACCCGGGATTTTGTTTACGTCGAAGACCTGGTGGACCTGTTGGTGCAGGCCATCGAAACACCTGAGGTGCAAGTGGGCGCGGTGAACGTCGGCTGGAACCAGGCCACGACCCTCAAGCAATTGCTCCAGGCCCTGGCCACGGTGGTGGGCGATCTGCCGCCGATCAGCTACGGCCCGGCGCGCTCCGGCGACATCCGCCATTCCCGGGCTGATAATCGCCGGCTGTTGGAGCGCTTCAGCTTTCCACAACAAACGCCCATGAGCGTGGGGTTGGCGCGGTTGCTGGGCCGCTGAACGAAAAAGGCGCCTTTCGAGGCGCCTTTTTCATGAACTACACAATGCTGGAGTGAAACCCTGTGGCGAGGGAGCTTGCTCCCGCTTG
>NZ_JABWQV010000043.1 GCF_014268615.1 Pseudomonas tehranensis | reverse complement strand
CCACGGATTTCCCTCTTTCCTGACCTCTATTCTCAAACGCTAATTTTTCCGGTCTGCATTCGTTTTATAGGGACGACATGCCTTTGTGCCTTGTGCCCACTGATTCCGGATACCCAGAAATGAATGCTGAAGACGCCTTGAAACTTGCTCGCCGGTTTATCGGGTTGCCCCTGGACAAGCGCCGGATGTTCCTGGCGGCGCTGGACAAGGAGGGCGTCGAGTTCAGCGGTTTCCCCATCCCCCAGGGCGTCGAAGCCGAAGATCGCCAAGCCTTGTCCTACGCCCAGCAGCGTATGTGGTTCCTCTGGCAACTGGAGCCCGGCAGCGCAGCCTACAACCTGCCGGGGGCGGTGCGGCTCAAGGGCGCGTTGAGCCTGACGGCGCTGGAGCAGGCCTTCGCCAGCCTCGTCGCGCGTCACGAAACCCTGCGTACGGTGTTCCAGCGTCAGGCGGACGATAGCCTGTTGCAAGTGCCGACCTGCGCGCCGCTGGTGATCGAGCAACAGGATTTCAGTGCCTTGCCGGCCGCCGAGTGCGAACGGGCGGTGGCCGAGGCGGCGCAGCAACAGTCACTGCTGCCCTTCGATCTGGCGGTCGGGCCGCTGCTGCGGGTGAAGTTGCTCAAGCTCGACGAGCAGGAACACGTGCTGTTGCTGACCTTGCACCACATCGTCTCCGACGGCTGGTCGATGAACGTGCTGATCGACGAATTCATCCGCTGCTACGACGCCCATGAAGCGGGGCAGACGCCGCAACTCGCGCCGCTGCCGATCCAGTACAGCGACTACGCCCTGTGGCAGCGCCGCTGGCTCGAAGCGGGCGAGCAGGCGCGACAACTCGAGTATTGGCAGGCGCAACTGGGCAGCGAGCATCCGGTGCTCGAACTGCCGACCGATCACTCGCGCCCGGCCATGCCGAGCTATCGCGGCAGTCGTCATGAGTTTGCCATCGACGCCACTTTGGCGGAGCAACTGCGCAGCACCGCCCAGCAGCATGGCGTCACGCTGTTCATGCTGTTGCTCGGCGCGTTCAACGTGCTGTTGCATCGCTACAGCGGCCAGTCCGATATCCGCGTCGGTGTGCCGATCGCCAACCGCAATCGCGATGAAATCGAAGGCCTGATCGGCTTCTTCGTCAACACCCAGGTGCTGCGCACCGAACTTGACGGGCAGACGCGGGTTGCCGATTTGCTGCGCGCAGTCAAAGAAACCGCGCTCGGTGCCCAGGCCCATCAGGACCTGCCATTCGAGCGCCTGGTCGAAGCCTTGAAGCTGGAACGCAGCCTCAGCCATACGCCGCTGTTCCAGGTGATGTACAACCATCAGCCGCACGTAGCCGACATCACCACGGTCAGCACCGCGTCCGGGCTGGAACTCGGCATGCTCGACTGGCAGGGCCGCACCACCCAGTTCGACCTGACCCTGGACACCTACGAAAAGGCCGGCAAGCTGCATGCCGCGCTGACGTACGCCAACGACCTGTTCGAAGCACCAACCATCGCCCGCATGGCCCAGCATTGGTTGCGTTTGCTGGCGGCGATGGTCGCCGATCCGTCGCAACGCATCGGCGAATTGCCGCTGCTCGACGCCGACGAGCACAACACCCTGGTGCACGGTTGCAATGCCACGGGCCAACGCTATCCGAGCGACCGCTGCATGCATCAACTGATTGAAGCCCAAGTGGCGCGCACCCCGGATGCTCCGGCGTTGTTGTTTGGTGAACAAAGCCTGAGCTACGCCCAGCTCGATACCCGCGCCAACCGCCTGGCCCATCTGCTGCGTGAGCGCGGTGTGCGGCCGGACACGCTGGTGGGGATCTGCGTCGAGCGTTCGGTGGAAATGGTGGTCGGCCTGCTGGCGATTCACAAGGCTGGCGGCGCCTATGTGCCGCTGGATCCGGAATACCCGCAGGATCGTCTGGCCTACATGATCGAAGACAGCGGGATCGCGTTGCTGCTGACCCAGCGCTCGCTGGCGGCGGGGCTGCCAACCGATGGCGTCACCGTGATTTTGCTCGATCAGCCGAGCGGCTGGCTCGACGGTTACAGCCAGCGTCGCCCCGAGGTGACGGTTGATCCGCTGAGTCTGGCCTATGTGATCTACACCTCCGGCTCCACGGGCAGACCCAAGGGCGCGGGCAACAGTCACGCGGCATTGGTCAACCGTGTGTGCTGGATGCAGCAGGCTTACAGCCTGGACGACAGCGATGCGGTGTTGCAAAAAACGCCGTTCAGCTTCGACGTGTCGGTGTGGGAATTCTTCTGGCCGCTGATGGCCGGTGCGTGTCTGGTGGTGGCCGCGCCGGGCGTGCACCGCGACCCGCAGCAACTGATCGAGATCATCAACCGTTACGGTATCAGCACGCTGCACTTCGTGCCGTCGATGCTGCAGGCGTTTATCCATGAGCCGGGCGTGGAAACCTGTGAAGGGCTAAGGCGCATCGTCTGCAGCGGCGAAGCCTTGCCGCTGGACGCGCAGAAACAGGTCTTCGCCAAACTGCCGAACGCCAGCCTCTACAACCTGTACGGGCCGACCGAAGCGGCCATCGACGTGACCCACTGGACGTGCGTCGACGAAGGTGCCGATTGCGTGCCGATCGGTCGGCCGATCGCCAACTTGCGCACCCTCGTGCTCGACGCCCAATTGGCGCCGGTGCCGTACGGCGTGTCTGGCGAGTTGTACCTGGGCGGGGCGGGGTTGGCGCGCAGTTATCACCAGCGCCCGGCGCTGACCGCCGAGCGTTTTGTGCCGTGCCCCTTCCATGACGGCGCGCGCCTGTACCGCACCGGCGACCGGGTGCGCCAGCGTGCCGACGGGGTGATCGAATACCTTGGCCGCCTCGACCATCAGGTCAAGCTGCGTGGCCTGCGCATTGAACTGGGTGAAATCGAAACCCGCCTGATGCAGCACCCGCTGGTGCGCGAGGCGGTGGTGTTGGTGCAGGACGGCAAGCATCTGGTGGGTTATCTGGTGCTGGAAAACACCCACCCGCAGGAGCAGTGGCAGCAGGACGTCAAAGCCTGGCTGTTGGGCAGTCTGCCGGAATACATGGTGCCGACCTACCTGATGCCATTGGCCGGACTACCGGTCACCGCCAACGGCAAACTGGACCGCAAGGCCCTGCCGCAACCGGACGCGGCGCCGCAGCAGGCGTTCGTCGCGCCGCAGGATGCGCTGCAGATCGCGCTGGCTGAAATATGGCAGGACGTACTCGGGCTGGAGCGGGTCGGCCTCGAAGACAATTTCTTCGAGCTGGGCGGTGATTCGATCATCTCCATTCAAGTGGTGAGCCGTGCGCGACAGGTCGGTATCGGCATCAATCCGCGTGATCTGTTCCAGTACCAGACCGTGCGCAGCCTGGCCCTGGTCGCCAGCCTCGACCATCACAGTGCGGTGGATCAGGGGCCCATCACCGGCGCGGCCCTCCTCGGGCCGATCCAGCAGCAGTTTTTCTCGCGGCCGATGAACGCCCGCGAGCACTGGAACCAGTCGCTGCTGCTGACCGCTCGCGAGCCCTTGAATGGGCAATGGCTCGACGCGGCGCTGACCTGCGTGATCAATCATCACGATGCCCTGCGCCTGCGCTTTGTGCCTGGCGCGGACGGCTGGCAACAGAGCCACGGACCGCTGCGGCAAAGCGCTGATCTGTGGCTGCGCGAAGCCCAATCCGCCGAGCAATTGAATGCGCTGTGCGACGAGGCGCAGCGCAGCCTCTCCCTGCAAGAGGGGCCGCTGTTGCGCGCCATGTTGGTGAATCTGGCCGACGGCAGTCAGCGGCTGGCGCTGGTCATCCATCACCTGGTAGTGGACGGCGTGTCGTGGCGGGTGTTGCTGGAAGATTTGCAGCAGGCTTACGAACAACTGGCGGCGGGTGGCGGCGTGACCTTGCCGGCCAAGACCAGTGCATTCCAGAGCTGGACCGCGCGTCTGGACGCCGAAACGTCGCGCTTCGACGATCAGTTGGCCTATTGGAAAGCCCAGCATCTGGGTGCGCTGGATCTGCCGTGCGATCGGCCCCAAGGCAGCCTGGAAAATGCCCACGGCGCGAAGATCGAATGGCGTTTGGATGCCGAACTGACCCGACAATTGCTGCAGCGGGCGCCTGCGGCGTATCGCACCCAGGTCAACGATCTGCTGCTGACCGCGCTGGCCCGCACCATCAGTCGCTGGAGCGGGCAGCCGGACACGCTGATCGAACTGGAAGGTCATGGCCGTGAAGCGCTGTTCGAAGACATCGACCTGACCCGGACGGTGGGTTGGTTCACCAGTCTGTTCGCGGTGAAGCTGACGGCCAGCGACGATCTCGGCGGTTCGATCAAGGCGATCAAGGAACACCTGCGCGGCGTCCCGGACAAAGGCCTGGGTTATGGCGTGCTGCGTCATTTGGCGGCACCTTCGGTGCGCGCCGAACTGGCGGAGCTGGCGCCCCCGCGCATCACGTTCAACTATCTCGGGCAGTTCGACCGGCAGTTCGATGAGGCGGCGTTGTTCGTGCCCTCCAGCGAAGGCAGCGGCGTCGCCCAGGACCCGACGGCACCACTGGCCAACTGGCTGACTGTGGAAGGTCAGGTCTATGGCGGCGAACTGGCGATGAGCTGGGGTTTCAGCTGTGAGATGTTCGACCGCGCGACCGTGCAGCAACTGGTCGATCGATACGCCATTGAGCTAAAGGCGCTGATCGAACATTGCACCAACCTGGTCACGCCGCAACCCACGCCGTCGGATTTCCCGATGGCGTCTGTCACTCAGGCGCAACTCGACGGGCTGCCGGTGCCGGCCGGCCAACTCGACGATCTCTACCCGCTATCACCGATGCAGCAGGGGCTGTTGTTCCACACCCTCTACGAGCAGGCCGCCGGTGAGTACGTGAACCAGTTGCGGGTGGACGTGCAAGGCCTGGACACCGAGCGTTTCCGCGCCGCTTGGCAAGCCACCGTCGATGCGCAGGACATCTTGCGCAGCGGCTTCGTCTGGCAGGGGCAATTGCAGCAACCGCTGCAGATCGTCCACAAGAAGGTGCAATTGCCGTTCACGGTGCTGGACTGGCGCGAGCGTAGCGATCCGTCGCAGGCCCTTGCCGCGCTGGCCGATACCGAGCGCGCGCAAGGTTTCGATCTGAGCCAGGCGCCACTGTTGCGCCTGGTGCTGGTGCAGACCGGCGCCGGCCAATGGCATTTGATCTACACCTATCACCACATCTTGATGGACGGCTGGAGCAATTCGCAGCTGCTCGGTGAGGTGATGCAACGCTACAGCGGCCGCACGTCGGCCAGCGCCGTCGGGCGCTATCGCGATTACATCGCCTGGCTGCAACGTCAGGACGGGCAATTGAGCGAGGCGTTCTGGAGCGCTCAACTGGCGACTTTGCAGGAGCCGACCCGCTTGGCGCGAGTGATGTCCGCCAGCGAAATCCACAGCGGTCATGGCGATCACTTCCAGACCCTGGACGTGCAGCGCACCCAGGTTCTGGAACAGTTTGCCCGCCAGCAGAAAGTCACCCTCAATACCTTGGTGCAAGCGGCGTGGCTGTTGTTGCTGCAACGCTATACCGGTCACGACTGCGTCGCCTTTGGCGCCACCGTGGCCGGGCGTCCGGCGGACTTGCCGGGCATCGAGCGACAGGTCGGTCTGTTCATCAACACCTTGCCGGTGATCGCTGCGCCGCGCCCGGATCAGTCGGTCGGGGCCTGGCTGCAAGCGGTGCAGGCGCAGAACCTGAGCCTGCGCGATTTCGAGCACACGCCGCTGGCCGACATCCAGCGCTGGGCCGGGCAGGGCGGCGAAGCGCTGTTCGACAACATCCTGGTGTTCGAAAACTACCCCATCGCCCAGGCCCTGCAAGAAGGCGCCGGGCAGGGCGTGGTGTTCGGTGAGGTCACACACCAGGAGCAAACCCATTACCCGTTGAGCGTTGCGGTGACCATTGGTCAGAGCCTGGCGCTGCACTACAGCTTCGACCGGGCGCATTTCAGCCCGGCGGCCATCGCCGGCATCAGCGAGCACCTGTTGCAACTGCTGGAACGCTTCGCCGAATCGGCGCTGCGCCACCTGGGGGAAATCGCCTTGGCCGGCGCCGAGGAACAGGCCCGGCAACAGGCGAACAACCACCCGCAGCCATACTCGACCGACATTGCCGTACACCAGCGCATCGCCCATCTGGCGGCGCTAAACCCGCACAGTACGGCGGTGATCTTTGACGGCCAGCGTTTCAGTTATGGCGACATCGAGCGGCGGGCCAACCAATTGGCCCACGCACTGATAACCCATGGTGTGGGCCCGGAAACCCGGGTCGGCGTGGCCTTGCCGCGCAGCGAAGGGGTGATTGTCGCGCTGCTGGCGGTGCTCAAGGCCGGCGGTGCTTATGTGCCGCTGGACACTGGCTATCCCCGTGAACGCCTGGCGTACCTGATCGAGGATTCAGGGCTGGCGTTGTTGCTCACCGACTCCCGGGTGTCGGCGCAGTTGCCGTTGGAAGGTGCCGCCCAGGTGCTGGAACTCGATCGCCTGGACCTGAGCCTGCAACCGGTGAGCACACCGTCCGTCCAGATCGACCCGCAGAACCTCGCTTACGTGATCTACACCTCCGGTTCCACCGGAAATCCCAAGGGGGTGAGTGTGGCCCATGGTCCGCTGGCGATGCACTGCCAGGCCATCGGCGAGCGTTATGAAATGCACAGCAGCGATTGCGAATTCCATTTCATGTCCTTCGCCTTCGACGGTGCCCATGAGCGCTGGCTCACCAGCCTGACCCACGGTGCCTCCTTGCTGATTCGCGATGACAGCCTGTGGACCCCGGAACAAACCTATAACGCCATGCGCGAGCACGCTGTGACGGTGGTGGCGTTCCCACCGGTGTACCTGCAACAACTGGCCGAACACGCCGAGCGCGAGGGCAACCCGCCGAAGGTGCGCATCTATTGCTTTGGCGGCGATGCGGTGGCCAACGCCAGTTTCGAACGGGTCAAGCGCGCCCTGAATCCAGACTTCATCATCAACGGCTACGGCCCGACCGAAACCGTGGTCACGCCGCTGATCTGGAAAGCCGGCCGTGACGTAGTGTGCGGGGCCGCGTATGCGCCCATCGGCAGCCGCATCGGCGACCGCAGCGCCTACGTGCTGGACGCCGACCTGAACCTGCTGCCCCAAGGCATGGCCGGTGAGCTGTACCTGGGTGGCAGCGGTCTGGCCCGGGGTTACCTCAACCGCCCAGGCTTGACGGCCGAGCGGTTTATCGCCGACCCGTTCAGTGCGGGTGGTGGCTTGCTGTACCGCACCGGCGACCTGGTGCGCCAGCGCGCCGACGGCACGTTCGATTACCTGGACCGCATCGACAACCAGGTGAAGATCCGTGGTTTCCGTATCGAACTGGGAGAAGTCGAAGCCAGCCTGCAAGCCCTCGATGGCGTGCGTGAAGCGGTGGTGGTCGCCCAGGAAGGCAGTGCCGGCAGCGGCAAGCGTCTGGTGGCCTATGTGGTGGCCGATGAATCAATGGTCCCGCGTGCCGATTTCACCGAGCACCTGCGCGACCAACTCAAGGCCACCCTGCCGGCGCACATGGTCCCGGCCTATCTGCTGCTGCTCGAACGCCTGCCACTGACCCCCAACGGCAAGCTCGACCGCAAGAACCTGCCCAAGCCCGACGTCAGTCAATTGCGGCAAACCTACGTGGCACCGCGCAGCACATTGGAACAGCAACTGGTGTCGATCTGGCAGGATGTGCTCAAGCTCGAGCAAGTGGGGCTGCGGGACAACTTCTTCGAGCTGGGCGGCGATTCCATCGTCTCGATCCAGGTGGTCAGCCGCGCCCGGCAGGCCGGTATTCACTTCACCCCCAAAGACTTGTTCCAGCACCAGACCATCGAAGCGTTGGCGGTGGTGGCGCGTCTGGGTGAAACCACGCACGTCATCGATCAAGGCCCGGTGAGCGGTGCGCTGACCCTGTTGCCGGTGCAACGGTTGTTCTTCGAGCAGGCGATCCCTGAGCGTCAGCACTGGAACCAGGCGGTGCTGCTCAAGCCCACACACGCTCTGGATGCCCGTGTGCTGGCGCAAGCCTTGAGCGCGCTGGTGGTGCAGCACGATGGCCTGCGCTTGAGCTTCAGCGAACGCAGTGAGGGCTGGCAGGCCACTTACCGGTCCCCGGCCAGCCACTGCGCAGACCTGCTCTGGGCGGTGGATGTGCCTGACGCCCAGGCGCTGGATAACATTGCCAACCGCGCGCAACGCAGCCTGGACCTGCAAGACGGGCCACTGCTGCGGGCGGTGCTGGCGACGCTGGCCGATGGCAGCCAGCGGCTGTTGCTGGTGATCCATCACCTGGTGGTGGATGGCGTGTCGTGGCGGATTCTGTTCGACGATCTGCAAAGCGCCTACCGGCAACTGGCCGACGGCGCGATGCTGCAGTTGCCAGCGAAAACGACCTCGGCACAGGTCTGGGCCGAACGTCTGCAAGGTTATGCCCGCAGCGCGTCGTTGCAGGAAGAACTGGCCTACTGGCAGGCCCAACTGGAGGGTGTCGATGGGCGGTTGCCGATGGACAATCCCCAGGGCGGCCAGCAGAACCACCTCGCGCTGACGGTACGCACCCGGCTCGATGCTTCATTGACCCGCCAACTGCTGCAAGACGCGCCCAAGGCCTATCGCACCCAGGTCAATGATCTGCTGCTCACCGCGTTGGCCCGGGTCATGGTGCGCTGGACCGGCAGCGACAGCGCGTTGATCCAGCTCGAAGGCCATGGCCGCGAAGCGTTGTTCGATGATGTGGACCTGACCCGCACCGTCGGTTGGTTCACCAGCCTGTACCCGGCCAGACTGACGCCGTCGACGGACCTGGGCAGCTCCCTCAAGCAGGTCAAGGAGCAGTTGCGCTCGATCCCCAACAAAGGCCTGGGTTTCGGTGCCTTGGCCCATCTGGCGGATAGCTCGACGCAGGCGATCCTTGCCCGGCTGCCGGTACCGCAGCTGACCTTCAATTACCTGGGGCAGTTCGATGCCAGCTTCAGCGAAGCGCAAGGTGCCTTGTTCGTGCCGGCCAGCGAAGGCGCCGGCGATGAATTGAGCGCCCAGGCACCGCTGTCCAACGTCCTGGCGCTTAACGGCCAAGTGTTTGGCGGCGAACTGAACCTAGGCTGGACCTTCAGCCGCGAGCAGTTCAACGAAGCCACCGTCCAGGCCCTGGCCGACGACTACGCCCGCGAGTTGCAAGGCTTGATCGAACATTGCTGCCACGGCGAGCATGGCGGCGTGACGCCGTCGGACTTCCCCTTGGCCCGCCTGAACCAGCAGCAACTCGATGGATTGCCGGTGGCGACGGCGCAGATCGCCGACCTGTATCCACTGTCGCCGATGCAACAAGGGATGCTGTTCCATAGCGTCTACGGCGACGCCACGGGCGACTACATCAACCAATTGCGCCTGGACGTTGAAGGGCTTGACCCGCAACGTTTCCGTCAAGCCTGGCAGGCAGCGGTGGACGCCCATGACATCCTGCGCACGCGGTTGGTCTGGCAGGGTGACCTGCCAGATCCGGTGCAGATCGTCAGCAAGCAATTGGACTTGCCTTACCGCTTGCATGATTTGCGGGACGCTGCGCAGCCCGATGAGACCTTGCAGGCCCTGGCCGAAGCCGAGCGTCGGCAGCTGGACCTGAGCGCCCCGGCGCTGTTGCGGCTGCTGATTGTGCGGCTCGATGAGCAGCGCTATCAGTTGATCTACACCCACCATCACATCCTGATGGACGGCTGGAGCAATTCCCAGTTGCTGGGGGAGGTGTTGCAGCGCTACAGCGGCCAGAGCGTTTCGGTGCACGGCGGTCGTTACCGCGATTACATCGCCTGGCTGCAACGTCAGGATGGCGCCGCCAGCGAAGCGTTCTGGAGACCTGCGCTGCAGCGCCTGGAAACGCCGACGCGGCTGGCCGATGCCATTGCGAAGTCCGGGGAGGCCGACACAGGCTACGGCGATCATGTGCAGGTCCTGGACGAGACGCTGACCCGACGCCTGGAAACGTTTGCCCGCGCCTCGAAAGTCACCGTCAACACGCTGGTGCAGGCCGCGTGGCTGCTGCTGTTGCAGCGTTACACCGGCAAAGACACCGTGGCCTTCGGCGCGACGGTGGCCGGCCGTCCGGCGGACTTGCCCGGTATCGAGCAGCAGATCGGCCTGTTCATCAACACCCTGCCGGTGATCGCCAGCCCCCGAGCCGAGCAGTCCCTGGACAGCTGGTTGCAAACGGTGCAAGGGCAAAACCTGGCGCTGCGCGAGTTCGAGCACACCGCGTTGCTGGATATCCAGCGCTGGGCCGGGCAGGGCGGTGAAGCGCTGTTCGACAGTTTGCTGGTGTTCGAGAACTACCCGATTGCCCAGGCCCTGGAGCAGGGCGCGCCGGATGGCCTGCGCTTCGGCCCGGCGCTCACCCAGGAGCAAACCAACTACCCGTTGACGCTATTGGTGGGCCTGGACCAGCAACTGTCGGTGCACATGAGCTACCAGCGGGCGAGTTTCGCACCCGCTACCGTCGTGCGACTGGCGACGCATCTGGCCCAGTTGTTGGGCCAGATGACCGCCCAAGGCGAGCGCTGCCTGGGTGAACTGTCGATGCTTGAGTTCGATGAGCATCAGCGCCTGACCCATGACTGGAACCCGGTCGATGCGCCGTTCGAACAAAACCTGTGCATCCACCAGTTGATTGCCCGGCAAGTTGAGGCCGCCCCGGACGCCCTGGCGGTGACTTTCGCCAATACCCGACTGAGCTACAGCGAACTCGATAGCCGCGCCAATCGCCTGGCTCACCAGCTCATCGAAATGGGCGTGGGCCCGGAAGTGCGTGTGGGCGTGGCAATGCCGCGCTCCGAACACCTGCTGATCGCCTTGCTGGCGGTGCTCAAGGCCGGCGGCGCCTACGTGCCGCTGGACCCGGATTACCCGGCCGAGCGCGTGGCCTACATGCTCGACGACAGCCGCGCGCGGGTATTGCTGACTGAACAATCCGTGGCGGCGACGCTGACCGTGCCGGCCGAAACCGCTGTGCTGATGCTGGATCAGCTCGACCTGGCGCACTACCCATTGAGCGCACCGCACACAACCGTAACGCCCGCCAACCTCGCCTACGTGATCTACACCTCCGGCTCCACTGGCCAACCCAAGGGCGTGGCGATTGCCCACCGCAACGTGCTGGCGCTGATCGACTGGTCCAGATCGGTCTACAGCCAGGACGACATCCAGGGCGTGCTCGCTTCGACTTCAGTGTGCTTCGACTTGTCGGTGTGGGAGCTGTTCGTGACCCTGGCCAACGGCGGTTCGCTGATCATCGCCCGCAATGCCCTGGAGCTGCCGCAACTGCCGGCCCGCGATCAGGTACGGCTGATCAACAGCGTGCCGTCGGCCGTCGCCGCGTTGCAGCGCAGCGGCGAGATTCCGGCCAGCGTGCGCATCATCAACCTGGCCGGTGAGCCGCTGAAGCAGAGCCTGGTGGATGAGTTGTATCAGCATCCTCCCCAGCCTGTAGGAGTAACGCCTGTGGGAGCAAAGCTTGCTCGCGATGGCGTCCTCTCGGCTGACTTGTGCGTGACTGACTCACCGCTATCGCGAGCAAGCTTTGCTCCCACAGGCCTGCTCCCACAGTTGGCAGGGATTGAGTACGTCTACGACCTTTACGGCCCCTCGGAAGACACCACCTATTCCACCTGGACCCGCCGCACCGCTGGCGGCACGGCGAACATCGGCCGGCCGCTCAAGCACACCGCCAGCTACCTGCTGGGCGCCGACCTGCAACCCGTCCCCCAAGGTGTGTCGGCCGAGCTGTACCTGAGCGGCGCGGGCATCACCCGTGGCTACCTCGGGCGGGCGGCGATGACGGCCGAGAAGTATGTGCCCAACCCGTTTTCCACCACCGGCGAACGTCTATACCGCACGGGTGACTTGAGCCGTTATCGCACCGATGGCGTGCTCGAGTATCAGGGCCGCATCGACCATCAGGTGAAGATCCGCGGCTTCCGTATCGAGCTGGGAGAGATCGAGGCGCGACTGCTGCAACAGCCTCAGGTGCGTGAAGTGGCGGTGCTGGCCCAGGACGTGTCGGGCGGCCAGCAATTGGTGGCCTACGTGGTCGCGCCGTCGCTGAACCTGGAGGTCACCGAGGAGCAACGCGCACTGCGCGATGCACTCAAGGCAAGCCTCAAGGAACACCTGCCCGACTACATGATTCCGACCCATCTGCTGTTCCTCGATCAATTGCCGCTGACCCCCAACGGCAAGCTCGACCGCAAGGCCCTGCCGGCTGTGGACACCGGTCTGTTGCAGGCCGGTTATGTCGCGCCTGTCAGTGAGCTTGAGCAGCAGGTCGCGGCGATCTGGGCACAGGTGCTCACGGTGCAGCGTGTGGGCCTGAACGATCACTTTTTCGAGTTGGGCGGCCATTCGCTGCTGGCGGTCAATGCCGTCTCGCGCATGGCGCTCGAACTGGGCCTGACCCTGACCCCACAACTGATTTTCCAGCACCCCGTCCTGAGGGATTTTGTCGCGCAACTGGACACCGGGGACGCGCCAATCAATGAACAGAAACTCAGCAAGCTGCAAGCCCTGCTTGATGAAATGGAGGAAGTCTGATGGACAAGAGTGTTGCTTTGACGATTGCCAAGCGCTTTATCACTCTGCCGCTGGACAAACGTAAGCTGTACCTGGAGAAGATGCTCGAAGAGGGCGTCTCGCCGGCCAATCTGCCGATTCCCGAGGTGCGTCTGGGGTTCGAACACATCCCGCTCTCCTATGCCCAGGAACGTCAATGGTTCCTCTGGCAGATGGATCCCCACAGCTCGGCTTACCACATCCCCAGTGCCCTGCGCCTCAAGGGGCAACTGGACGTGCCGGCCCTGGAGCGCAGCTTCAACGCACTGCTCGAGCGCCACGAAAGCTTGCGCACCACCTTCAGCGAGAACGGCGAGCAAACCGTGCAGGTCATCCACCGGCACATGCCTCTAGGCATCGCGGTCCAGGCCTTGACCGCCGGTCCGTCGGCCAATCAGGACGACGACATCAAGGCGTTCGTCGAGGCTCAAACCACACGCCCGTTCGATTTGCGCCAGGGGCCGTTGCTGCGGGTTTCGCTGTTGAAAATCGCCGAGGACGACCACGTGCTGGCGTTGATCCAGCATCACATCATTGCCGATGGCTGGTCGATGCAGGTGCTGGTGGATGAGCTGGTGCGGCACTACGCGGCCGACACCGCCGGCCAGCCGTTGGCGTTGCCAGCGCTGAGCGTGCAATACGCCGACTATGCGATCTGGCAGCGTCACTGGCTCGAGGCCGGTGAGCGTGAGCGGCAGTTGGCCTACTGGGCGCAGACCCTGGGCGACGAACAACCGGTATTGGAGTTGCCCCTCGATCATCCGCGCCCGCCCGTGCAGAGCTTTCGCGGTGCGCGTCTGGACCTGAACCTGCCGCCGGAACTGGGCGCGGCGCTCAAGCAGTTAGCCCAGCGCGAAGGCGCCAGTCTGTTCATGGTCTTGCTGGCGTCTTTCCAGGCCTTGCTGCATCGCTACAGCGGCCAGCCGCAGATTCGCGTCGGCGTGCCGGTGGCTAACCGCAATCGGGTCGAGACCGAGGGCCTGATCGGCTTTTTCGTCAACACCCAGGTGCTCAACGCCCATGTGGATGGACAACTGCCGTTCGACCGCTTGCTCGCGCAGGTCAAGCAGTCGGCCATGGCGGCCCAGGCTCATCAGGACTTGCCGTTCGAGCAGTTGATCGAGGCCCTGCAACCTGAGCGCAGCCTCAGCCACAGCCCGATCTTCCAGGTCATGTTCAACCACCAGGCCGTCAGCGACACCCAGAACCGACAACTGCAGCTGCCGCACTTGAACGTCGAAGACCTGGTGTGGGAAGGGCGCACCGCCCAGTTCGATCTGACCCTGGGCACTTATGAAACCGGGCAGGGTGTCGCGGCGGAGCTGACTTACGCCACCGACCTGTTCGAACCGCAGACGATTGAACGACTGGCTCGCCACTGGCAGAACCTGTTGCAAGGCATCGTCGATGCGCCGCAGCAGCGCATCGGTGAGTTGCCGCTGCTCGACACCGCCCAGCAGCGCCTCACGCAGCAAGACTGGCACCGCGTGGTCGACCATGGCAGCGCCGCCCTGTGCGTGCACCAGCGCATCGCCGAACAGGCGCGCAACACGCCTGATGCACTGGCGCTGACCATTGATGGACAGGCCTTGAGCTACGGGCAACTGGACGCACGCGCCAACCAGCTCGCCCACCACCTGATTGCCCTGGGCGTGACGCCGGATCAGCCGGTGGGCATCGCGGTGCAGCGCAGCGCCGAGATGATCGTCGGCCTGCTGGCGATTCTCAAGGCCGGCGGCGCTTATGTGCCGCTGGACCCGGCGTACCCCGAGGATCGCCTGGCCTACATGATCCAGGACAGCGGCATCGAGTTGCTGCTGACTCAGACCCCTTTGCAAGCTCAACTGCCGATCCCAGCGACCCTCCAGACCCTGTTGCTGGACCAGCCGGACGCCGCTTGGCTCGATGCATCGCGCACTTGTCCGGCGGTGCCCTTGATCGCCGAGCACCTGGCCTACGTCATCTACACCTCCGGCTCCACCGGCAAACCCAAGGGCGTGATGGTGCGTCATGGGGCGCTGAGCAATTTCGTCACCAGCATGATCGCCCGGCCCGGCATCACGGCCAGCGATCGCATGCTGTCGCTGACGACGTTTTCCTTCGACATTTTTGGCCTGGAAATCTACGGGCCATTGTCGGCCGGCGCCAGCGTGGTGCTGACCGGCCAGGACGTGCATCAGGATCCACAAGCGGTGCTGGCGCTGATCGAGCGTCACGACGTGAGCGTGCTGCAAGCCACACCTTCGAGCTGGCGCATGTTGCTCGATCATGAGCACTCGGCGTTGCTGGCCGGTCGCACGTTCCTCTGTGGCGGCGAGGCGTTGCCCCTGGAGTTGGCGCAACGACTGCTGGCGCTTTCGCCGAAGGTCTGGAATCTCTATGGCCCGACCGAAACCACGATCTGGTCGGCGGTGCATCCGCTGAGTCTGGAAAACAGCCGTCCGTTCCTGGGCAAGCCGCTGGACAACACTGCGCTGTATATCGTTGGCAGTGACCTGACGCTCAACCCTGCGGGCGCGCCGGGTGAGTTGCTGATCGGCGGTGACGGGCTGGCCCGCGGCTACTTTCAACGTCCGGCGTTGACCGCCGAACGTTTTGTGCCGGACCCGTTCTCCACCCGCGGCGAGCGGCTGTACCGCACCGGCGACCTGACCCGTTATCGGGCCGAAGGCGTGGTCGAGTACCTCGGGCGCATCGACCATCAGGTCAAGATCCGCGGCTTGCGCATCGAGCTGGGGGAAATCGAAGCGGCGTTGTTGGCCCAGGACAGTGTGCGGGAAACCGTGGTGGTGGCCCATGAAGCCCCGACCGGTGCACAACTGGTGGGTTACGTGGTGCCCGCGACCGGTGAAGTAGCGGACGAGTCTTCGTTACGCGCTTCGCTCAAGGCCGCGCTCAAGGCGCAATTGCCCGAGTACATGGTTCCGGCGCACCTGGTGTTCCTGGCACAACTGCCGCTGACGCCCAACGGCAAGGTCGATCGCAAGGCGTTGCCGGCCCCGGATGCCAGCCAGTCGCAAAGCGCCTATGAGGCACCGCGTACGGCCACCCAACACAGCGTGGCTGGGATCTGGCAGGAGGTGCTCAAGCTTGAGCGAGTGGGTCTGACTGATCACTTCTTCGAGCTGGGCGGCCATTCCTTGCTGGTGACCCAGGTGATTACCCGGGTGCGTCAGGCGCTGAAGGTCCAGGTGCCGTTGCGTACCTTGTTCGAACACAGCGTACTGCAGGATTTCGTCGCGGCCCTCGGTGTCGAGCAGGCCCATCAGGAGCCGCCGCTGGTGGCGTTGCCGCGCCAGCCGTTGATGCCATTGTCCTATGCCCAGGAACGCCAGTGGTTTCTCTGGCAACTGGAGCCTAGCAGCAGCGCTTATCACATTCCGGCGGCTTTGCGCTTGCGTGGCGCGCTGGACCTGGGCGCGTTACAGAGCAGTTTCGATGCGCTGGTAGCGCGTCACGAATCCCTGCGCACGCGCATCGTTCAGCAGGACGGGCAGGCCTGGCAGGTGATCGACCCGGCGGCTCCGTTGCAGATCGCTGTGCAAACCGTGCCGGCGGACCTCGACGAGGACGCCCTCAAGGCGTTGGTAGCGCAGGAAACCCGAGGCCTGTTCGACCTGCAACAGGGCCCGCTGATGCGCGTCCGATTGCTCCGCCTGGCCGTCGATGACCACGTGCTGGTGTTGACCCAGCATCACATCGTCTCCGATGGCTGGTCGATGCAGCTGATGGTCGATGAACTGATGGATGAGTACGCTGGCTTCAGCGCCGGGCAGCCACGCACCCGGCCGGCACTGGCGGTGCAATACGCCGACTATGCCGTCTGGCAGCGGCAATGGATGGACGCAGGCGAGCGGGATCGACAACTGGGCTACTGGACCGCCCGACTGGGTGACAATCTGCCGCTGCTCGAATTGCCCACCGACCGTGCGCGCCCGGCCGAACAAAGCTATCGCGGCGCACGTCTTGAAGTTCCCGTGAGTGCGTCCCTGGCCGAAGGCCTCAAGCAACTGGCCCAGCGCGAAAACGTCACGCTGTTCGTGGTGTTGCTCGCCTCGTTCCAGGCTTTGTTGCACCGCTACAGCGGCCAGGCCGACATCCGTGTCGGCGTACCGGTGGCCAACCGTAACCGGGTCGAGACCGAAGGGCTGATCGGCTTCTTCGTCAACACTCAGGTGCTCAAGGCCGAGGTCGACAGCCAGCAGTCTTTGCGCAGCCTGTTGTTGCAGGTGCGCGATGCCGTCCTCGGTGCCCAGGCCCACCAGGATTTACCCTTCGAACAACTGGTGGACGCCCTGCAACCGGAGCGCAGCCTGAGCCACAGCCCATTGTTCCAAGTGATGCATAACCACCAGACCCGTCATCCACGTCAGGGCGCGGCGCAGTTGTCGCAGGTCGATGCCCAGGCCCTGACCTGGGCCACCGACACGGCCAAGTTCGACCTGACCCTGGACACCTTCGAGTCGGCGGATCAGGTCTGGGCCGAACTGACCTATGCCACCGACCTGTTCGATGCCGCCACCCTTGAGCGGATGGCGCGGCACTGGACGAACCTGCTCCAGGCGCTGGTCGCCGACTGCGGGCAACGTCTCAGCCAGGTGCCGTTGCTGGACCGCACCGAAGAGGACGCTACGCTGCGCCTCTGGAATCGGCGACTGGCGAATTTCCCTGGCCGAACGTGCCTGCATCAGCGGATCGAGGCTCAGGCGCTGCGGACGCCGGACGCCGTGGCTGTCAGCTATCTGGACCAACACCTGAGCTACGGTCGGCTGAACGAGCAGGCCAATCGCCTGGCCCATCAATTGATCGAAGCCGGCGTGGGGCCGGACGTGCCCGTGGGCCTGGGCATGGAGCGCAGCCTGGAGATGCTGGTGGGGTTGCTGGCGATTCTCAAGGCCGGTGGTGCCTACGTGCCGCTGGACCCGAGTTATCCCGAAGAGCGCCTGGCCTACATGATCGCTGACAGCGGCATCGGATTGCTGGTGACCCAGCCGCCGCTGCGCGATCGCCTGCCAGTGCCGAACACCGTGCGCTGCCTGTGGATGGACGAGGACCGGAGCGCTTACAGTGCGGCCAACCCGGACGTGGCCATGAGCCCGGACAATCTGGCCTACGTGATTTACACCTCCGGTTCCACCGGGCAGCCGAAGGGCACTTTGCTCGCTCATCACAATGTGCTGCGCCTGTTCGAGGCCACCGAGCACGAATTCGGTTTCGGCGCGCACGATGTCTGGAGCCTGTTCCATTCCTTCGCGTTCGACTTCTCGGTCTGGGAAATTTTCGGTGCGCTGCTGCACGGCGGCCGGTTGGTGGTGGTGCCGTATGACATCAGCCGCTCGCCGGAAGATTTTCACGCTTTGCTTTGCCGCGAAAAAATCACGGTACTGAACCAGACGCCGTCGGCTTTCAAGCCGCTGATGCAAGTGGCCTGCGCGGCCCCCATGGATGCGCCGCGGTTGTCGCTGCGTCATGTGGTATTCGGCGGCGAGGCGCTGGAAGTCAAGAACCTGCGGCCCTGGTTCGAACGTTTTGGCGACCGCACGCCGCAACTGATCAACATGTACGGCATCACCGAGACCACGGTCCACGTGACCTACCGTCCGCTGACCGAGGCCGATCTGCAACGCGAGGTCAGCAGCCCCATTGGCGAACCCATCAGCGACTTGTCGTGGTACTTGCTCGATGGCGACCTGAACCCGGTCGCCGCCGGTTGCATCGGCGAGTTGTACATCGGCCGGGCAGGCCTGGCGCGGGGGTATCTGAACCGTGCCGACCTGACCTGCCTGCGCTTTGTCCCGGACCCGTTCGGCGGCGAGGGTGGCCGGCTGTATCGCACTGGCGACCTGGCGCGCTATCGGGCCGATGGCGTTATCGATTACATCGGGCGTATCGACCATCAGGTGAAGATTCGCGGGTTCCGCATCGAGCTGGGGGAAATCGAAGCCCGGCTGCTGGAGCAGGCATCAATCCGTGAAGCCGCGGTGCTGGCGGTGCCGGGCCTGAGCGGGCCGCAACTGGTGGCTTATCTGGTGCCGGTGGACACCGGTCTGCTCGACGACCCGGCGCTGCAAAGTCCATGGCGCGACAGCGTGCGGGCTCAGCTCAAGGCCACGCTGCCTGACCACATGCTGCCGGCGCACCTGTTGCTGTTGGAGCGCCTGCCGCTGACCGCCAACGGCAAGCTCAACCGCAACGCCTTGCCATCGCCGGACACCCGTGTTTTGCCGCAGACCTATCACGCACCACAAAGCGAGTTGGAACAGCGGCTGGCGGCCATCTGGCAAGAGGTGCTGAAACGCCCGCAAGTCGGGCTGGACGACAACTTCTTCGAATTGGGCGGCGATTCGATCATTTCGATCCAAGTGGTCAGCCGCGCGCGTCAGGCCGGTATTCGCCTGAATCCCAAGGACCTGTTCCAGCACCAGACCGTCCAGCGTCTGGCCCGGGTGGCGCAACTCGAGGACGACCAGAACCAGGTCGACCAGCAGCCGGTGCAAGGTCAGGCCTTGATGTTGCCGATCCAGCAGCGTTTCTTCGAGGATGATATTCCCGCCCGTCACCACTGGAACCAGTCGGTGCTGCTCAAGCCGCGCGTGCCCCTTGAGGCGGACAAGCTCGAACAGGTGTTGCGAGCGCTGATGACTCACCACGACGCTCTGCGCCTGGGCTTCACGGCGCAGGACGCCGCTTGGGTGGCCGAGTATCGACCTATGGAGCCGTTGCCCCACCAATGGCTGTGGCAGGCCGATCTCACCGACACCGCCGAACTCGAAGCCTTGGGCAACCGGGCGCAGCGCAGCCTAGACCTGCAAAACGGTCCGTTGCTGCGGGCGGTGCTGGCGAACCTGGCCGACGGCAGCCAGCGTCTGTTGCTGGTGATTCATCACCTGGTGGTGGACGGTGTGTCCTGGCGTATTTTGCTGGAAGATTTACAGAGCACTTATCAACAGTTGCTCAATGGTCAGGCGCTGAAACTGCCGGCCAAGACCAGCGCGTTCAAGGACTGGAGCGAACACTTGCAGCGCTACGCTCGCCGCCCGGCGTTGCAGGAGGAACTGGCTTACTGGCAGGACTGTCTGCGCGACATCAGCACCGATCTGCCTTGCGAACGGTTCGATGGCGGCCAACAGAATCACCTGCAAACCACGCTCATGACCCGCCTCGACGCGACCTTGACCCGGCAGCTGCTGCAAGAGGCCCCAAGCGCCTATCGGACCCAGGTCAACGACCTGTTGCTGACCGCCCTGGCGCGGGTCATCGGGCGCTGGACCGGTCAATCTTCGGTACTGATCCAGCTTGAAGGCCATGGTCGCGAAGAACTGTTCGATGACATCGACCTGACCCGCACCGTGGGTTGGTTCACCAGCCTGTTCCCGGTGCGGCTGACGCCGCTGGCCGGCGTTGGCGATTCGATCAGGCAGATCAAGGAACAGTTGCGCTCGATCCCGAACAAGGGCATTGGTTTTGGTGCCTTGCGCTATTTCGGCGATGAACCGGCGCAGCAAACCCTCGCCAGCCTGCCGACACCGCGAATCACCTTCAACTACCTGGGCCAGTTCGACGGCAGCTTCGAGGGCGACGACGCTGCGTTATGGGTCCCGGCCCACGAAAACGCCGGCCTCGACCAGAGCGCCGACGCACCGATGGGTAACTGGTTGACGCTTAACGGCCAGGTGTATGGCGGTGAGCTGAGCGTGGGTTGGAGTTTCAGCCGTGAGCGCTTCAAGCCCGAAACCATTGAACGCTTGTCTCGCGAATACGCCGAGGAACTGGCGCTGCTGATCGGCCATTGTGTCCAGCCCGAAAACCAGGGTCTGACGCCATCCGACTTCCCGTTGGCTGGCCTGACCCAGGCGCAACTCGACGCCTTGCCCATGCCCGCGCAGCAGATCGTCGACGTTTATCCGCTGTCGGCCATGCAACAAGGCATGCTCTTCCACAGCCTGTATGAACAGGCGGCCGGCGACTACATCAACCAGGTTCGCCTCGACGTCGAAGGCCTGGAGCCGCAACGCTTCCAGCAAGCCTGGCAGGCCGCCGTGGATCGTCACGACATCCTGCGCACCGGCTTCGTCTGGCAAGGGCTGGAGCGGGCGGTGCAAGTGGTGCACAAACAGCTCGACATGCCGTTCACCGTGCTCGACTGGCGTGAGCGCAGCGACACCCGTGCCGCGCTCGACACCCTGGCCCAGGCCGAACAGGCCAAAGGTTTCGACCTGATCCACGGTCCGCTGCTGCGCATGACCGTGGTACGACTGGACGATCTGCGTTGCCACCTGATCTACACTAACCATCACATCCTGATGGACGGCTGGAGCAACTCGCAGCTGTTGGGCGAAGTGCTGCAGCGTTACGCGGATCAGCCGGTGCCGGCCACGGCCGGACGCTATCGCGATTACATCGACTGGCTGCAGCGCCAGGATCCAGGGGTGAGCCAGGCGTGGTGGTCGAGCCAACTGGCCAACCTGCAAGAACCGACACGTCTGGCCCACGCTTTTCAGCGGTCGGCTGACGATCAGGCGCGGGCGGGACATGGCGAGCGTTATCAACTGATCGAGGCCGGACAGACTCGCTTGCTGGGCGACTTCGCCCGTCAGCAGAAAGTCACCCTCAACACCCTGGTCCAGGCCGCATGGCTGTTATTGCTGCATCGCCTGACCGGGCAGCAGACGGTGGCCTTCGGCGCCACGGTGGCCGGTCGTCCGACTGAGCTTGCCGGCGTCGAGCAACAGATCGGCCTGTTCATCAACACCTTGCCGGTGATCGCCAGCCCGTCGCCCATGCAGACCGTCGGCCAATGGCTGCAAAGTGTTCAGGCGCAGAACCTGGCGCTGCGTGAGCATGAACATACGCCGTTGTTCGATATCCAGCGCTGGGCCGGCCAGAACGGCGAAGCGTTGTTCGACAACATTCTGGTGTTCGAAAACTACCCGGTGTCCCAGGCCCTGGAGCAGGGCGCGCCGGGACAACTGCGCTTCAGTCATATCCAGAACCACGAGCAGACCAACTACCCGCTGACCGTGGTGGTCAATGCCGGCGACACCCTGTCCTTGCAATACAGCTATCAGCGCGAGGCGTTTGCCGAGGGTGTGATCGAGCAATTGAGCAGCCTGTTGGGCAACCTGCTGGGGCAGATGACGCAGTCGGCCGACACGACTCTGGGTGAGCTGGCGCTGCTCAATGCCGGGCAAACCCACGTGATCGAGCAGTGGAACGCTACTGCCGTGCCGTTCCCGCTGGAACAGGGCGTACACCGCCTGATCGAGGCCCAGGCCCAACGCACCCCCCACGCCATGGCATTGGTGTTCGGCGACCAGTCACTGAGCTACAGCCAGCTCAACGCCCAGGCCAATCAGTTGGCCCACGCCCTGATCGAACAGCAGGTCGGGGCGGACACGTTGGTGGGCATCGCAGTGGAGCGCAGCCTGGAAATGGTGGTCGGCCTGCTGGCGATTCTCAAAGCCGGCGGTGCCTACGTGCCGCTGGACCCGGAATACCCCCGCGAGCGCCTCAGCTACATGATTCAGGACAGCGGCATTGGCCTGCTGCTGACCCAGGCCCATTTGCTGGATGACCTGCCGGTGCCAGAGGATCTGCCGAGCCTGTGCCTGGAGCCTTCGGGCGAGGCGTTTGCCGGCTACCCAAGGGTCGATCCGCAGATTGTCTACAGCCCGGAAAACCTGGCCTACGTGATCTACACCTCCGGCTCCACCGGCCAGCCCAAGGGCGCCGGCAACGCCCATCGAGCCTTGACCAACCGTTTGTTGTGGATGCAACAGGCCTATGCCCTGACGCCAGCGGACACGGTCTTGCAGAAGACCCCGTTCAGCTTCGACGTGTCGGTGTGGGAGTTCTTCTGGCCGCTGATGGTTGGCGCGCGCCTGGTGGTGGCGGCGCCGGGGGACCATCGGGATCCGGCTCGACTGATCGAATTGATCAATCGCGAGCAGGTCAGCACGCTGCACTTCGTGCCCTCGATGCTCCAGGCATTTTTGCAGGACACCCAAGTCCACCGTTGCACCAGCCTGACGCGCATTGTCTGCAGCGGCGAGGCGCTGCCGGTGGAGGCGCAATTGCAGGTGTTCGCCAAGCTGCCGGGGGCCGGCTTGTACAACCTGTACGGGCCGACTGAAGCGGCCATCGACGTCACCCACTGGACCTGCCGGGAGGAAGGCCGCGACAGCGTGCCCATTGGAGAGCCGATTGCCAACCTGTCCACTTACATCCTCGACAGTGGCCTGAATCCACTGCCGGTCGGTGTGGCTGGCGAGTTGTACCTGGGCGGCGTGGGCCTGGCTCGCGGTTACCACCGCCGTCCGGGCCTGAGTGCCGAACGTTTCGTGGCCAGCCCGTTTGGCGCTGGGCAGCGCCTGTATCGTACCGGCGACCTGGCGCGGTATCGCGCCGATGGAGTGATCGAGTACGTGGGCCGCATCGACCATCAGGTCAAATTGCGTGGCCTGCGTATCGAGCTGGGAGAAATCGAAGCGCGGCTGATGGCCCACGACGCGGTGCGTGAAGCGGTGGTCGTGGCCCAGAGCGTTGCGGGCAGTCAGCAACTGGTGGCGTATCTGGTGCCGGTCGCTTCGGCCCAACCGGCGGCGGACGCGTTGCTGAACGAGCAACTTGGCGCCTGGCTGGGTGAGAGCCTGCCGGACTACATGGTGCCGACCCACCGTGTGTGGATCGAGCAAATGCCGCTGAGCCCCAACGGCAAGCTTGACCGCAAGCGTCTTCCGGCGCTGGACCTGGCGGTGGGGCAGCATGTCGCGCCGATCAACGCCACCGAGCGCACGCTGGTGGACATCTGGCAGGCCGTGCTGGGCCTGGAGCAGATCGGCACTATGGACAATTTCTTTGCCTTGGGCGCCGATTCGATCATTTCGATCCAGGTGGTCAGTCGCGCCCGTGAACAGGGTATCGACCTGAGCCCGAAAGACATTTTCCAGCGGCCCACCATCCGGCAACTGGCCGAGCGGGTGCTGTCGGCTGAAGGTTCGATACCGCCCGTCACCGTGCTGCTGGACATGCCGCTGCACGGGCTGACGGATCAACAGGTGCGCGAACTGCCGCTGCCGCAAAATCGCTTGGACGGGCTGTATCGCCTGTCACCGATGCAGCAGGGGATGTTGTTCCTGGGCTTGAATTCGCCCGAAGCGGACCTGTACATCAACCAGTTGAGCATCCCGGTCCGGGGCCTGGACCCTGAGCGTTTCAAAGCCGCCTGGGAGGCGGTGAGCCAGCGCCATGACATCCTGCGCACCGGCTTTCTCTGGCAAGACATGGCTGAGCCGTTGCAGTTCGTACTGGCCGATGTGGCGTCGCCCGTCAGCTTGCTGGACTGGCGTGACCAGGACACTTCTGCCCAGGCCCTGCAACAGTTGGCCGACCGCGAAAGAGCCAAGGGTTTCGACCTGGATTGTCCGCCGTTGCAGCGTCTGGTGTTGGTGCGAATCGCTGAGGACAGCTATCAATTGATCTGGACCTACCACCACATCCTGATCGACGGCTGGAGCAGTTCCCAACTGATCGGTGAAGTGTTGAGTCACTATTCGGGCCGCGCTGTGTCCGAGGCCGTGCCTTACCGCCACTACATCAACTGGCTTGCCCAGCAGGATGCCGCTGCCGGGGAAAGTTTCTGGCGTCGGCACCTGGCCGATCTCGACGAACCGACTTACCTGGCCGATACCGTGCCTAGGAAAGAAGGGCAGGGCAGCGGGCATGAGGCGCTGTACAGTCGCCTGGGCGAAGCCCGGACCGAACAGCTCAAGGCTTTCGCCAGGGCCCAGCAGGTCACCCTCAACACCGTGGTGCAAGGCGCGTGGCTGGTGCTGCTCAGTCGCTACAGCGGCCAGCGCTGTGTGGCGTTTGGTGCCACGGTGGCAGGGCGACCGGCCAGCTTGCCGGCCTCGGAATCGATCCTGGGGCTGTTCATCAACACGCTGCCGGTGATCAAGGAGGTGCGCGCCGAGCAGCCGGTCGGCCAATGGCTGCGGGACTTGCAGGATTACAACCTGGACATGCGTGAACGCGAATACACGCCGTTGACCGATGTCCAGCGCTGGGCCGGCCGGGCCGGGCAATCGTTGTTCGACAGCATCATCGTGTTCGAGAACCATCCTATCGATCAGGCGCTGCGTGAATGGCGTGACGACTCGTTGAGCTTCGGCGAAAGCAGCAGCGCCGGTCTGACCAACTTCCCGATGGACCTGATGGTTACCCTGGAAGAGGGGCTGGTGATTGAGTACATGTTCCTGCGCGAGCATTTCGACCGAACCACGGTGGAAGGTATTCGCAGCAACATGGAAGGTTTGCTGGCGGCCCTGTGTGAGGACGCGGCACGGCCTTTGGGCGGCATCGGCCTGGTCACCGGCCAGGCGTTGACACCCGTGCCTGCCGACCAGTTGCCGGCGACCTTGCCGGTGCATCAGCGCATCGGCCAATGGGCGGCGCAATGCAGCGAGCAGACCGCGGTCATCTTCGATGGCCTGCAGTTGAGTTACGGGCAGGTCGAGGCCCGGGCCAATCGCCTGGCCCACCGGTTGATCGCCGAAGGCGTCGGACCGGACGTGCGGGTCGGCGTTGCGTTGCCCCGCAGCGAACAGATGATTGTAGCCTTGCTGGCAGTGCTCAAGGCCGGCGGCGCTTATGTGCCGCTGGACGCGACCTACCCGCGCGAACGTTTGAGCTACCTGATGCGTGATTCGGGCATCGCCCTGTTGCTCAGTGATTCCAGCCTCGACAGCGTATTGCCGACACAGGACAACCTCCATGTATTGGCATTGGATCACCTGGACCTCTGCGCTTTGCCGGTCACTGCGCCTGAGGTGTCGGTGCAGTCGGAAAACCTCGCCTACGTGATCTACACCTCCGGTTCCACCGGCCTGCCCAAGGGGGTCGGGGTGGCCCATGAGGCGTTGGCGATGCACTGCCAGGCCATCGGCAAGCGCTATGAAATGAGCGAAGCCGATTGCGAACTGCACTTCATGTCCTTCGCCTTCGACGGCGCCCATGAGCGCTGGCTGACCACGCTGACCCACGGCGGCCGTTTGCTGATCCGCGATGACAGCCTCTGGACCGCCGAGCAGACGTTCAATGCCTTGCATGAACATGGCGTAACCGTGGCGGCGTTCCCGCCGGTGTACTTGCAACAACTGGCCGAACACGCCGATCAACAGGGCAACCCGCCGCCAGTGCGCGTCTACTGCTTTGGTGGTGATGCGGTGCCGGCGGCGAGTTTTGAACTGGCCAAGCGCGCCCTCAAGCCGCGCTACATCATCAACGGCTACGGCCCGACCGAAACCGTGGTCACGCCGCTGATCTGGAAGGCCGGCGCGCAGGACGAGTGCGGTGCGGCCTATGCGCCCATCGGTAGCCTGGTGGGGCAGCGCAGCGGCTACGTGCTGGACAGCGACCTCAATCGCCTGCCGACCGGTGTGGCCGGCGAACTCTACCTGGGCGGCGCGCTGGCACGCGGATACCTGGGCCGGGCAGGGGGCACGGCGGAGCGCTTCGTGGCCGACCCGTTCAGCACTGACGGTGCCCGCCTGTACCGTACCGGCGATCTGGTGCGCCAGCGCGAGGACGGCACCATTGACTATCTGGGTCGCATCGACCAGCAGGTGAAAATCCGTGGTTTCCGCATTGAGCCTGGGGAGATCGAAGCCCGTCTCAAGCAGCAGCCGGGGGTGCGCGATGCGGCGGTGGTCGCTCGCGAGGGGGCCAATGGCAAGCAACTGATCGGCTATGTCCTGCCCAGCGACGCGACGCCAGTGGAGGGTTTGTGCGAGCGCCTGCGCGGGCAACTCAAGGCGAACCTGCCGGACTATATGGTGCCGGCTCAGCTGATGTTGCTGGAATGCATGCCGCTGACCCCCAACGGCAAACTCGACCGCAAGGCTCTGCCGGACCCAGGCGCCGACCAAGCTCGCCAGGCCTATATCGCGCCGCGCAGCGAGCTTGAAAAAGCCTTGGTGACGATCTGGCAGGACGTGCTGAAAATCGAGCGCATTGGCGTGACCGACCACTTCTTCGAACTGGGCGGTGACTCGATTCTCAGCCTGCAAGTGGTGGCGCGCAGCCGACCGCTCAAGGCCCAGGGCCTGAGTCTGAAACTGCGTGACCTGATGCAGAAACCGACCATCGCGCAATTGGTGGCCGGCCTGCAGGGCGAGACATCGGCTCCGTCGAGGTTGCTGTCGATGAATACCGAAGTCCGTGGCACCGCACCGCTATTCTGCATCCATGCCGGTTTCGGTACGGTGTTTGACTATGAACCCTTGGCCCGACGCCTGAGTGGCGTGCGTCAAGTGCTGGCGGTGCAGTCGACCATGCTGCTGGATGCGACCTGGCAGGATGAGTCGCTGCCGGCGATGGCCAGCGCCTACGTCAAGCAGATTCGCCAGCATCAACCCCAGGGGCCGTATTACCTGCTGGGCTGGTCCCTGGGTGGCACCTTGGCTCTGTTGATGGCGGCGCAACTGGAGCGTGACGGGCAGCGGGTCGAGTTTGTCGGTCTGGTGGACAGCTTCGTGCCTTCGGCCGCGGTCAACCGCCATGCCGTGGATGACTGGCGCAGCGACTTGCGCGACTTTGTCCGGGTGACGGTGCCCGAGGCCAGACTGGCGCTACCGATCGAGGAAGAGGAGACACCGGCGAACGTGCGGGCGTTGTTGGCCATGGCACTGGTAAATGAGGGCGTGGCCTCAACCTACATGGCCTTGGGTGTCGATGAGCTTGCGCATGTCTTCAGCGTCGCCCGGCGGCTCAAGCAGCTGTCGCTGCAATTGGATCGTTGTTCGCCGGTGGAGGTGGAGCCAACTTGCTGGTGGACGCCGGGGCGCGAGACCGAAGCCCTTGAACTGGCCGCTCAGTTGCAGCAACCGGTGCAGGGCGAACGGATCGACTGCGGGCATTTCCAGATTCCACGGAATGAAACTTTCCTGGCCGGGGCTGAAGAAATCCTCGCCCAGATCGTTGAATCAGAAGTCTTGTCCTGAACCTGAAGCCGGTCGGGTCTCGTGCCTGACCGGCGTGGAGAGTGTGTCTAATGCCGTTGAACCCTGATATCGCTGCGTTCCTGGAACTGGTCGGCAATGGCCGCGCCAGTGGCAAACGCGTACCCATGCATCAGATGAGCCCGGTCGAAGCTCGTGAGCAATTCGATCAGTCATCGTTGTTGATGGATGCCGGTGGCGAGGCGCTGGACGTTGTCGAGGCGTTGCAGATTCCTGCTCGCGATGGCGCGCATCTGGCGGCTCGCCTCTACAGTAATCGGGCGCTGGAGGCGGGTGCAGCGAGGCCGGCGTTGGTATATTTCCATGGTGGCGGCTACGTGGTCGGTAGCCTTGATTCCCATGACTCGCTGTGCCGTAACCTGGCGGCGATGGCTGATTGTGTGGTGGTGTCGGTGGCCTATCGACTGGCGCCGGAGTTTCGTTTTCCCACGGCTGTCGACGATGCCCTGGATGCCTGGAAATGGCTGGTGACCGAGGGGCAACGGTTGGGCATCGATGCCCGGCGTCTGGCGGTGGCGGGCGACAGCGTGGGGGGTAGTCTGGCCACGGTGTTGGCGGCGCAGCCGCTGGACACGCCGCCGTTGTTGCAAGTGCTGATCTACCCGGTCACCGACGCCAGCCGCAGCACGGCGTCCATCGAGCGTTATGGCGAAGGCCATCTGCTGGAGAAGGATTCATTGAGCTGGTTCTATGAGCAATACCAGCGCGACGTCAACGATCGCCACGACCCGCGCTTCTCGCCGCTGCTGGCCGAGATTTGCGCCGGTATGCCGCCAGCGCTGCTGGTCCTCGCCGAGTGTGATCCGTTGCACGACGAAGGCGTGGCCTATGCCCAGCGTTTGCGTCAGGCCGGTGTGCCGGTGGAACTCAAGGTTTACGCCGGCATGACCCACGACTTCATGCGCATGGGCGCCATTGTCGATGATGCTGAAGAGGCCCAGCAGCATATTGCCCAGCGTTTGAGGGAGGTGTTTGCCGGGTGAAGTGAGTGATAGTGAAAAAAACGCCGACGCAAATGTCGGCGTTTTTTTGCCTGTCGGGAGCCGGTGTTAACAAGTTTCAGCGTTCACCATCAATCCCCCGGTGGGAGCTAATGCTGTTCACTTAAGGCAATCGACAAACCCGTGG
>NZ_JABWQV010000429.1 GCF_014268615.1 Pseudomonas tehranensis | reverse complement strand
CGCCACGGGGATTTACTCTTCTTCCTTGAGCACCACCGGTGCCGGCGGTGGGCGCAAACCGATTTCAGCGGTGAGCTTGAGCTCCTTGCCGTTGCGCATCACCTGGATGGTGACCTTGTCGGTGGGTTTGATCCGCGCCACCTGGTTCATTGAGCGGCGGCCGTCACCGGCGGGTTCGCCGTCGATGCTCAGGATCACGTCGCCCAGTTGCAACCCGGCCTTCTGGGCCGGGCCATCGCGGAAAATGCCTGCTACCACGATCCCGGGACGCCCGGACAGGCCGAAGGATTCTGCCAGCTCCTGGGACAGCGGCTGCACTTCAATACCCAGCCAGCCCCGAATCACCTGGCCGTGTTCGATGATGGACTTCATCACTTCCATGGCCAGCTTCACCGGAATCGCAAAACCGATGCCCTGACTGCCGCCGGATTTGGAGAAGATCGCCGTGTTGATCCCGGTCAGATTGCCGTTGGCATCCACCAGCGCGCCGCCGGAGTTCCCGGGGTTGATCGCGGCGTCGGTCTGGATGAAGTCTTCGTAATTGTTCAGGCCCAACTGATTGCGCCCAGTGGCGCTGATGATGCCCATGGTCACGGTCTGGCCGACGCCGAAGGGGTTGCCGATGGCCAGGGCGACATCGCCGATGCGAATGCTGTCCGAACGCCCAATGGTGATGGCCGGCATGTTCTTCAGGTCGATCTTCAGCACCGCGAGGTCGGTTTCCGGGTCGCTGCCGATCACTCGGGCCAGGGTTTCGCGACCATCCTTGAGGGCCACCACGATCTGGTCGGCGCCGCTGGTGACGTGGTTATTGGTCAGAATATAACCTTCCGGGCTCATGATCACGCCCGAACCCAGGCTCGACTCCATGCGTTTCTGCTTGGGTGAGTTATCGCCGAAGAAGCGCCGGAACTGCGGGTCTTCGAACAGTGGATGGCTGGACTTGTTGACGACCTTGGTGGTGTACAGGTTGACCACGGCCGGTGCCGCGATCGTCACGGCGTCGGCATAGGACACCGGTCCTTGTTGCAGTGCCTTGGTCTGTGGCGCCTGCTGCAGGTTGACGTCGAGGCTCGGCAGGCCGACCCACTCCGGATAACGCTGGATAATCAGTAGAGCGACCAGCACGCCGGCCAACAGAGGCCAGCCGGAAAAACGCAGCGCCTTGAGCATTAAGCACGTCCTACGAAGGTTGCAGACGGAGTGAGACCGCCCATAATGTCGCGCATTATACGAGGCCGCGCGCGCCTCTGAACGGGATATTTAGGAGTCTTTTCATGGCCGTAGCCCTGAACACCCTGGTAGAAGAAGCGGATCGTTATCTGGCCGCCGCCAGGATTGCCGATTACTGCCCCAACGGTTTGCAGGTCGAAGGGGCTCCTCAGGTCACGCGCATTGTCAGCGGCGTCACCGCCAGCCAAGCGTTGCTCGATGCCGCAGTGGAGGCTGACGCTGATCTGGTGCTGGTGCATCACGGGTATTTCTGGAAAGGCGAGAATCCGTGCGTGACCGGCATGAAGCAGCGTCGCCTCAAAACCTTGCTCAAGCACGATATCAGTCTGCTGGCCTATCACTTGCCGCTGGATCTGCATGCCGAGGTGGGCAATAACGTGCAATTGGCACGCCAGTTGGACATTACCGTCGAAGGGCCGCTGGACCCGGACAACCCCAAGGTGGTCGGCCTGGTGGGCTCCTTGTCTGAACCGATGACGCCTCGGGACTTCGCCCGTAAAGTGCAGGAAGTCATGGGCCGCGAGCCTTTGTTGATCGAAGGCGAGCAGATGATCCGCCGGGTCGGCTGGTGCACTGGCGGAGGCCAGGGTTATATCGATCAGGCCGTGCTGGCCGGGGTTGATCTGTTTCTCAGTGGCGAGGCGTCCGAGCAGACTTTCCATAGCGCCCGGGAAAACGGCATCAGCTTCATCGCCGCCGGGCACCACGCGACCGAGCGCTATGGTGTGCAGGCGTTGGGCGATTACCTGGCGCGGCGCTTTGCTTTGGAGCATATCTTCATAGATTGCCCGAATCCCATTTGATTGCTTATAACTCCTGTGGGAGCGGGCTTGCTCGCGAATG
>NZ_JABWQV010000428.1 GCF_014268615.1 Pseudomonas tehranensis | reverse complement strand
AGCGGGAGCAAGCTCCCTCGCCACAACAGCAGTCAGTAGTCAGCAGTCAGCAGTCAGCGGCCAGCAGTCCGTGATTCAGCGGGCGATGGCGTGTTTGCGCAGCTTTCGGTAAAGGGTGTTGCGGCTGATGCCCAGTTGTTCGGCGGTGTGGGTCATGTGCCAGCGCTGGCGTTCCAGGACATCAAGCAACGCCAACCGCTCGGCATCGTCCAGCGGGCGCTCAGCCGGCGTTTCAACCGTCGCCTGTGGACTCTGGCGGATCATCGCCGGCAAGTCCTCCAATCCGATCCGCCCCCCGTCGCACAAGGCCGCGAGGGTGCGCAGCACATTGCGCAGCTGCCGCACGTTGCCCGGCCAGTCAAAACTCAGCAATGCCTGACGCGCAGGTTCGTCGATGGCCACCGCTTCGGCGCCCGCCTCTTCGGCCAGCAGAAAATCCAGCAACTGGGACTTGTCGCTACGCTCGCGCAATGCCGGCAGCGGGATTTCCAGCCCGTTGAGCCGATAGTACAAGTCTTCGCGAAAGCTGCCGTCGCGCACCCGATCAAGCAGTTGACGGTGGGTGGCGCTGATGATGCGCACGTTGACCGCTTCGGGTTCGCCGCCGATGGGCACCACCTGGCGATCTTCCAGCACTCGCAGCAAGCGGGTCTGCAAGGCCAGGGGCATGTCACCGATTTCATCGAGAAACAGCGTGCCGCCGTCGGCCTGTTGCAGCTTGCCGCGCATGCCTTCCTTGCGGGCGCCGGTGAAGCTGCCGCCGCGATAACCGAACAGCTCGCTTTCGATCAGACTTTCCGGGATGGCCGCACAGTTGAGCGCCACGAAGTTTTTCCCGGCGCGCTGGCTGGCATGATGCACGGCCTTGGCAAAGGCTTCCTTGCCGGAGCCGGTTTCGCCATGGATCAGCAGCGGCACATCGCGCTCGAACACCCGCAGCGCCTTGCGAAAATGCTCCTGCAACGCCGCATCCCCCAGGCAGAGGCCCGGCAACCGGGCGGGCTCGATGGCTTTAAACGCAGGGACGACCGGGACCGGCACGCTGCGCGGCTGTCCCCGCAGTACCGCAAACAAATGCCGCCCGTCACGGGTGCGCAACGGCCAACTGGCGCTGGCCTGGGCGCTGGCCCGGCCGAGCAGCTCATCCAGTGAACAATCGAAAAAGTCTTCCACCCGCTGACCGAGCAAACCACCGCGAATATGCCCCAACAGGTTCAGCGCACTCTGGTTGACGGCGCTGATCCGCCCTTCGCCGTCGAACGCCAGCAGCCCCTCGCTGAACAACCCCACGGACTCGGCCTGCAAATGAAAGCGCAGCAACCATTGATTGTCGAAGCAGCGCAGGAAATAGCAGCTCTCGATCATCTTTGCCGAGAGGTTGACCAGCGCCATGGTGTGGAACTGGCTCTGGCGCGACACGTCTGGCCGGGCCGATGACACATCCAGCACCGCGAGCAGTTCACCCTGAGGGTCGAACACCGGGCTGGCCGAGCAGGTCAGGCCCGTGTGACGACCGCGAAAGTGCTCTTCCTGGTGAATGGTCAGGGCCTGGCGCTCCACCAGGCAAGTGCCGATGCCGTTGGTGCCTTCGCAGGCTTCGCTCCAGTCGGCGCCGAGCCAGAGGCCGGCGCGCTCGAAAATCTTCCGTTCGCTGGGGGCGGTGACGCAGTTGAGGATCACGCCGCGAGCGTCGGTCAGCAACACCGCGTGGCCGGCGCCGGAGAGTTGCTGATGCAGGCTGGTCATTTCCGTGCCGGCGATCTGCAACACCTGTTGCAGACGCTCGCGGCTTTCCAGCACCCGACCATGCTCGAGCACCGTTGGCGCCAGGTTCTGCGCCGGATCGAGGTGATAGTCCTCAAGACAGCGCAGCCAGGAGCGGGCAATCGACGGATCGCTACCGGGCCCCTGCAGATGGGCCTTGCCCTGGGTGACCGTCAGGACTTGTTGGGCATGGCGACTCAAGTGGTTGCTGTGCATTTCTTATTATTTCTCCCCGAAGGACCTGCCTCACTGGAGCAACGGTTTAACACTTAACCTGTGTTTGACACTCAACCTGTGGCGAGGGGATTTATCCCCGCT
>NZ_JABWQV010000427.1 GCF_014268615.1 Pseudomonas tehranensis | reverse complement strand
CCTTGTGGGAGCGAGCCTGCTCGCGATTCGATCTTCAATAATTCGAGGAAACCGGGATGAAAACCCTCTGGCAAAACTGCCACGCCGCCACCATGGCCCAGGGCGTCTACTCGATCATCGAAGACGCCGCCATCGTCACCCACGGCGAGCTCATTCAATGGATCGGCCCGCGCGCCGAGCTGCCGGCCGGTGACTACCCGGCCGTCAACAACCTCAACGGCGCCTGGGTCACTCCGGGGCTGATCGACTGCCACACCCACACGGTGTTCGGCGGTAACCGCAGCGGCGAATTCGAACAGCGCCTGCAGGGCGTGAGCTACGCCGAGATCGCAGCGGCCGGCGGAGGTATCGCCAGCACCGTGCGCGCTACCCGGGCGGCCAGCGAAGATGAACTGTTCAGCAGCGCCGCCAAGCGCCTGAAAAGCCTGATGCGCGATGGCGTGACCACGGTGGAAATCAAGTCAGGCTACGGCCTTGACCTCGCCAGCGAACGCAAGATCCTGCGGGTCATCCGTCGTCTCGGTGAACAACTGCCGGTCAGCGTGCGCAGCACGTGCCTGGCGGCCCACGCCTTGCCGCCGGAATACGCTGATCGCGCCGATGACTACATCGAGCACATCTGCACCGAAATGCTTCCGGCCCTGGCGGCCGAAGGGTTGGTGGATGCGGTGGATGCCTTTTGCGAGTACCTGGCGTTTTCCCCGGCGCAGGTCGAACGGGTGTTTATCACCGCCCAACAACTGGGCCTGCCGGTGAAGCTACACGCTGAACAATTGTCGTCGCTGCACGGTTCAAGCCTGGCGGCCCGTTATCAGGCGCTGTCGGCCGATCATCTGGAATTCATGACCGAGGACGACGCCAGGGCCATGGCCGAATCCGGCACGGTGGCGGTGCTGCTGCCGGGGGCATTTTATTTCCTGCGCGAAACCCAGCTGCCGCCCATGGATGCCCTGCGCAAGCACGGCGTGAAGATCGCGGTGGCCAGCGATCTCAACCCCGGCACGTCGCCGGCACTGTCGTTGCGCTTGATGTTGAACATGGCCTGCACCTGCTTTCGCATGACCCCCGAGGAGGCCCTGGCTGGGGCGACCCTTCATGCCGCCCAGGCCCTGGGCATGGCCCGGACCCACGGTTCGCTGGAAGTGGGCAAAGTGGCGGATTTTGTCGCCTGGCACATCGACCGCCCGGCTGACCTGTCGTACTGGCTCGGTGGCGATCTGGAAAAACGCGTCGTGCGTCACGGCGTGGAAATCGATTAAGGAGAACGGTTGTGGAGAAGGTCCTGAATTTCAAGCAAGGGCGCGTGCCGCTGTTGATCAGCATGCCCCACGCCGGCCTGCGCCTGACCCCGGCGGTGAAGGCTGGTTTGATCCCCGAGGCCCAAAGCCTGCCGGACACCGACTGGCATATTCCTAAGCTTTACGAGTTCGCCGCCGAACTGGGCGCCAGCACCCTGGCCGCTGAATATTCACGGTTCGTGATTGATCTGAACCGCCCTGACGATGACAAGCCGATGTACGTTGGCGCTACTACCGGGTTGTATCCTTCGATCCTGTTCGATGGCGTACCGTTGTTTCGCCAGGGGCTGGAGCCGTCCGCCGCGGAGCGGGCGACTTATTTGCAACAGATCTGGGTGCCTTACCATCAGGCCCTGCGGCAGGAACTGGCGCGGCTCAAGGCCGAATTCGGCTATGCCTTGCTGTTCGACGCCCACTCGATCCGCTCGGTGATCCCACACCTGTTCGACGGCAAGTTACCGGACTTCAACCTGGGCACTTTCAACGGCGCCAGTTGCGACCCCGCATTGGCCCACCAGCTCGAAGCCATCTGCGCCCGCCACGGCGAATTTACCCACGTGCTCAACGGACGTTTCAAGGGCGGACACATCACCCGGCACTATGGCAACCCGGCCGAGGACATCCACGCGGTGCAACTGGAACTGTGCCAGAGCACCTACATGGAAGAGTTCGAGCCGTTCAACTATCGTGCGGATCTGGCGGAACCGACCCAGGTGGTGCTCAAGGAATTGCTGGAAGGCTTGTTGGCGTGGGGGCGGCAGGCCTACAAACATTAATCTGTGGTGAGGCAGCTTTTGTGGCGAGGGAGCTTGCTCCCG
>NZ_JABWQV010000426.1 GCF_014268615.1 Pseudomonas tehranensis | reverse complement strand
GGGATAAATCCCCTCGCCACAAAAGCCTCCCAAAGCCATCCAGGCTTTGGGTCTCCGCCTTAAAGGCTCATCACTTCCCGAATATCCGCCGCCAATTCCCGCACTCGTGCTTCTTCGGTATCCCACGAGCACATGAACCGCGCGCCGCCCTTGCCGATGAAGGTGTAGAAGCGCCATCCCTTGTGGGTGAGCGCCGCGATGGCCGGTTCCGAGAGTTGCAGAAATACGCCGTTGGCCTGGACCGGGAACATCAGTTCCACGCCAGGAATGTCGCTCACCAGTTGCGCCAGCAATTGCGCGCAGTGGTTGGCGTGGCGGGCGTGTTTGAGCCAGGCGTCGTTTTGCAGCAGGCCGACCCAGGGCGCCGAGAGAAAGCGCATCTTCGAGGCCAGTTGCCCAGCCTGTTTGCAGCGATAGTCGAAGTCTTCTGCCAGGTCGTGGTTGAAGAACAGGATCGCTTCTCCCACCGCCATGCCGTTTTTTGTTCCGCCAAAGCACAGCACGTCCACGCCGGCTTTCCAGGTCAGGTCCGCTGGTGAGCAGCCGAGGAAGGCGCAGGCATTGGAGAAGCGAGCGCCGTCCATGTGCAGGTTAAGCCCCAGCTCCTTGCAGGTGACGCTGATGGCACGGATTTCTTCCGGGGTATAGACACTGCCGACTTCCGTGGCCTGGGTCAGGGTCACGACCCGTGGCTTGGGATAATGGATGTCCTGGCGCTTGAGGGCGATCTCGCGGATCGAGTCCGGGGTCAGCTTGCCGTTTTCAGTGCGCGCCACCAGCAGCTTGGAACCGTTGGAAAAGAACTCCGGGGCGCCACATTCGTCGGTTTCGACGTGGGCGGTTTCCGAGCAGATCACGCTGTGGTAACTCTGGCACAGTGAGGACAACGCCAGGGAGTTGGCCGCCGTGCCATTGAACGCGAAGAATACTTCGCAGTCGGTTTCGAACAAGGCCCGGAAATCATCCGCCGCGCGGTGGGTCCATTCGTCGTCACCGTAGGCGCGCTGGTGACCCTGGTTGGCTTCTTCCATGGCGGCCCAGGCTTCGGGGCAAATGCCGGAATAGTTGTCGCTGGCGAATTGTTGACTCTTGTCGGTCATGGCCTTGCTCCTGAAATAGAGAGTCCTGGGTAAGAGATCCCTGACAGAATTCCTGGATGGAGAATTCCGTGGTCCGGCGTGCTTTGAGTCCGGCACGCGGTGGTCGATAGTGGTGCGCACTTTACCCAAGAATCGCGGGGGAACACACTGGATGTTTCTGTCAGAAACTCACAAAACCCTAGGGCGGCTGTACCCATGAACCGACGTGACGGGGCCCTGGACCTGCTCAAGTGGTTGGCTCTGTTGGCGATGGTGCTCGATCATCTGCGATATGTCGGTTACTCCGCCGATTGGTTGTATGTGCCGGGGCGTCTGGCGTTTCCCTGGTTTTGCCTGGCGATGGCGGCGAACCTGGCGCGCAACGGGGCCAGCGCGAGCCCGTGGCGGTATCTGGGTTGGCTGTTGCTGTTCAGCTCAGTGAGCGAAATTCCTTACCGGTTGTTCATTCCTGTGCCCGCCACCTTGAACGTGCTGCCGACTCTGACCCTGGGCTTGCTGGTGGCGCGTAGCTGGCAAACCCATACGCTGGAGGCGCGTTTGCTGGCGGCGGGGGCGTTGCTGCTGGCGGCGCTGTTTTCGTCGCGGTTGATGTTCGGTTTTTTCGGCGTCCTGCTGCCGCTGGCGATGTTGCTGGTGTTTCGCCGACCTTGGTATTTCGCGTTGCTGCCGGGGCTGGTGTGCCTGGCGGCCAATCAATGGCGAATACTGTATGGCGCGGCGTGGCTGGGGGATTGGGTGGCGATCGGCGGGTTGCTGGCGTGTCTGTTTGCGCCATGGCTGGGGCTGATGCTTTTGCGACACGCTGGTCGTTTTCATCCTCCGCCGATGCGGCGTTGGGCGTATGGCCTTTATCCGGCGCATTTCCTGGTCTTGCTCGTGGTTCGCCAGATCGCCGCGTAACCCTGCGGCGAGGGAGCTTGCTCCCGCTGGGCTACGAAGTAGCCCCAAGGCCTGAGAATGCGATTTGTCAGGTGCACCGCGTTTGCCGGTTTTACGACTGCTGCGCAGCCGAGCGGGAGCAAGC
>NZ_JABWQV010000425.1 GCF_014268615.1 Pseudomonas tehranensis | reverse complement strand
GCCGAGCGGGAGCAAGCTCCCTCGCCACGATGAAAATGCAAGCGTCTATGAGTGAATTACCAGGAACCGAAGACATGACCGAAGACACCATCAAGCGCCGGGCCCGAGGGTTGGACCGGGCGTTCGATATCCTCGATTTCCTCAAGGAAATCGGCCAGCCGTTGCGCCCCAATGACATCGCCAGCGGCATCGGCAGCCCCAAGTCCACGGTCTACGAACTGGTGGCGTCGCTGCTGGAGCGACGCATCCTGGAGCCGGTGGGCAAGGACGGTCACGTCTATCTGGGTCGCCAGTTGTACTTTCTCGGGCAGGCGCACCTGCGGCATTTCGACCTGAGTCGCGAGGCCGATCACGCCTTGCAGGAAATTGTCAGCCAAACCCGGGAAACGGCCCAGATGTGCCTGCTCAACGGGCGCAAATACACGGTGGCGCTGATGAAGGAAGGGGAGCGGCATTTCCGCATTTCCTCGGACATCGGCGAGAACGCGCCGATTCCCTGGACCGCATCCGGACGTCTGCTGCTGGCGCATCTGAGTGACCAGCAGATCATCGACCTGATCGACCCCGACGACTTCATCCTGCCGGACGGCGAGCGCTTGCCTCTGGAGCGATTTCTCGCAGAGATCCGGCAGGCCGGCCTTGATGGATTTTTCTCCTTCGACAGTGTGGCCGACACCTTTACCCACTGCTTCGCCGCGCCGGTCAAAGACGCCAATGGCGTGGCCATCGCGACCCTGTGCATCGTCGCCCCACGGGCCGACGCCAAGAACAACTACGCCGACTACCGCCGGGTGCTGATCGAAAGCGCCAACAACCTGGCCCGTCGCATCAATGAATAGACAGCCACGGCTGTGTGAGGAGTTCGAACATGTCTTCTGCCATTCATAACGCTGGCGTGGAGAAGGGGGCCGCCCAAGCGGGCGATCACCTGCTGCGGGACATCAGCCTGCCGGCGCTGGTTTTGCATCGCCAAGCGTTGGAGCACAACATTGGCTGGATGCAAAAGTTCGTCAGCGACAGTGGGGCCGAACTGGCGCCCCACGGCAAGACCAGCATGACCCCGGCGCTGTTTCGCCGCCAACTGGAGGCCGGCGCTTGGGGACTGACCCTGGCCACCGCGGTGCAGACCCGTGCCGCTTACGCCCATGGCGTGCGCCGGGTGCTGATGGCCAACCAATTGGTGGGCACGCCAAACATGGCGCTGATCGCGGATTTGCTGACAGATCCAGCGTTCGAATTCCATTGCATGGTCGACCATCCCGACAACGTGGCTGACCTGGGGGCGTTCTTCGCCTCTCGCGGGGTGAAGTTGAACGTGATGATCGAATACGGTGTGGTCGGCGGCCGATGTGGCTGCCGGAGCGAGGCCGAGGTGCTGGCCCTGGCCGAGGCGATCGGGGCGCAACCGGCGCTGGCGCTGACCGGTATCGAAGGCTACGAAGGCGTGATCCATGGTGACCACGCCATCAGTGGCATCCGCGCGTTTGCCGCGTCCCTGGTGGGGCTGGCGGTGCAACTGCAGGACAACGGTGCGTTCGCCATCGACAAGCCGATCATCACCGCCTCGGGGTCCGCCTGGTACGACCTGATCGCCGAGTCCTTCGAGGAGCGGAACGCCCACGGACGTTTCCTCAGCGTGCTGCGCCCCGGCAGTTACGTGGCCCATGACCATGGCATCTACAAAGAGGCCCAGTGCTGCGTGCTGGAGCGGCGCAGCGACCTGCACGAAGGCCTGCGCCCGGCCCTGGAGGTTTGGGCCCACGTGCAATCGCTGCCTGAGCCCGGCTTCGCGGTAATCGCCCTGGGTAAACGCGACGTGGCCTTTGATGCCGGGCTGCCGGTGCCGCTCAAGCGTTACCAGCCCGGTTCGGACTCGGTAGCGGGGCAAGCGCTGAGCGGTTGCAAGGTGACGGCGGTGATGGACCAGCATGCGTTCATGAGCGTGGCGCCGGGGGTGGCGTTGCGGGTTGGCGACATCATCTCGTTCGGCACGTCGCATCCGTGCCTGACCTTCGACAAGTGGCGGGTGGCGTGTCTGGTGGATGAGCAGTTGCGGGTGGTCGAGTGCATGGAGACTTGTTTCTAGCCTTGAAACCGAGTCGCGGCTATCGCGAGCAGGCTCGCTCCCACAGTG
>NZ_JABWQV010000424.1 GCF_014268615.1 Pseudomonas tehranensis | reverse complement strand
GGTGACCTCGATTTCCTGCCAGGTCGGCGACTCCTGGCCATCCTTGAATTGTTTGATTTTGACTTTGCGCTTGAACGTCGGCCCCCACTCCGTTGACGCCATGCTCGACCACACACCGCCAGACACAATTTTTTCGGGGGCTGCTGGTGAATCGTCGGGATTCAGAATCTTCACCGTCGCACCGTTGAAACCTTTACCCGAGAACACGGGCCGGTAGACCGCTGTGTAGGTGATATCGGTCGGGTCTGGAAGGGTCAGGTTGACGGGGAATGTGTAGGGCAGCGAATCAATCCAGCCATTGTCGCCGTCAGGAAACCGCTGGATAGCCCTCAGGCTGTACGAGCCAAATGGCCAGTTTGTCGCGGTTGTGTTCCAGCGGCCTCCATTCACCGGCGCAGGGGCCGGCGCTGTGACGCTGGGGCCGCTGACGACCGTGATCTGCACGGTTGCACCGGTGTAGCCGCTGCCTTCGAACTTCACTGAAGTGTCGGTCGGGGTGGTGACGGTGACGGCGGTCAGCTTGGGGGGGCGAACCTTGAACGCTTGGGCAGTGCTCAGTCCCGACGGGACGTTTTGGTAAGTTTGTTCCGCCACCAAAGAAACCGTTCCCGGCGGCACTTGCACTGGGGCACTCCAGGAGCCGTTCGACTCTACCCTGCCTTGACCGACCGGAGTACCAAGAACATCGAGCCGCACTTGGACGCTGGCCCCCGCCTTCCCCTTTGTTCCGTACACGGTGAAACTCATGTCGTGATTGGCGGTGGATGCGGTGATGGTCGGCGGGCCTAGCACTTCGAAAGACAAGTTGTTTGTGTAACTCAGGACGGGACTGCTCTCAACTTTATACTCTGCCCGCACCGTATAAACTTTTCCAGGCAGGGGTCCAGTTGGTGAGGCTTCCCATGTTGTACCAGGCCCTACGGCGGTCACTGAAGCCAGTTCAGTTGTGCCGTCGAGTACTCTGATGCGCATCCCCGGATCAATTGGAGTTTCACCGGGAAAGCATTCACCCCCGAAAACCACCTGGCTGGGAGCGACTACACCGTTCGATTGAGGCCTAGTGAGTGTGGTTGGACGCCTGACAACTGTCTTCGGCCGCGTTATTCCATGTGCAGTTTGGGAGGCAACGTACCTTAGGTCTGACTCATTTCGCATAGCGGCGTGCACCGTCCAGCTACCGTCGCTGTTTACATCGTAGCCCGCGCCCAGGCTATCGGCCGTGCTGGCATCCAAAATCATTACTCCAACGCCTGGTCTGGCGCCAACACCTGAAACAATAAATGTTGATTCTGGGATATAACCCGACGGAGACAAGATTTGAAACGCAGGATCATGAATCTCCATGTCAATTGTGTTTTCGCCAGACTCGTCTTTTTCAATGTCGTCATCGGTGTCCATGGCGCACTCCGTAGTTTCCGCAAAACGGCTGGCGATATGAAGGGGTGGTTCGTGGACTCATTGAATATCCATCTCGCGACGCCAAACACCTGTCATTTCTGACAGTTCCGACGAGTGGCGGGGCCCGGTATAAGGCAATATCCGGGTGACTACAGCGCCTTGCGCAACGGACTACAGATCCGCCAGAATCCGCCGGCTTGTGTGGCTTGGCCTTGCCCCGTAACTTGATTCGCGTCGCTGATAACCAGCGATCGGGTTTAGTCGCCCGGAGGTAATACGAACGCATAAGCGTCATTCAGTCGGGTATCCCTATCCCCGCACTTAATGGTGGCTGTGCGCAGGGCGCCCTCGGGCGCGCCGGTTTTTTTCGTTTTCCTCCCGGTCGACTAACCTGCGTTCAGCCGCCACCTCTCGTTTAGTCGCGAGTCGGTGGCAGCCCATTGAGAGGATTACGAGCATGTTCAAGGCAACACCTAACCCCCCGAAAACCGATTCCGCGCACAAAACCCTCGACGCCAGAAAACTCGACAAAGCCGCCCAGAAAGCCCTGGACCACTACCTCAAGCCCGACACCCCAGACAAACCCGCAAAACAACTGGATTACTTCATCGTCGCCCCCGACGCCGACCCCGAGGGCATGCTGGCGCACACCTATGAAACCTTCTGCTCAGTGAGCACGCTGATTCTGGATCTGTCCGAAGACTTGGAAGGCGCCCCGCGCAACCTGGCCCTGGCGATTCAC
>NZ_JABWQV010000423.1 GCF_014268615.1 Pseudomonas tehranensis | reverse complement strand
GACCATCGGCGCAGCCATGAACCTGACGGCACCGAGCGTCAAGGAAGCCGCGGGCACTGCACCGAGTCAGCAATTGAACCCGGTGGCGGGCAAGGACAACCTGACCGTGGTGATACCAGATTACGGTGTGCAGCCGGGCGATCAGGTCAGCGTGACTTGGACGGGCACTGCTGGGGATGGGTCCTACACCACTCCAGTGCAGGTGCTGCCTCCCAATCGTGAGATTACGATGCCGGTCTCGGTGATTGCCTACAACCTGGGCAGGCCGGTGACCGTGACCTACACCGTGACCCGGGGCAGTGAATCGCCACCGTCGGCTTCGCTTAATCTGGCGGTGCAGGCACTCACCCAAGACGATCTGCTGGTCGCCAAGCCGAGGATCCTGCAAGCCGCCAACAATGGCGAAGGGCCGGAACTGGATGTGGCGACCTTAACAGGCGATGCCACCGTGCGTATCGATAGCTGGCCCCTTATTGCCCAAGGGCAGTACGTGTGGTTACGCGTGAAGGGCAAAAACAACGATGACACGGATTATGAACGCGTGCTTTGGAGCAGCGCCCTTGACAGCCGAGTTTCGGCAGGCTGGGTCTCAAGTGGCTTCGCGACCAACACCGTGCCACTCAATGATCTGCGGGGGCTGCGTAACGGCAGTGCGCTCACGGTGGAGTTCAAGGCGACTTTGAACCAGAGTGTCGAGGAAGGCCAGGCCGATACTTTTCCGTTGCGTATATATGCCGTCAGAACGGTGGAAAGATTGACAATCGATACTTCGGTCATGTGCTTGGATGGGGTGTCAATTAAGATTAACTGGCCAAGGACTGGGTTAGATTCGGACAACAATACGGATATAAGGAGGGCAAGCGGCGGCAAATTACCCTATCGGTTCTCCTCCCGCAATTCTGACATCGCGTCAATTAGAAGTGACGATACCGTAGTAGGTGAAGCAAACGGCTCGGTTTACATTGATGTGAGTGATGCAAACGGAGATACGGTTTCTTTTCCTGTAGTTGTTTCGAATGTATACAGGCTGGTCGTTAATGATGGTCCGTTCGTTAGCGGTACTGAAGCTATGAGATGGGTTGACTCGGTAAGTAGTCAAACGCGTATGACTTGGCCTGCGTTTAAAGATGTTCAGAAAGTTTATAGCAAGCCATATCCCTATCCGTATAGGGCTGTGCATTATTGGCTGTATCCTCATGTTTCTGATCCACTCTATGCTTACTTTGATTATGTTACTCAAACCGCTCTGTTTTCTAATCCAGATAACCGCCAGGTCAGCGGATGTATGGCACTCATGCGAACATAATCTATCCATAAGATTGACACCGCAGGAATAATAGTGGGTTTTGTTCCTTTCTACGTGGAAAAGTGGGCGTATTTATTTACCAAATACATCCTGTGAAAGCGAGGAAACTCGCTTTCACAGGCCCGAGCTTATCGAAACTGCGCCCCACGTCATCCTTCAGCCTCCGACTACACCGCCTTGCGCCATTGCCTACAACTGCGCCAGAATCCGCCGGCTTGTGCGCCTAGGGGGCGGGCTTTATCGTTTACCGGTCGCTGACGAATCAGCGATCGGGTTTAGCGACCCGGATCATTCTAGGCACTTAAGCGTTCCATGCTTTGTTGCAGATCTGACTGCAATTTCGTTATGGCGGCTGTATGTGGGAGACCTTCGGGTCTGCCGGGTGCCTATGACCGGTTCGCTAACCCGCGTGCAGCCGCCACCCTTTCTGTTTAGCGACAGATTCCGGTGGCTCCATTCCATAGGAGCTTCACCATGTTCAAACCAACCCCCAATCCGCCAGACACCGATCCAGATTCAACCGCCTTCGACAAAGCCGCCAAACGCGCCCTCGATTTCTATCTCAACCCCGAGCCCGACACCGGGCCGCCTCCAGGCCAGCTCTTCACCGTGGTGAACGGCATCGGCACCGAATGCCTGCTCGCCAACCTCAGCGAAACCCTGGCTTCGGCCGATGCCATGATCAGCGACCTGGCGTTCGAGCTGGAAGGTTCGCGGCGACATGTTGCGCTGGGTATTCAACAGTTGATCGAACTGAGTGGATTGTTGGCGAATCGGGCGTTGGATGAGGTCAACCCGCGCTAGCCAACTCGCCACAGGAAAAGACGATTGGAAGGGGCTGGGGATAAACCTAGCTCCCTTCACTCACCGATAAACGGCCCCGGTTTCTCCCTTCGAACTGTCATTCCTGACAGTAGA
>NZ_JABWQV010000422.1 GCF_014268615.1 Pseudomonas tehranensis | reverse complement strand
CCCCCCCCCCCCCGGCGGGGGGGGGGGGGGAGTGGGGGTTGATGGATTGATGGATTGGTGGTTCTACAGGCATACCGCGTTATCGTTCATCGCGAGCAGGCTCGCTCCCACAGGGAATCGAGGGTGCTTGCAAATCCTGTATTCACCACCGACCAATGTGGGAGCGAGCCTGCTCGCGATGAGGCCCGCATGGCCAGCGAAGCTTTGAATGTCAGGTAGTAAGCTCCACCCGATCCCTGAACTGCTCCAGCGCCTCGGGATTGGCCAGGGCATCGGTGTTTTTTACCGCCTCCCCATGCACCACGTTGCGCACCGCCAATTCCACCACCTTGCCGCTGATGGTCCGCGGGATGTCGCTGACTGCCAGGATCTTCGCCGGCACATGACGCGGGGTGGTATTGGCGCGGATCACCTGGCGGATCTGCTGCTCCAGGACCTCATCCAGGGTCACCCCGTCGCGCAGGCGTACAAACAGCACCACTCGCACATCACCCTGCCATTGCTGGCCGATGGCGACGCTGTCCACTACCGCCTCGACTTTTTCCACCTGCCGATAGATTTCCGCTGTGCCGATGCGCACACCCCCGGGGTTGAGCACGGCATCCGAACGCCCGTGGATCAAGAAACCGCCGTGAGGCAGTTCCTCGGCGTAGTCCCCCTGGGCCCACACACCGGGGAACTGGCTGAAGTAGGAGGCCCTCAGTTTTTCCTGCTGCGGATCATTCCACAGGCCAATGGGCATCGCGGGGAAGTGCCGGGTGCAGACCAGTTCACCTTTCTCACCGATGACCGCTTGGCCTGCCTCGTTCCAGACCTGCACCGCCATGCCCAGGCTCTTGCCCTGCATCTCGCCGCGGCGAACGGCGGACAACGGATTGCCATTGACGAAGCACGACACAATGTCGGTGCCACCGGACATCGAGGCCAGGCATACCTGGGGCTTGAAGTCGCGGTAAACGTAGTCGTAGCTATGGGGCGCCAGCGCCGAACCGGTGGACAGGATGGTTTTCAGGCTGCCTAAATCGTGGGTGTGTCGCGGTTTCAAACCCTGGTTTTCCAGGGCCGCCAGATATTTTGGGCTGGTGCCGAATACGCTGATGCGCTGCTGGTCGATCAGGTCCAGCAGGCGCTCGGGGCCAGGGTGAAAGGGCGAGCCGTCATAGAGCACCACCGCACTGCCCACGGCGAGGGCCGACACCAGCCAGTTCCACATCATCCAGCCACACGTGGTGTAGTAGAACAGCCGATCTTCCGGACCAAGGTCCACATGCAGGCCATGCTCCTTGAGGTGTTGCAGCAACACCCCGCCGGTGCTGTGGACGATGCACTTCGGCACGCCGGTGGTGCCACTGGAATAGAGGATGTACAGCGGATGATCGAACGGCACGTCGACGAACGCCGGTTCGCCGCCGCAGCGGTAGAAGTCGCTCCACAACGCGACGCTGGCCGCTGTCTTGAAGTCTTCGACGTGGGCGTTAGGGCATGCGTAGGGCAGGATGATCAGTTGCTGCAGCGAAGGCAGGCGTTCGAGGATTTCGTTGACCTTGGCTCGCTGGTCGATGACCTTGCCGGCGTAGCGGTAACCGGCGCAGGTGATCAGCACCTTGGGCTCGATCTGGCCGAACCGGTCGATGACGCCTTGGGTGCCGAAGTCAGGCGAGGAGCACGACCAGATCGCTCCCAGGCTGGTGGTGGCGAGCATGCCCACCAGCGTCTGCCAGGTGTTGGGCATGCACGCCGCGACCCGGTCGCCCTTGCTCACCCCCGCCGCTTGCAGGCTTTTTTGCAGGCCGGCGACGTGAGCGGCGAGTTCTGCCCAGGTCAACTGTTCCTGATCGCCGTGCTCATCGATCGCCACCACAGCCACGGCGTCATCACGGCGGCGTAACAGGTGTTCGGCAAAGTTCAAGGTTGCGCCTGGGAACCACTGGGCGCTGGGCATTTGCTCACCTTCCACCAGCACTTCGCGGGGCGCCTGGTGAAAACGGATCTCGAAGAAGTCGACGATGGCCTGCCAGAAGGCTTCACGCTGGTCGATGCTCCAGGCGTGCAGGGCGGGATAATCGCTCAGTTGCTGTTGATGCCGCTCGTTGATGAACCGGCGGAAGGCGTCCATGCGTGACTGGGCGATGCGATCGGGGGTGGGTTGCCAGAGGATGTCGGACATGGGGTGCCTCTTGTTTTTATGTACAAATAAACTATAGAACGACCCAATCTTGTGGCGAGGGGATTTATCTGTGGGAGCAAGGCTTGCCC
>NZ_JABWQV010000421.1 GCF_014268615.1 Pseudomonas tehranensis | reverse complement strand
GCAGCCTCGTTGCACTCGTCAGCTCCTACACAGCTCCTGCAGGCCCGGCGGGAGCTTCCTTGCGCACCACCTCCTCTTCCCGCACAAACCGATTCGCCCGCCCAAACGTGCCGAAATCATTGAACCGCACCCCCATCTCACGCATCACTTTGTGGGCCACCGGCACCGTCATCTGGCGGATGTAGAACGGCTCTTTGACCACGAAATGATGGACCCCGTGGCTGCTGCCGAAGTTGAAGCAGAACGCCTGCAACGGCCACAGCCACCACGGGTTGAGTACCTGGGTTTGCTGGATGACATTGCCCGGCTCGATGTCGCCGTAGTAATGCATGTTCGAGCTGATGAAATGCAGGCAAAAGGTGCGCAGCACGTTCGGGCCGATGATCACCACCGCTGCGATATCGATCACGTGCATCACTGCCAGCGTAGTCGCCGACCAATCAATCGACGTGCCAAGCAGATGGGCGACAGCGTTGGACCCATGGAAACCGAGAAACACGTACCACGCGCCCCAGTGCAGCAGCGCCAGGGGGAAATACACCTTCAGCGTGCGCTTGAGGATGCTGCGCTTGTGCGCCCAGGTCTTGGCCCGCAGCAGGCGAATGAAGGCCGACATCACGTTGTCGCCCACCATCAACAAGCGCGCCAACCCCCAGGGCTCGCCGTTGGTGATGGCGCGTTCCTCCATGTCGGCCTCGCTGCCGGACACCTTGTGATGATTGAGGTGCAAGTGGCGGCGGATCCACGGGTTGATGGTGCTGGGGCGCGCCAGCCAGACCAGGCCCATCATCAGGTTGTGGGGTGCGCGTCGCTTGCGAAAATACATACTGTGGATCAGGTCGTGTTCCAGCTCGTGGGTCAGTGAAGCGAAAAAAGCGTTGAGCAGCAGGCACGCCCAACCGGCCAGGTAACCGTTGATGTAGAACAGTGCCGAACCGACCATCCCGGCCAGGGCGAACGCCAGGATGCCCGCGCCCAACGCATCCTGGTGGCGCAGGATCGGGTAGCGCTGGCGCAGCTCCTCGCCACGGGCCAGGACCACTTGGCGAATATGGGCGGACCGCTGTTGTGCATTCAATCGCTCGGGGGTTGCGCAAGTGCCGTGCATGGCTTACATCCTCTGTTAGAGATGTGCTCATCCTGCCGGGCGATGCCCCCTAGGGTGGTAGCCGTAAACGCCAACCTGTTGACCGCAAGCGCCAATTGCCATGACTGAACCCACCTCCCTCGCCAGTTGGACCCGCGCCCTGCGCAAACAGCTTGATGCGCTGGGCCTGGACAGCCATGCCCTGTGCCTGGAGGCCGGGCTCGATCCGCAATGGATGGACGACCCGAATGCCCGGTATCCGCTCTCGGCCACCACGCGCCTGTGGGAGCTGGCCGTGCAGGCCAGCGGCGATCCGGCGATCGGCCTGCGGGTTTCGCGCTTCGTCAGTCCCACTACGTTCCACGCGCTGGGTTATGCCCTGGTGGCCAGCGGCAGTTTGCGAGAAGTGTTTGAGCGGATCGTGCGTTATCACCCGGTGGTCAGCGATGCATTGATACTGCAACTGAGCCGCTGCGAAGACCGTTACCGCTTCACTCTCGATGTGCCCCAGGGCCGGGCGACGCCGGCCTTTGAAGCCATCGATGCATTCGCCGCGATTTACGTACGCACGTGTCGCAACCGCCTGGGCCGCGATTACGCACCGCTGGCGGTGTACTTGCGGCGCCCGGAACCATCAGACCCTGGCCCCTGGCATAAAGTGTTTCGTTCACCGGTGTATTTCGGCGCCGAGCAAGATTGCCTGGAATTCAACCTCGTCGATTTCGACAGCCACCTGGACGACGCCAACCCGGAGCTGGCTGAACATAACGAGACGGTACTCAAGCGCACCCTCGCCCAGCTCCAGCCACTGACCTGGGAGCGCAAGGTGCGAGCCGCTATCGAGGCCCAACTGCCCGAAGGCGAACCCAGCGCCGAGCGCATCGCCCAGGCCATGCACCTGAGCCTGCGCAGCCTGCAACGGCATTTGGCCGATGAAGGCTGCCGCTTCGACACGCTGCTTAACGAATGCCGGGAAAACCTGGCGCTGCTACACCTGCGCGACCCGCAATGTTCGCTGAGCGAAGTCAGCTATCTCTTGGGCTTTGCCGACGCCAGCAGCTTCAGCCGTGCGTTCAAGCGCTGGACCGGAATGACACCGGGGCAGTTTCGTGACGGCTTGCGCTAGGGGTTTGCGCTGGCGGGGCTCTGGCCCTATCGCGAGCTCGCTCCCACATTCGATCTATGGCGCACACAAACCCTGTGGGAGCGGGCTTGCTCGCGA
>NZ_JABWQV010000420.1 GCF_014268615.1 Pseudomonas tehranensis | reverse complement strand
CGCGAGCAAGCCCGCTCCCACACTGGTTTGGGGTGATCTCTACAGCGTGTTCAATTTGTGCCAATCTTCGCCCATGACTTTCCTGGAGCTGTCGCGATGCCGTCTCTGATCTCCGCTCACCCACTGCTGAGTGCCTTGGTGCTGCTGGTGCTCGACATTCTGCTGTGGCGGCTGGTCAGTGCTGATCGGACCTATTGGAAGATCGGCGGGCGGCTGCTGATTTTTTCGTTGTTCAGCGCGCTGCTGTTCAACGAAGGCCTCAACCCCCTGCAGCCGGCACAGTGGGTTGACGACGTGCCACGCCACTTGGCGTCCACCGGTTTACAAATTGCCTGGTGGCTGTTCGCTGCGCGGACCCTGACGGTGATGATCGGCGTGGTGATGATGCAGCGGGTGGGGCATACCGGGCGGCTCTTGCAGGATTTGATCGGCGCTGTGATCTTCCTGATCGCCGTCATCGCGGCCCTGGCGTATGTGCTGGACTTGCCGGTCAAGGGCGTCCTGGCAACGTCCGGGGCGATGGCGATCATCGTCGGCCTGGCGTTGCAGAGTACCCTCAGTGACGTGTTCTCCGGGATCGTGCTCAACACCACCAAGCCCTATCAAGTCGATGACTGGATCTCCATCGATGGCACCGAAGGCCGGGTCACCGATATCGATTGGCGCGCCACACGGTTGCAGACCGCCCAGGGCAGCATGGCGGTGATTCCCAACTCCTTGGCGGCCAAGGCCAAGATCGTCAACTTCAGCCGGCCCAGCGATGTCCACGGGTTATCCATCAGTATCCCGGTCAGCCCGCATGCACGGCCACAAACCGTGATCGATGCGCTGGAGCGGGCGATGATTGGCTGTCGTTCCCTGCTTGCCAGCCCGGCACCCTGCGTGACCCTCAAGAGCACCGGCAGCACTGGAGCGGAATATGAAATCAGCGGGTTCGTCGCGTCCATGGGCCAGAAGCGCGAGGTGCGCAATCAGTTGTTCGACCTGGCGTTCCGGCATTTGCAGGCTTCGGGCGTAAGCCTGTTGTCCACCAGCGAAAGCGCGTCCGCCAATGGCGTGTCGCGGCCCCGTGCGTTGCTGGAAAGCTCGAGCATTTTCTCCACCTTGCGCCAGGATGAGAAAGACACCTTCAGCCAGAACATGACCCTGCAGACCTTCCGCGCCGGCGACATGATTTTGCCGGCCGGGGAGGTCAGCGATCATTTGTTCATCATCGAGTCGGGGGTGGTCAGCGTCACTCTGTTTCGTAACGGCCAGCCGTTCGAGGCCGGACGCATGGGGCCGGGAGAGGTTATTGGCGAAGCCGGGATCGTTTCCGACCAGGCCGCGCTGGCGAACTTTTCCGCCAAGACCTTCTGCACCCTTTATCGCATCGAGAAGAGCTACCTCAAACCCTGCCTGGACGCTCGCCGCGACATCAACGATGCGATGAAGAACCTGCTGGACGTGCGCATGCACCTGGCCCAGAACCTGACCCGCGACGTCCCCAAACCGGTCGTCAAGAAGCGCTTCCTGCAATGGTTGCGCAGCCGGGCCTGAGCAAGTACCAAGGGCGTGCATTTGCCCCCTGTGGCGAGGGAGCTTGCTCCCGCTGGGCCGCGAAGCGGCCCCAAAACCTGCTGAATGCGGTGGGTCAGGCATACCGAATCCATCGCTTTACGACTGCTGCGCAGCCGAGCGGGAGCGAGCTCCCTCGCCACAAAAGTCATTCTCCATTGCTTCAAGGTAAACCCGACGTCTGCGCCCATTGGCCACCCGAACTTCCCAACAATTGGCTATTTGTCCCGCGCCAGCGCAACGCTAACGTAGCGCCACACCCAATCGTTCTGGAGTTCACCATGCAACCGCGTATCGATTTCTACACCGCCTCCCCTGAAGCTTTCAAAGCCATGCTGGCGTTCGAAACCGCTGCTTCGAAACTGGGCCTGGAAAAATCCCTGCTGGAACTGGTCAAGCTGCGTTCCTCGCAAATCAACGGCTGCGCCTTCTGCATCGACATGCACACCGCCGATGCCCGCAAGGACGGTGAGACGGAGCGTCGCCTGTATGCCGTGACCGCCTGGCGCGAAGCCCCGTTTTTCACCCCTCGTGAACGCGCCGCGCTGGCCTGGACCGAAGCGCTGACCCGCTTGAGCGACACCCATGCGCCAGACGCCGACTACGAACAGCTGAACCAGCATTTCACGCCCAAGGAAATGGTCGACCTGACCGTGGCAATCAACGCCATCAATGGCTGGAACCGCCTGGCGGTGGGCTTTCGCAAGATGCCTGAGGCGTAGTCGAAAGCAGAAACTACCTGTGGGAGCAAAGCTTGCTCGCGA
>NZ_JABWQV010000042.1 GCF_014268615.1 Pseudomonas tehranensis | reverse complement strand
ATCGCGAGCAGGCTCGCTCCCACATTGGCGCCAGGGAAGAAACAATTTTTGTGGTCACCACCGAACCCTGTGGGAGCGAGCCTGCTCGCGATGAACGATAACGCGGTCCGGCTAATCGACACTGCGAGGCAACTGCAACGTCACCCGCAACCCCCCTTCACGCAGGTTTTGCAGGCTCACTTCGCCACCATGGCTATGGGCGATGTTGCGGGCGATGCCCAGTCCCAAGCCGTACCCTTGCTGCTGCCCGGCCAGGCGAAAGTGCGGTTCGAAGACTTGCTCCAGGCGTTGCTCCGGCACACCCGGTCCCTCGTCGTCGACGTGCAGGATGAACGCCGTGTCATCGTCATCGATGTGCAGGTGGGCGTTCTGCCCGTACTTCAGCGCGTTGTCGATCAGGTTGCCGATGCAGCGTTTGAGGGCCAGCGGCTTGCCGGGATACGGCGCCAACGCGCGACCATCCTGGGTCACCCGACCGTTGCCGTTGGGCGCCAGATACGGTTCGACCAGGCAGTCGAGTACATGGTTGAGGTCCACCGGCTCGATGTTTTCGTGAATGTCGGTGTCCTTGACGCATTGCAACGCGCCTTTGACCAACAGCTCCAGTTCGTCCAGGTCACGGCCGAACTTGGCTTGCAGGTTTTCGTCCTCCAGCAGCTCCACTCGCAAGCGTAGCCGCGTGATCGGCGTGCGCAGGTCATGGGAAATCGCGCTGAACAATTGGCTGCGTTCGGTCAGATAACGGCTGATGCGCTCACGCATGGCATTGAATGCCCTGCCCACTTCCACCACTTCGCTGCCACCGCCTTCGGCCACCGGTTCCACTTCGGCGCCCAGGGACATGTCGCGTGCCGCCCGGGCCAGGCGTTTGAGGGGCCGGCTCTGCCAATGCACCAGCAAACCGATGAACAGCAACAACAGGCTGCTGGTCAGCACGATAAAGCCAACCTGCTGCGCCGGCAGGTCCTGTTCTTCAAGGCTGGTGTAGGGTTCGGGCAGCAGCGAAGCGATGTACAGCCATTCGCCCGGCGCCATCTGGATTTGCGTGACCAGCACCGGCGGGTTCACCGGTTCCAGGGTCAAGGCGTAATGGGCCCAAGAGCGCGGCAATTCATCAAGTTTCAGGCCTCCGTTGAAAATCCGCAGGTCTTCGGGGCTGACAAACTTCACCGAGATGTCGGCATCCTTGCCCAGGGATTTGCGCAGTACATCGTCCACCGCCTTGAGCACCGCCAGCTTGCGCGGCGTAACCGGCAGCACGTCCATGCCCAGGGGTTTGTCGTTGAGCGTGACGACAAACCGCGTGCCGCCCATGCTGCGCAATTGATCCAGCACCAATGGCCGGTAAGCCACCGGCAACGAGCGCAGATAGCTGACACTGGCGGTCATCGAATGGGCCAGGCTACGGGCGCTGGTGACCAGCCCTTCGAGCTGGGTGGCGCGCAGTTGCGAGACCCAGATCAGGCTGGACAGGGTCTGGGCGAACAGCACCACCAGCAGGGTCAACAGCAGCATTCTTCCAAGCAACGAACGCGGCACCGGCACCCGTCGGGCTATTTTCTTGATCCAATCAATGACCATTGCTGGCAACCACACTGGCCGCCAGTTGATAACCACTGCCGCGCACCGTGCGGATCAACCGTGGTGGCTTGTCGGTGTCACGCAGACGCTGGCGCAAGCGACTGACGGCCATGTCGACGATTCGGTCCAAGGGCATCAACTCGCGACCGCGAGTGGCGTTGCCAATGGTGTCGCGGTCGAGGATTTCCTGGGGATGGTCAAGAAACAGCTTGAGCAAGGCGAAATCGGCGCCGGAAAGAATCACTTCTTCGCCGTCGGCGTGGAACAGCCGATGACTGACCATGTCCAGCCGCCACTCGTCGAAGGCCAGCACTTCGCCGCCTGCGCGTTCCTGGCCGAACTGCGCCCGACGCAACAGCGCCTTGATGCGCGCCTGGAGTTCACGCGGACTGAAAGGTTTGCCCAGGTAATCGTCGGCCCCCAGCTCCAGGCCGATGACCCGGTCGGCCTCGTCGGAACTGGCCGTGAGCATGATGATCGGCACGTGGGCCTGGCGCGGGTGCTGGCGAACCCAGCGGCAAAGGCTGAAGCCGTCCTCGTCGGGCAGCATCACGTCGAGAATCACCAGATCGCTGGGGGCTTCGTTCAGTGCCTGGCGAAACCCGGCGCCATCAGGGGTAGTACGCACCTGAAAACCCGCACGGCTGAGGTAAGTGTCCAGCAGTTCGCGAATCTCCTGGTCGTCGTCGACCAACAAAATCGATTTGTTCACTGAACTCACGGGGCCTCGTCCTTGTTGTTTGGGTTGGGGCGGATTATGCCTGAAGGACGGAATCTACAAACACTGCAAACCCTGTGGGAGCGAGCCTGCTCGCGATAGCAGTGTCTCAGTCGCCACGAATGTTGGCTGATACACCGCTATCGCGAGCAGGCTCGCTCCCACAGGGGGCACATTTCAACTCTAAACCGGGTTCGACTGCTCCAACGCCACACCCGCGCCCATCAGCCCGGAATAAGGCGCCGTCACCAGCCAGACCGGGATGCCCTTGAAGTAATCGCTCATGCAGCCCTTGTCGGCGAAGCAGCGGGCGAAACCGCTTTCAAGGAAAAAATCGGCGAAGCGTGGGACCACCCCGCCGACGATGTATACACCGCCACGCCCACCCACCGTCAGCACATTGTTACCGGCCACCCGCCCCAGCCAGCGGCAGAATTGCTCGAGCACTTCCAGGGCAATGGGGTCTCCGGCCAGGCCGGCGGCGGTGATGGACTCGGGCGTGTCGAGCACCGGAGTATGGCCATCCACCGCGCAGATGGCGCGGTACACCCGAGGCAACCCGCTGCCGCTCAGGGCGGTTTCGGCGCTGACATGACCGATCTCGTTGTAGATGTGCTGCCACAGCTGGGTTTCCCGCGGGCTGCTCATGGGCAAGTCGACATGACCGCCCTCCCCCGGCAATGCCGCGAAACGACCGCCGCCCAAATCCAGCAACGTACCCACACCCAGCCCGGTGCCAGGGCCGATCACCACCGCCGGACGCAACGGTTCCGGCGTGCCCTCGCAAACCACCCGGTATTCATCGGGACGCAAGCACGTCATGCCCAGGGCCATGGCCGAAAAGTCATTGACCAGCAACAGCTTCTCGACCTCAAGGGTCTTGCAAAAGGCCAGATTGCTCAGGCGCCAGTGATTGTTGGTGAAGCGAAACTCATCGCCGCTGACCGGCCCCGCCACAGACAGGCACACCGAACCGATCGAGCCCGGTTTCAAGCCCACGCCGCTCAGGTAAACCTTGATGGCATCTTCGGGGCAGGCGTAATCCGCGGTCGCCAGCACCTGGATATTTTCCAGGTTGTGGTTCTTCCACAAGGCGAACCGTGCGTTGGTCCCACCGATGTCACCGACCAAAGCCAGTTTCAATTAAGCGTCTCCAGGGCAGAAGTGAAGGCGCTGGCGCCCTGCTCTGCCGAGCTGAAGGCCATGCGCATGAAACCAAACAGCTCGCGACCGGTGCCAATGTTGTTGCCCAACAAGCCCTTGGCCGGTGTGCGTGCGGCGAATTCCTCGGCGTCCACCTTCAACTCCAAGGTGCCTTTGACGCCATCGACGCGGATGATATCGCCCTCCTGCACGCGGGCCAATGCGCCGCCGACGTAGGCTTCGGGGCTGACGTGGATCGCCGCCGGAATTTTCCCCGACGCACCAGACATGCGCCCATCGGTCACCAAGGCCACTTTGAAACCGCGATCCTGCAATACGCCGAGGAACGGCGTCATCTTGTGCAGCTCCGGCATGCCATTGGAGCGCGGGCCCTGGAAGCGCATCACCGCGACAAAATCTTTTTCCAGCAGGCCGGCCTTGAACGCATCGGCCAGGTCCTGTTGATCCTGGAAGACCATGGCCGGGGCTTCGACGACCTGGTTTTCCAGGGCCACTGCCGAGACTTTCATCACGCCGCGCCCCAGGTTGCCTTCCATCACCCGCAAGCCGCCCTCGGCGGAGAACGCGCGGGCCACCGGACGCAGGATGTTTTCATCGAGGCTTTCGATCGGGCCTTCGCGCCATACCAGTTCGCCGTCTTCGAGAAACGGTTCCTGGGTGTAGCGGCTCAGGCCGTGGCCCAGCACGGTGTTGACGTTTTCGTGGAGCAAGCCGGCTTCCAACAACTCGCGGATCAGGAACGACATGCCGCCCGCCGCCTGGAAGTGGTTGATGTCGGCCTTGCCGTTCGGATAGACGTGACTCAGGGTCGGCACCACCTCGGAGAGGTCGGCCATGTCCTGCCAGGTCAGTTGGATACCGGCGGCCATGGCGATGGCCGGCATGTGCAAGGTGTGATTGGTGGAACCGCCGGTGGCGTGCAGCGCGACAACGGAATTGACCAGCGAGCGCTCGTCGACGATTTCGCCGATGGGCATGAAGTTGCCGCTCTGCTTGGTCAGGCGCGTGACCTGGAACGCCGCTTCGCGGGTCAGGGCATCACGCAATGGCGTGTTCGGGTTGACGAACGAGGCACCCGGCAAGTGCAGGCCCATGACTTCCATCAACAACTGATTGGTGTTGGCGGTGCCGTAGAACGTGCAGGTGCCGGGGCTGTGGTAGGACTTCATCTCCGACTCCAGCAGCTCTTCGCGGGTGGCCTTGCCCTCGGCATAGCGCTGACGCACATCGGCTTTCTGCTTGTTGGAAATGCCCGAAACCATGGGTCCGCCTGGCACGAAAATCGTCGGCAAATGACCGAAACGCAGCGCGCCCATCATCAGGCCTGGCACGATCTTGTCGCAGATGCCGAGCATCAGTGCGCCGTCGAACATGTTGTGGGACAACGCCACCGCCGTCGACAGCGCGATCACTTCGCGGCTCGGCAGGCTCAATTCCATCCCTGCTTCGCCTTGGGTCACGCCATCGCACATGGCCGGCGTGCCACCGGCGAACTGGCCGACCGAGCCGATCTCGCGCAAGGCTTTCTTGATCTGTTCCGGGAAGGTTTCGTAGGGCTGATGGGCCGAGAGCATGTCGTTGTAGGAAGACACGATGGCGATGTTGGCGGCGTTCATCATCCGCAGGTGATGCTTGTCTTCGGTGCCGCAACCGGCCACGCCGTGGGCGAAGTTGGCGCATTGCAGCTTGCCGCGCATCGGTCCGTCGCTGGCCGCACCGCGGATCAATGCAAGGTAAGCCTGACGCGTGGCGCGGCTGCGGGCGATAAGCCGTTCGGTGACCTCAAGAACGCGGGGATGCATGTGTAGAACTCCAGGCTAACGGGTGTGGCGACCTGATTGTCTATGCTGGTCAAAACCCCGCCACGCATTGGGCGACAGCGGACTTCTTGACCATTCGGACCAGTTGATTCAGGTCACTCGTTGTAGATAAAACAAAATATTGCCACTAAAAAGGCTTGTTTTCTATTTTTATGCGAATAATCTTGTAATTCCAACAACAAATCGACGGCGGCGCAGTTAATGACTCTTCGAATCGCAATCAATGGTTTTGGCCGCATCGGCCGCAACGTCCTCCGTGCACTGTATACCCAAGGTTATCGTCGCGACTTGCAGATCGTCGCCATCAACGATCTGGGCGACAGTGCAATCAATGCTCATCTGCTCAAGTTCGACACGGTTCACGGCACCTTCGATGCCGACGTGCAGCACGATCATGAAAGCCTGACGGTCAATGGCGACCGTATCTCGGTCAGCGCTATCCGCAACCCGGCCGAACTGCCTTGGGCCGCCGAAAAGATCGACGTCGTATTCGAATGCACCGGTTTGTTCACCGACCGCGCCAAGGCCGCCGCCCATATCAGCGCCGGCGCCCGCAAGGTGATCATTTCGGCCCCGGCCAAGGGTGCCGACGCCACCGTGGTGTATGGCGTGAACCACGACATCCTGCGCCAGTCCCACCAGATCATCTCCAACGCTTCGTGCACCACCAACTGCCTGGCCCCGGTGGCTCAGGTGCTGCACCGCGAACTGGGCATCGAAAGCGGCCTGATGACCACGATCCATGCCTACACCAATGACCAGAACCTGACCGACGTCTATCACAGCGACCCATACCGCGCCCGTTCGGCCACCCAGAACATGATCCCGAGCAAGACCGGTGCCGCCGAGGCGGTGGGCCTGGTGTTGCCGGAACTGGCGGGCAAGCTGACCGGCATGGCCGTGCGCGTGCCGGTGATCAACGTGTCGCTGGTGGATTTGACCGTGCAGCTCAAGCGTGAAGCGTCGGCCGAAGAAGTCAACGAACTGCTGCGCCAGGCCAGCCAGCATTCGAAGATCCTCGGTTACAACACCCTGCCGCTGGTCTCCAGCGATTTCAACCACAACCCGTTGTCATCTATTTTCGACGCCAACCACACCAAGGCCAGCGGCAAGCTGCTCAAGGTACTGGCCTGGTATGACAACGAATGGGGCTTCTCCAACCGCATGCTGGATAACTGCCTGGCGTTGTGTAACGCCGAATAATGTTCGGCACCGTAGGAGCTGCCGCAGGCTGCGATCTTTTGATCTTGATGTTTCGCTTGCGACTCAATTGAGCCGGAAAAGATCGCAGCCTGCGGCAGCTCCTACATGAAATCAGGCCTTGACCATCGCGGTAGATGATAAGCATTATCATCTAGTCAAACCGAATCGGGCCCTACCGTGAGTCAATCGCGCTTCCATCACGTCTTCCTTGCCCAGCGTACGCCACTGCTGCGCACCCTCCAGCGCATGGTCAACAACCCCAGCACCGCCGAAGACCTGCTTCAGGAAACCTACCTGCGCGTCACCCGCGCACTGGCTGAACGCACGGTCGAGCATCTTGAGCCGTTTGTCTTCCAGACCGCCCGCAACCTGGCGCTGGACCACTTGCGTGCGCGGCGTATTCAGTCCCGGACCCTGCTGGACGACGTGCCGCAAGAAGTTATCCACAACGTGATCGCCCCCCAAAGCAGCGCCGAAGACGCGGCCCATGCCGAGCAAATGCTCGAACGCCTCAATGTCAGGCTGCAAGCGCTTAGCCCGCGACAGCAACAGATTTTTATCCTCAGCCGGCTGCATGGTCACAGCTATCAGGACATCGCCAAGCGGCTGGACGTGTCGCTGAGCACCGTGCAGAAGGAACTGAAGCTGATCATGGCAATCTGTGTGGGCGTGGCCGAACGCCTTGGTTGCGACTGAGCCTGTAAGGATTTTCTCTAAGAGGCCGTCGCCGATTGCGCTGGCCTGCGGCCCTGCTAGGCTTGGTCGCTGACGCTAAATAGCCGTGCAAAAGACACTGCGAGGAACCACCGTGACAGACAAACACCGTGCCCCTGAGCACGCTGCGGCGCAGGACACCGCCCATGCCATGGAACAGGCGCTGGACTGGCTCATTCTGCTGGACAACCCCAGCGAGGAGCAGACCCGGCAGTTCCAGGCCTGGCTGGCGGCCGATCCGCGCCATGGCCAGGCATTCAAGCGGGCCCAGGCGATCTGGAACGGCCCGCAAGTGATGCAAAGCGCCCGGCAACTCAAAAGCCGCCCCCAGGCCAGCGCACTGTCACGCTTGCGCGCCCATTGGAAACCCTTGGCCACCGCTGCCGTGCTGTTTCTGGGCCTGTTCAACTTCAGCGACCTGCCCCTGCGTCTGCAGGCCGATCACCTGACCGTGGTCGGGGAACGCCAGCGCCTGCAACTGGAGGATGGCTCCCAGGTCCTGCTCAACACCGATTCGGCCTTTTCCAGCACATTCAACGACCAACGACATATGGCCCGGTTGTACAAAGGCGAAGCGTTTTTCGAAGTCCCGGACACTCGCCACCTGCCCCTGCAAATCGACGCCGGTCCGGTTATCGCCAGCGTCAGCGACACCTCCTTCGCGGTGCGCTACCTCGATGGCGTGACGCAAGTGCAGGTGCAGCGCGGTGATGTGGATTTGCGGGCCACGCGTTATGACGCCCATATCAGGTTGTCTGCCGGGGAAAGCATCCGCATCGGTCCCAACGGCTTCGACCGCCCTGTCCAGATGGATGCCGGCACCGATCTGGCGTGGGTCCAGGGGCGACTGGTGTTCGAGAACCGACCGTTGAGCCAGGTGCTGGCCGAGCTGCGACGCTACTACCCCGGCTGGATCATCAACAACAACGAACAGTTGGCCCAGGTCGCCGTGACCGGCAATTACCGCCTCGACCAGCCGCTGGACGTGGTGCGCTCTTTGGCCCACATCACCTCTGCCCGTCTCCAGGAATTCCCGGCGCTGGTGATCTTGAACTAAATGAGAATTATTTTTACTCGATAGGCTCCGCTGGTTCGTCTCGTTATAGCCAATGCAATTGATTCGCATCTAGCGACATCATCTGCACCTATAACAGATGCGACACGGAGCGCTATCGATGTCCTCTCGTCTTACCCGCCGGTCCCTTGCCCCTGCCTGCACGCTATCGTTGCTGACCGCCGCCGTCCTGATGGCCGGCACCGCGCCGGCCGCACTGGCCGCTACCACCGCGCAGCCGGCTGCGCGCAACATCGGTGACTACACCTTTGCCATTGCCCAGCAACCGTTGGTTTCAGCGTTGAATGCGTTCACCGCCGTCACGGGCTGGCAGGTCGGTTTGTCCGCAGAACTGGCCGAAGGCGTTGCCTCGCCCGGCGTCAACGGCTCGCTGCCGGCGGAAAAAGCCCTGGAGCGCCTGTTGGTGGGGACCAACCTGAGCTACCGCAAGCTGGGCAACAACAGCATCGTCCTGGAAAAGCGCAGCGCCGGCAGCGTGGTGAACCTGCAACAGGTGACCATCAGCGCCACCCGCCAGGAACAGGACATCGCCAGCGTGCCCAGCACGGTTTCCGTCCACGACCGCCAGGAACTGGACCGCAACAACGTCAACACCCTCAAGGATCTGGTGCGCTATGAACCCGGCGTTTCAGTCGGTGGTGCGGGCCAGCGCGGCGGCATCAGCGGCTACAACATTCGCGGAATCGACGGCAACCGGGTCCTGACGCAGGTCGACGGCGTGGAAATTCCCGACAGTTTCTTCAACGGCCCGTACGCCAAAACCCAGCGCAATTACGTGGACCCAGAAATCGTCAAGCGCGTGGAGATCCTCCGCGGCCCGGCCTCGGTGCTGTACGGCAGCAATGCCATCGGCGGTGCCGTCAGCTATTTCACCCTTGATCCGAACGACATCATCAAACCGGGTAAAGACGTCGGCGCCCGCCTGAAGACCGGCTACAGTTCCGCCGACGAGAGCTGGCTCAAGTCCGCCACCGTCGCCGGTCGCAGTGGGCAGTTCGACGGCCTGTTGCATTACAGCCAGCGCGACGGTCATGAAACTCAATCCTACGGCAATCACAATGGCACCGGCCTGGACCGCACTGCAGCCAACCCGGAAGACGTGCGCACCCACAATGTGCTGGCCAAGCTCGGCTGGAACTACAACGACGACTCACGCCTGGGCCTGGTCTACGAGAAGTACAAGGATGACCGGGACACCGATCTGAAAAGCGCCTATGGCGGCCCCTACTCCGACGGCCAGCCGGCAATTCCTGACTTTGTGCTGCCCGGCGGCATGTATCAGTGGCGCACCGGTAACGACACCATCAGCCGCGAGCGCTTCGGCCTGGAACACAGCTTCGCCCTCGACAGCCTGCTGGCCGACCGCGTGAAGTGGAGCCTGAACCACCAGATCGCCAAGACCGACCAGAGCACCGCCGAGTTCTACTTCCCCATCACCCGCCAGGTGCTCCGCACACGAGAGACCCTCTACGAAGAAAAACAGTGGGTTTTCGACGCCCAACTGGACAAGGCCTTCAGCCTCGCCGACACCGATCACGCGCTGACCTACGGCACTACGATCAAGCAACAGAAAGTCACCGGCTCGCGCAGCGGCAATGGCGTCTGCCTGGCCGTCGGCGTGGGTTGCTCCGCCGTCGGAGCCATCAGCACCCGGGACGTACTGGAAAAGGCCAGTGATTTCCCGGACCCGACCATCAACACCTACAGCCTGTTCGCCCAAGACCAGATCAGTTGGAACCGGTGGACGTTCACGCCAGCCCTGCGTTACGACTACACCCGGCTCAAGCCGCACCTGACCGAGGCATTCCTCAACACCGCGGACCCCACCGGCGGTGGTGAGGTCAGCGACAAGAACAAGACCTGGCATCGCGTCTCGCCCAAATTCGGCCTGACTTACGCCCTGACCGACCAGTACACCTGGTACGGCCAGTACGCCGAAGGCTTCCGCACGCCAACCGCCAAGGCGCTGTATGGTCGCTTCGACAATCCCGACGCCGGCTACAGCGTGGCACCCAACCCCGATCTGGAACCGGAAAAAAGCAAAAGCTATGAGACTGGCCTGCGGGGCCGTTTCGATGCCGGTTCGTTCGATGTGGCGGTGTTCTACAACAAGTATCGCGACTTCATCAATGAAGATGCGATCACGCCCGGAGCCGACGAGCTGACCTTCCAGAGCAACAACATCAAACACGCCACCATCAAGGGCGCCGAGGTCAAGGGACGCCTGAACCTGGATCTGTTCGGCGCACCGCAAGGCCTGTACACCCAAGGTTCTGTGGCCTATGCCTACGGTCGCAACAACGACACCGGCGAGCCGATCAACAGCGTCAACCCGCTGACCGGCGTGTTCGGCCTGGGTTACGAGCAGGACCGGTTCGGCACTTTGCTCAGTTGGACCTTGGTCAAGAAAAAAGACCGCGTCGACGACAGCAACTTCAACTCGCCCGATGGCGTCAGCGGCCAGTTCAAGACCCCGGGCTTCGGCATCCTCGACCTGACCGGGTTCTACAAGGTGACCGACGACGTCACCGTCAGCGGCGGTCTCTACAACCTCACCGACAAGAAGTACTGGCTGTGGGATGACGTGCGTGGCTACGACAGTGTGGGAGAAGCCGCGGTGCTGAGCCCGGCCAACCTCGATCGCCTGACTCAGCCGGGGCGCAACTTCGCAGTCAACCTGATCTGGGATATCTGACCAGGTTGCCAGGCAAAACAAATACCTGTGGCGAGGAGCGTCATGTGGGAGCAAGGCTTGCCCGCGATGAACGTGATGCGATCTTTCAGAAATGGAGGCGCCTGTTCGCGAGCAAGCTTTGCTCCCACAGCCCCTCGCCACCATGTGCTCATTCGAAGGAATTTTTCATGACTACACAACATCCCGTTTTACGTTCCCAACGCCTGAACCAAATCACCCACGAGCCCCATAGCAAGCTCGACGCCCTGGTCAAAGCCCACGCCCCGTTCGAAACCCCGGCCAGCTTCGCCCGGTTCGTCGTCGCCCAATACCTGTTCCAATCGGAACTGGTGGCGTTGTACAACGATGCGCAACTGAGCGCATTGATCCCCGATCTGCCGCAGCGCTGCCGCGCCGAAGCGGCCAGGGCCGACCTGGCGGACCTGGACACCGCAGTGCCTGCGCCCGTGGCCGGCGCGGTCAACAATCCGACCCTGGCCGAGGCCTTGGGCTGGCTGTTCGTCTCCGAAGGCTCCAAGCTCGGCGCGGCGTTTTTGATCAAGCGGGCCGTCGGCCTTGGCCTGAGCGAAACCTTCGGCGCCCGTCACTTGGCAGAACCTGCGGGCGGGCGCGCCGAAGGCTGGAAAACCTTCATCCGCAGCCTCGACAACCTGGCCTTCACTGAACAGCAGGAAGCCGAAGCGAACAAAGGCGCACTGGATGCCTTCAATCGGTTTACGGTGTTGTTGGAACAGGCTTATGCGGCCGAGTTGGCCTGAAGTGTCCGAACTTTCCATTGTGGGAGCGAGCCTGCTCGCGAAGACGCAAGTTCATTCGCTACAGATGTCGTCTGACACACCGCCATCGCGAGCAGGCTCGCTCCCACAGAGGTTGTGCATGACTGAAAAACGCTGATGAGCCGCCCCACGAAACTCGCCCAACTGCTCTTCGGCCTGCTCGCCTACATAAGCCTGGCGATCGGCCTGGTCGCCATAGTCGTGCCCGGCCTGCCAGCGACCGAGTTCATTCTGTTGGCCGCCTGGGCCGCGACCCGCAGTTCGCCGCGCCTGAGCGCCTGGCTGGAAAACCACCGGCTGTTCGGGCCGATGCTGCGCAACTGGCGCAACGGCAAAGTCGTCCCTCGCCGGGCCAAGGTTGCGGCCACCGTCAGCATGCTGCTTTGCGCCGGGCTGATGCTGGTGATGCTCGACCATGGCTGGCCGGTGTATGTGGCCCTGGCCGGCATGGGCCTGGGCAACCTGTGGATCTGGTCGCGCCCAGAGCATATCCATAGCCATTCGCGTGGCGAGGGAGCTTGCTCCCGCTGGGCCGCGAAGCAGCCCCCTACGGATTTTTGATCTATGCTCGCTCTCTGATTTGGAGGGCCTTCGATGACAGATCTGCTCACGTCCATGCAAGCCGCACTCGGCTTACCCACGACGCCAATCCCCTTCACCGACGAGGGCGCTCTGCCCTCGGCGTTCGCCGTCACGGAGCTGGCCTGCGCCAGCATCGCCACGGCCGGTCAGGCGACCGCCGAACTTATCTGCCAGCAAACCGGCCGCCGGCCATGCCTGGAGGTCGACCGACGGCTGGCCTCGTTCTGGTTCTCCACCTCCCTGCGTCCCATCGGCTGGAGCGTACCGCCGATGTGGGATCCGGTGGCCGGCGACTACCCCACCGCCGACGGTTGGATTCGTCTGCACACCAATGCGCCTCACCATCGCCTCGCCGCCGAAAAGGTCTTGGGCGCGTGCATCGACCGCGCCGACATGGCGACCAAAGTGGCGCGCTGGCACAAAGCCGAACTGGAACACGCGGTGGTCCAGGCCGGTGGTTGTGCCGCCGAAATGCGCGCGTGGCAGGCGTGGCAGATTCATCCCCAGGGCATGGCGGTGAATGCCGAGCCGCTGGTTCATCTGGACGCAACCGCCGCTCAACAGCCCAAGCCCTGGCTCGGTAGCGTGGCCCAGCCATTGGCCGGCCTCAAGGTGCTGGACCTGACCCGCGTACTGGCAGGCCCCATCGCCAGCCGTTTCCTCGCAGGCCTGGGAGCCGACGTCCTGCGCATCGACCCACCGAGCTGGAACGAGCCCGGCGTGGTGCCGGAGGTCACCCTCGGCAAACGCTGCGCCCGCCTCGACTTGCATCAGCCCGACGACCGCGCTGCGTTTGAGGCGCTGCTCAAAGACACCGACATCCTGCTCCATGGCTACCGCGCCGACGCCCTGGAACGTTTGGGCTACGGTGCCGAACAACGCCAGCGAATAGCGCCTGGCCTGATCGACGTCAGCCTCAACGCCTACGGCTGGAGCGGCCCCTGGCAGAACCGCCGCGGCTTCGACAGCCTGGTGCAGATGAGCAGCGGCATCGCCGAAGCCGGCATGGGCTGGAAACAGACAGACAAGCCAACCCCGCTGCCGGTGCAGGCCCTGGACCACGGCACCGGATACCTGATGGCCGCCAGCGCGATTGTGTTGCTGTCCCGACGGTTGATGAGCGGCCAGGGCGGCTCGGCACGCTTGTCACTGGCGCGCACGGCGAAGCTGTTGATTGAACGTGGCGCGGGCGCCGGGATTGCGTTGCGAGCCGAGGACGAGAACGATCAGGGACTGCTCGTCGAACAGACACCCTGGGGCCCGGCCCATCGACTGCAGGTGCCCTTGAAAATCACCGGGACGCCGCTGCAATGGACCTCGCCAGCGGCGGAATTGGGCGCGCATCGGGCCCGGTGGTGACGAGCGTCCGTTGTGGCGAGGGGATTTATGTGGGAGCAAGGCTTGCTCCCACAGCCCCCCTCAACACCCCCCAAAAAGATGACCTGCGCCTCAAAGCGCCAAAAACCCGCTGTACAACCCATACGCCGCCACGCCCGCCCCTGACATCACACACGCAAAGACGCCCTTTTCCATCGGCGTAAACAACCGCAACCCCTGCTCACGCTTGGCCTGAGCAAACAAAATCACCCCCGGTGCATACAATAGCGCCGACAACAGCAGGTATTTCACCCCACCGGCATACAGCAGCCACACCGCGTAACACAGGGCAACGCCACCAATACACAGGTCTTTCATGCGCCGTGCCGAGGCCTGGCCGTAGGTTTCTCCCCGTGCGCACAGCAGCACCGCATAGGCCGCCGACCACAGATACGGCACCAGAATCATCGACGAGGCGAGATAGATCAGGCTGGTGTAGGTGCCTGCGGAAAACAGGGTGATCAACAAAAACAGCTGGATCATGCCATTGGTCAGCCACAGCGCGTTGACCGGCGCATGGTTGGCGTTTTCCTTGGTCAGAAACGCCGGCATGGTCTTGTCCCGGGCGGTGGCATAGAGGATTTCTGCGCACAGCAGCGCCCAGGACAGCAGCGCACCGAGCAATGACACCACCAGGCCCAGACTGATCAGCACGGCGCCCCAGGGCCCGACAATGTGTTCCAGTACACCGGCCAGGGACGGGTTCTGCAGCCTGGCCAGTTCCGGTTGAGCCATGATCCCCAGAGACAGCACGTTGACCAGCACCAGCAGTGCCAGAACCCCGAGGAACCCGATGACCGTCGCCCGCCCCACGTCCGCGCGTTTTTGCGCCCGCGCCGAGTACACGCTGGCACCTTCGATGCCGATAAACACGAACACAGTGACCAGCATCATGTGCCGTACCTGGTCCATCACGCTGCCCAGATCCGGATTCATGACGCCCCAGATATCGCGGGTGAAAATCTCGGCCTCGAACGCCACGCCAGCGATGACGACGAACATCAACAGCGGCACGACCTTGGCCACGGTGGTCACCAGGTTGATGAACGCCGCCTCCTTGATCCCCCGCAGCACCAGGAAATGCACCGCCCACAGCAGCAACGAGGCACACGCGATAGCCACCGGGGTATTGCCCTGGCCGAACACCGGAAAAAAATACCCCAGGGTGCTGAACAGCAACACGAAGTAACCCACATTGCCCAGCCAGGCACTGATCCAGTAGCCCCAGGCCGACGAGAACCCCATGTAGTCACCAAACCCGGCCTTGGCGTAGGCGTAAACGCCCGAGTCCAGCTCCGGTTTTCGATTGGCCAGGGTCTGGAACACGAAGGCCAGGGTCAACATGCCAACAGCGGTGATGCCCCAACCGATCAGCACCGCCCCCACATCGGCGCGGGCGGCCATGTTTTGTGGCAGGGAAAAAATCCCGCCGCCGATCATCGACCCCACCACCAGCGCGATGAGCGCGCCAAGTCGCAGTTTTTCAACCGGTTGCGGCATTTTCTGGCTCACCTTTGAATTAAGTAACTAAAGCGACATAACGTTTTTAAATAACGTCATCTGTTTAAAGTCCATGGGCTTATTACGCGACCCTGGCCCAAGACACAAATAAAAAAAGACAGGGCAGCCGATTATTTTTGTCATGAAAGCCGCCTACAAAATAGTTGCGCCGACGCAGAATTCAACTAGCGTGAAGTGTCCTACGGGGCATGAATCCTGCCTATTTCCCCACCTCAGAGGCTCTGAAACGAGCCTTTCATAGAACTTCGCCACGACAACGGGCGCTATCAACTCCTTTATTAACAATGGAATGTCGTCATGCACTGATCCAGATCAGCTCGAGAAACTTTAAAGCGACTTAGGCTTTGCTAACTCTCTTCTCCTGCATTGGAGTCATACAATGTCTGATACCCCCGCAAAACTTCGATTGGGTGCGCTTGTCGCGCTGGTGGTCGGCTCGATGATTGGCGGGGGAATCTTTTCCTTGCCACAAAACATGGCCGCCAGTGCCGATGTCGGTGCCGTGCTGATCGGTTGGGCGATAACCGCCGTCGGCATGCTGACCCTGGCTTTCGTGTTCCAGACCCTGGCCAACCGCAAACCTGATCTGGACGGCGGTGTGTATGCCTACGCCAAGGCCGGGTTCGGCGACTACATGGGCTTCTCGTCGGCCTGGGGCTACTGGATCAGCGCCTGGCTGGGCAACGTCGGTTACTTCGTCCTGTTGTTCAGCACCTTGGGGTATTTCTTCCCGATCTTCGGCGAAGGCAATACCGTCGCGGCGGTGATCGGTGCGTCAGTGCTGCTCTGGGCCGTGCATTTCCTGGTCCTGCGGGGCATCAGGGAAGCGGCGTTCATCAACCTGGTGACCACCATCGCCAAGGTGGTGCCGCTGCTGCTGTTCGTGCTGATCGCGGTGTTCGCCTTCAGGCTCGATATCTTCACCGCCGACATCTGGGGCCTGAAGAACCCGGACCTGGGCAGCGTGATGGATCAAGTGCGCAACATGATGCTGGTCACCGTATGGGTGTTCATTGGCATTGAAGGGGCAAGCATCTTTTCCGCCCGCGCCGAGAAACGCACGGATGTCGGCAAGGCCACGGTGATCGGTTTTATCACCGTGCTGCTGTTTCTGGTGCTGGTGAACGTGCTGTCCCTGGGCATCATGACCCAACCGGAACTGGCCAAGTTGCAGAATCCGTCCATGGCTGCGGTGCTCGAGCATGTGGTGGGTCACTGGGGCGCGGTGCTGATCAGCGTCGGTCTGATCATCTCGCTGCTCGGCGCCCTGCTGTCCTGGGTACTGCTGTGCGCCGAGATCATGTTTGCCGCTGCCAAAGACCACACCATGCCGGAGTTCTTGCGCCGCGAAAACGTGAATCACGTACCCGCCAACGCCCTGTGGCTGACCAACGCGATGGTCCAGCTGTTCCTGGTCATCACCCTGTTCTCGGCCAGCACTTACCTGTCACTGATTTACCTTGCCACCTCGATGATCCTGGTGCCGTACCTGTGGTCGGCGGCTTATGCGGTGCTGCTGGCGGTGCGCGGCGAGACCTACGAAGGCTTCGCGGCCGAGCGGCGCAAGGACCTGATCATCGGCGCCATCGCCCTGATCTACGCGGTGTGGCTGCTGTATGCCGGCGGGATCAAATACCTGCTGCTGTCCGCCCTGCTCTATGCCCCCGGCGCGATCCTGTTCGCCAAGGCCAAGCGCGAGTTGGGCAAACCGGTTTTCACCTCCGTCGAGAAGCTGATTTTCGCCGCAGTGATCGCAGGCGCCCTGGTGGCCGCCTACGGGCTCTACGACGGCTTCCTGACCTTGTAACTGACTGATTGTTTTATCTGGAGGATCTTTGTAATGACCACGGAAAAAGTGAAGTACGGCGTTCATTCCGAAGCCGGCAAGCTGCGCAAAGTCATGGTGTGTTCCCCTGGCCTGGCCCATCAGCGGCTGACCCCGAACAACTGCGACGAACTGCTGTTCGACGATGTCCTGTGGGTCAACCAGGCCAAGCGCGACCATTTCGATTTCGTCACCAAAATGCGCGAGCGCGGCGTCGATGTGCTGGAAATGCACAACCTGTTGACCGATATCGTTGCCATTCCCGAAGCCCTGGACTGGATCCTGCAACGCAAGATCACCCCCAACTCGGTCGGCATTGGCCTGGTGCATGAAGTCGATTCCTGGCTGCGCAGCCTGGAGCCGCGCAAGATCGCCGAATTCCTGATCGGCGGCGTCTCGGCCGATGATCTGCCGGACAGTTTCGGTGGCAAGACCATCCAGATGTTCCGCGACTTCCTCGGTCACTCCAGCTTCATCCTGCCGCCATTGCCCAACACTCAATTCACCCGCGACACCACCTGCTGGATCTACGGTGGCGTCACTTTGAACCCGATGTATTGGCCGGCGCGACGCCAGGAAACCCTGCTGGCCAGCGCCATCTACAAATTCCACCCCGAATTCACCCAGGCCGACTTCCAGGTCTGGTACGGCGACCCCGACCAGGATCACGGCAACGCTACGCTGGAAGGCGGCGACGTGATGCCGATTGGCAACGGCGTGGTACTGATCGGCATGGGCGAGCGTTCGTCGCGCCAGGCCATCGGCCAACTGGCGCTGAATCTGTTCAAGCACAAGGCCGTGGAACGCGTGATCGTCGCCGGCTTGCCCAAGTCCCGCGCCGCCATGCACCTGGACACCGTGTTCAGTTTCTGCGACCGCGACCTGGTGACGATCTTCCCGGAAGTGGTGAGCCAGATCGTCGCCTTCTCCCTGCGCCCTGACGAGAGCAAACCCGGCGGCATCGACATTCGTCGCGAAGAAACCAACTTCCTCGACACCGTGGCCAAGGCCCTGAACCTCAAAGCGCTGCGCGTGGTGGAAACCGGCGGCAACAGCTTCGCCGCCGAACGCGAGCAATGGGATGACGGCAACAACGTGGTGGCCCTGGAACCGGGCGTAGTGATCGGTTACGACCGCAATACCTATACCAACACCCTGCTGCGCAAGGCCGGCGTGGAAGTCATCACCATCAGCGCCAGCGAGCTGGGCCGAGGCCGTGGCGGCGGCCATTGCATGACCTGCCCGATCATTCGCGACCCGATCGACTACTGACCTTTGAGCCTGGGTTGCTGTTTATCCAACGCAGCCCAGGGGATAACCCCCACCTGAGGAGATCCATCATGGCTTTCAACATGCACAACCGCAGCCTGCTGAGTTTGATGCACCACACCAACCGCGAGCTGCATTATCTGCTGGACCTGTCCCGGGACCTCAAGCGTGCCAAATACACCGGCACCGAGCGGCCACACCTCAAGGGCAAGAACATCGCGCTGATCTTCGAGAAAACCTCGACCCGCACCCGCTGCGCCTTCGAAGTCGCGGCCCATGACCAGGGCGCCCACGTTACCTACATCGATCCCGTCTCTTCGCAGATCGGCCACAAAGAGAGCATGAAAGACACCGCCCGGGTGCTGGGACGGATGTTCGACGCCATTGAATATCGCGGCTTCGAACAGGAGATCGTCGAGGAGCTGGCCAAGTTCGCCGGCGTGCCGGTGTTCAACGGCCTGACCGCTGAATTCCACCCCACCCAAATGATCGCCGACACCCTGACCATGCGCGAACACAGCGATAAGCCGCTGCATGACATCAGCTACGCCTACCTGGGCGACGCCCGCTACAACATGGGCAACTCGCTGCTGATGATCGGCGCCAAACTGGGCATGGACGTGCGCATCGGCGCTCCCAAAGCCCTCTGGCCGCAACAGGACTTCATCGACCAGTGCCAGGCCTTCGCCGCTGAAAGCGGCGCCCGCATCACCATCACCGAAGACCCCAAGGAAGCCGTCAAGGGCGTGGACTTCATCCACACCGACATCTGGGTGTCCATGGGCGAGCCGGTCGAGGCATGGGACGAGCGCATCGAACAACTGCTGCCCTATCAGGTCAACGCGCAAATGATGAAAGCCTCGGGCAACCCTCGGGTGAAATTCATGCATTGTCTGCCCGCTTTCCATAACAGCGAAACCAAGGTCGGCAAAGACATCGCCGCGCGCTATCCGAACCTGGCCAACGGTGTGGAAGTGACCGAAGAAGTGTTCGAATCCCCGGCCAACATCGCCTTCGAGCAAGCGGAAAACCGCATGCACACCATCAAGGCGATCCTGGTGTCGGCGCTGGCGGATATCTGACACCGGCCGCCCCCAGCTGAAGTGTTTTTCACTGTGGGAGCGAGCCTGCTCGCGATAGCGGAGTATCAGCTTGCATTGATGTTGGATGTGCTGCCGTCATCGCGAGCAGGCTCGCTCCCACAAGGGGACCGAGTCGTCCATTATTTCTCTGTCAGAGGACAGCACCATGCGCATCGTCGTAGCCCTTGGCGGGAACGCCCTCCTGCGTCGGGGTGAACCCATGACCGCCGACAACCAACGCACCAACATCCGCACCGCGACCGAACAGATCGCCAAGATCCACCCCGGCAACGAGCTGGTCATCGCCCACGGCAATGGCCCCCAGGTCGGCCTGCTGTCGCTGCAGGCCGCGGCCTACACCTCGGTCACGCCGTATCCGCTGGATGTGCTCGGCGCCGAGACCGAGGGCATGATCGGCTACATTATCGAACAGGAGTTGGGCAACCTGCTGGACTTCGAAGTGCCGTTCGCAACGCTGTTGACCCAGGTCGAAGTGGACGCCAACGACCCGGGTTTCCAGAACCCCACCAAGCCCATTGGCCCGGTCTACACAAAGGCTGAGGCGGAAAAACTCGCGGCCGAAAAAGGTTGGGCGATTGCCCCGGACGGTGACAAATTCCGCCGCGTGGTCGCCAGCCCGCGGCCCAAGCGCATCTTCGAAATCCGCCCGATCAAGTGGCTGCTGGAAAAGGGCAGCATCGTGATCTGCGCCGGCGGTGGCGGCATCCCGACGATGTACGACGCCGACGGTAAGCTCCAGGGCGTGGAAGCGGTGATCGACAAAGACTTGTGCTCGGCGCTGCTGGCTGAACAACTGGAAAGCGATCTGCTGGTGATCGCCACGGACGTCAACGCCGCGTTCGTCGACTTCGGCAAGCCGACCCAGAAAGCCATTGCCCAGGCTCACCCCGATGAAATGGAAAAGCTGGGGTTTGCCGCCGGCTCCATGGGGCCGAAAGTCCAGGCCGCCTGCGAATTTGCCCGCAACACTGGCAAGGTCGCGGTGATTGGATCACTCTCAGACATTGAGGCCATCGTCCAGGGCACCGCCGGTACGCGCATCAGCACGGCAACACCCGGCATCGCCTATCGATAACAGGAAACTTGCGGGGCGGATCCAGGGTCTGCCCTACACCCACGCCTTCGAAGGAGAGTCGTTTATGGCCATGTTCGAACCCGGTCACCTGCATATGGAGCGCCACGCGCTGAACAAGGATGATTTCAGCTACAACCTGTGTATCGACTATGAGCTGGCGCAGGACCCCAAGGAGGGCCAGGGCATGTCGTTCCGGTTGCACGGCACGGTCGAGGATAAATCCGTGGACGAAACTTTTTTCCTGGCCAAGGACCAGGCCTTCGACTTCGCCCGCCATGCCACGCGCATCGCTCAGACACACGGCATGCCCAAGAGCGCCAGCATTGGCTCGATGCACAAGTATTACGATGAGATGTTCGAAGACGTACGCAAGCAACTGGACGTCAAGCCGGGCGACCCGATGAAGCCTGAGCATCTGGAATAACCCACGCGAAAAACACCTCTACGTGTGTGTGCCCTGTGGGAGCAAGGCTTGCCCGCGATGGTATCGCCTCGGTCTATCAGCTACACCGAGGTGTTTGCATCGCGGGCAAGCCTTGCTCCCACAGGCCCGCTCCCACAAGGGTTATCAATGTTCTGAATATCGGGTTAAACGCACTCACTGCCTGGCTGGCAACCCGCCATGGCTGACCTATGCTGAAAGTAGTACCCAAGGGTATTCGTTCAGAGGTCACCGCCATGAACATCAAAACAAGAAGACGCCTCGCCATTTTTGTCACCTGCACCGTCACGCTGGCGCTGTATGGCACGGCGGCCTATCGGGTCGAGCAGGCCAGACAACTGCCCCGTGAACACGCCAGTTGCAACCTGGAGCGCTGCATTCCCCATAGCGCGACCCTGAACGCTTTGCGCTGAGGCGTGTTCAGTCGTCCTGCTGATCGGTCTTGAGCCGGTCACGGAATGCCTTGGGAGAGATGCCAACCCGTCGGCGAAACAACCGGGTGAAATTGGTCGGGTCAGAAAAACCGAGCATTTCGGAAATCTCATAGATCGTCATGCCGGTGTAGGTCAGCAGCCGCTTGGCTTCCAGTAGCTGGCGCTCATGCATGATCTGCAGGGCCGGCTGCCCCGCCAATTCCCGACAGGTGCCGTTGAGGTGCGACACGGAGATGCCCAGACGATGGGCCAGGTCTTCAACCTTGACATGCTGGCGATAGGTTTCTTCCACCAACTGAATGAACCCGTTGAGGTACTCCCGCGCGCGTTGTGGGCGCTGGGCCTGCGTGCGCCGCTGCATCACCTGACGACTGACCCAGACCATGATCACGCTGACCAAGGCATGCATCAGCATTTCCCGGGCCGGCTGATGCCCACCGTATTCAGCCTGCAGGGCGCTGAACAGGCTATTGAGGTATTCGGCATCTTCCAGGGCCGGGTAGCTTTCGGCCTGGGCCAGCACGTTGACCGAATGACCCAGCTGCGATTGCAGGTGCGTCACCAGCGGTGCCGCCAGAGTCACCACGTAACCGTCCACATCCTCGGAAAAACGAAAGCCATGCACCGACAATGGCGGCAGGATCTGCACCGCCGGCTCGTCGAGCCGTGTGCGCTGGCCTTCGATTTCCAACTCCGCCTGGCCCTTGAAGACAAACAACAACTGACAGAGATCGGCGTGCCGATGGGGTTTGATCTCCCATTGGTGCTCTCGGCTGCGCTTGGAGATGGTTTCACAGTGCAGCAGGTCCGGAGTCGGCCAATCCTGGCTTTCGCCGTAGAGCTTGAATACCGGGATTGAAGGCAGGTCTGTTTTTTTCATCACGAGGATCGGCCTGGGTTGCGGGCGATAATCGCACCGATTGGTAGAAAGTACAGGTATCGGCTCAGTTTTCCCCTTCAATTGACAGGTCCGCAAGCGAAAAATGCAAGCACCCCAATCAACACCGACCCTGGTCGTGTGCTTCGTGCGAGCCATAACAACAATGAAAACCCTCAAGACCCAAGTTGCCATTATCGGTGCCGGCCCCTCTGGGCTGCTGCTCGGCCAATTGCTGCACAACGCTGGAATTGACACGGTGATCCTCGAACGCCAGACCCCGGACTATGTGTTGAGCCGCATCCGCGCCGGTGTGCTGGAGCAAGGCATGGCCCAATTGCTACGCCAGGCCGGCGTCGGCCAGCGCATGGACGCCGAGGGGCTGCCCCATGACGGCTTTGAGCTGGCACTCAACGGTCGGCGGGTGCACATCGATCTAAAGGGCCTGACTGGCGGTAAAAACGTCATGATCTACGGCCAGACCGAAGTCACCCGCGACCTGATGTCCGCCCGGGAGGCCGCCGGCGCCCGCACGCTTTATCAGGTCGGCAATGCCCAGCCCCACGACATGCAGACCGACAGCCCCTTCGTAACCTTCGAGCACCAAGGGCAAACCTGGCGCCTGGACTGCGATTACATTGCCGGTTGCGACGGTTTCCATGGTGTGGCGCGCCAGTCAATCCCGGCGGAAAAACTCAAGGTCTTCGAGCGGGTCTACCCGTTTGGCTGGCTCGGCATCCTGGCCGACACCCCACCGGTTCACGAGGAGTTGGTCTACGCCCGCCACGAACGTGGTTTTGCCCTGTGCAGCATGCGCTCCAAGACTCGCACCCGTTATTACCTGCAAGTGCCTGCCGAGGAGCAAGTGGCCGATTGGCCGGACGAGCGCTTCTGGTCTGAACTGAAAAACCGCCTGCCAGCCGACCTGGCCCAGGCACTGGTGACAGGTCCCTCCATCGAGAAGAGCATCGCGCCGCTGCGCAGCTTCGTGGTCGAGCCGATGCAGTATGGACGGATGTTCCTGGTCGGTGACGCGGCCCACATCGTTCCGCCCACCGGCGCCAAGGGGCTGAACCTGGCCGCCAGCGACGTCAGCACGCTGTTCAACATTCTGCTCAAGGTCTATCGCGACGGCCGTACCGACTTGCTGGAAAAGTATTCGGCCATTTGCCTGCGACGGGTGTGGAAAGCCGAGCGCTTCTCCTGGTGGATGACTTCCATGCTGCACCGCTTCGACGACGACGCCTTCAACCAGCGCATCAGCGAAGCGGAGCTGGAATATTTCGTCGACTCCGAGGCGGGTCGAAAAACCATCGCGGAAAACTACGTCGGACTTCCTTATGAGGCTATCGAATAGCCGGCTATCGACTTAAACTGCGGGCTCAGTCCTCTTCGCCAACCAGGCGTGATGCCCGCAGGTTCTGCCTTGACTCAAGCCCATACCTCCCAAGCCCCACAGCCTGCCATCCGTAGTGTGCTGGTGGCCCTGATGCTGGCGATTTTTCTCGGCGCACTGGACCAGACCATCGTCGCCGTCTCGATGCCGGCCATTTCCGCCCAATTGGGTGATGTCGGGCTGCTGGCCTGGGTGATTTCCGGCTACATGGTCGCCATGACCGTGGCGGTGCCGATCTACGGCAAGCTCGGTGACCTCTACGGTCGTCGGCCGTTGATGCTGTTCGGCATGGGGCTGTTCACCCTGGCCTCACTGTTCTGTGGACTGGCGCAAAACATGGAGCAACTGGTGCTGGCGCGCATATTCCAGGGCATCGGCGCCGGCGGGATGATTTCCGTGAGCCAGGCGATCATCGGCGACATCATCCCGCCACGCGAGCGGGGTCGCTACCAAGGGTACTTCAGCAGCATGTACGCGGTGGCCAGCGTGGCCGGGCCGGTGCTCGGTGGCTACATGACCGAATACTTGTCGTGGCGCTGGGTGTTCTGGATCAACCTGCCGCTGGGCCTCACGGCCTGGTGGGTGGCCCGCCGCACCCTGGTGGGGCTACCAGTGCCGCAACGCACGCCGATCATCGATTACCTGGGCACCGTGTTGTTGATCATTGGCCTGACTGCGTTGCTGCTGGGGATCACCGAGGTCGGCCAGGGCCATGCCTGGCACAGCCGTGAAGTGCTGGGATTACTGGGTTGCGCAGGGATAGCCCTGGGGGTGTTCGTCTGGTACGAGCGTCGGGCGCGGGAACCGTTGCTGCCGATGCACCTGTTCGCCAACCGCAGCGCGGTGCTGTGCTGGTGCACGGTGTTTTTCACCAGCTTCCAGGCGATTTCCCTGACGGTGCTGGTGCCGTTGCGCTTCCAGAGCGTGACCGGCGCCGGTGCCGACAGCGCGGCGTTGCACCTGTTGCCGTTGGCGATGGGGCTGCCCATGGGTGCGTATTTTGCCGGACGCCGTACCTCGATCACCGGCCATTACCAACCGATGATCCTCTGCGGCGCCCTGCTCTTCCCGTTCGCCATCCTCGGCATGGCCTTCTCCCCGCCCGACGCGTTCTGGCTCAGTAGCCTGTTCATGCTGCTCAGCGGCATCGCTTCCGGCATGCAGTTCCCGACTTCGCTGGTGGGGTCGCAAAATTCGGTGCAACAGCAGGACATCGGGGTCGCCACCAGCACCACCAACCTGTTCCGCTCCCTCGGCGGCGCCGTGGGCGTGGCGCTGATGTCGGCGTTGCTGCTGGCCTTGCTGCAGGATTCAAACGTTGCCCAACTCGCCGGTTCGTCACCGTTGGGTGAAGGTCATTCCGGCAATGTCTTGCTGGACGGTCTGAACGCCGCCCCGGGCGAGGCGCAGGAGCTCTTGCGCCAGGCATTGCAGGCAACATTCCGGCATTTGCTGTTGATCAGCGCGGCGGTGTCGTTGCTGGGGCTGGCGGCCGCGGTGGCGATGCCCAATCGCTTGCTGCGTGGGCGGGATGAGAAGTTTGGGTAACCTGTAACACACCACCTCTGTGGCGAGGGAGCTTGCTCCCGCTGGGCTGCGAAGCGGCCCCAAAAATGTTGCGGTCGCTGCGCAACCGAGCGGGAGCAAGCTCCCTCGCCACAAAGGCATCGTTGCCACAAAGTCTCTTCAAGCCGTCGCCGCGACACCCTCCGGCACCACCTGCGCACTCATCCCATCCTTCATCCGCTTGGCATCGCGTACAAAACAGCGCGACGCCAGGAACAGGAACACCATGGTCAGGAACAGCGCCACCGGGATCAGGAACATCGCGTCATGCAAACCAATGGCCTTGAACGCCTCGGTCATTTGCGCGGCGCCGGCCGCGGCCATGGCCGCATGGGCAAAGTAGTCAGACAAACCACCCACCACCACCGGCCCCATGCCTCCACCCAACAGATACAACCCGGCAAAGAACAACGCCATCGCCGTGGCCCGCAGACGCGGTTCGACGACGTCCTGGATTGCCGTGTACACGCACGTATAAAAGGTATAGGCAAACAACCAGCCGACACTGAACACCGCGACGAACACACCAATTTCAATCCGCCCGGCATACAACGCCCAAGCGGTGGTGGCCGTGGAGATCACCAGGCTGAACGCGGCGAACAGCAAGCGTCCGTTGGGCACCCGTTGATGAATCTTATCGGCAATCCAGCCGCCCAGGGTCAACCCGAACAGCCCGGTCACGCCCACCATGATCCCGGTGGCAACCGCCGCGTCGTGCAGCGGCATCAGGAAGTAGCGCTGCAACATCGGCACCAGGAACGAGTTGCAGGCATAGGTGGCGAAGTTGAAACACAGCCCCGCCAACACCAGCCACAGGAAAGTAGGAATCGCCAACACCCGACGGATCGGCCTGTCGATTTTTTCCTGGGAGATCTGCACCGTTTCCGCCGCGCCGCGCTTGGGCTCCTTGATGAAAAACATGAACACCGCCAGCACCAGCCCCGGCACCGCCGCGATAAAGAACGGCGCGCGCCAGCTGTCGAAGGCTTTGACCATCGCCCCGATGGTGAAGAACGCCAGCAGCAGGCCGATCGGCAGGCCCAGCATGAAAATGCCCATGGCCCGCGCCCGACGGTGAGCCGGAAACAGGTCGCCGATCAGCGAGTTGGCCGCTGGCGCGTAACTGGCTTCACCGATCCCCACACCCATGCGCACCACCAGAAACGCCCAGAAACTGCCCACCAAGCCATTGACCGCCGTCAGCCCGCTCCAGGTCGCCAGACCCCAGCCCATCAACTTGCTGCGCGAACCGGTATCGGCCAGGCGCCCCAGTGGCAGCCCGGCGATGGCATAGACGATGGTAAAGGCGGTGCCGATGATGCCGATCTGGAAGTCGCTGAGGCTCCACTCCATACGGATCGGTTCGATGATGATCGCCGGAATGGTGCGATCAAAGAAGTTGAACAGGTTGGCCAGGAACAGCAGGAACAGAATGCGCCAGGCATTCGCCGCTTGGGTCGAGTTCTGCATGGGTCCGTCTCTTTATTGTTATGGGGCACGGCGAGGCATCCGAACCCGGAGTCTGCAATCTAGACAGCGGCGCCCAGGCTGTCTCCAATCATTCGCACGGCTGATATACGACCATGGCAAGCGTCGTGTTTCGTGACTACGATCAATTCCCTGAAAAGATAGCCATCATTTTGCCTCTTCTCGATTAAAGATCATTCCGCGATGGCCGATTCAACCTATCAGGAAAAGATTTTCCCGAGCGCTGCTCAGGCTGCCCCCCCTGAACGCTTGGGCCGACCTTCGCGTCGTCAAGGACGCGAGCTCCCATCCGCGACGGTCCGATGACAGTGGTCATCGAACCGACCAGTTCAGGCATATGGCGCACAATGACCTCTAAAAAAACAGCCACTGCAGTATCCGATCTTACGCTGAGCCCGGCCGCTAACGGCCCTGAAACCTCGAAACCATCGAGCAGCTCGCGTCCCCTGGCGACTCAGCAGTATCTGTATTTCACCGAAACCAATACCGACCGCATCCTCGACAACCTCGACGGCCTGCGTGACAGCGTGTTCCCGCGCCCGCCGCACCTGGTGGACGACGAAAGCGAACGCGATCAGCAGGAGTTCCCGTCCGTGTGCCTGATCGGCCTGGGTCGCTGTGGCTCCAACATCGCCCTGGACGTAGCCGAGCTGGTGTACAACGCCCGCAAGTTCTACCTCAACGAGTTCAACGCAGAGGACAAAGGCTATAGCGACAAGGGCTACAGCCCGGCGCAGTGGATCCGTAACAATTTGCGCCTGGGCACCAGCAAAGCCAGCAAGCCGGTATTTCTGGTCGAACCCCTGGTGATGCTCGGCGACCTGGACAAGGACATCGCCGGACGCATCCGTTTTTCGCGCAAAGGCGAAAAAAGCGGCTTTTTGCGCGACTACAGCAAAATGAAAATCATGGACCTGTCGGAAGTCCATGCCGGGGGCGCGGGTAACGCACCGATCCTGGGGCAGTACCTGGCCAAGATCATCCTGAACAAGGACACCCAGCGGTTCTCCAGCCCCGACTGGAAAATGATCCACTCGTACCTGATCGACAGCTGCGGCATCAAGGCCAACCAGTCGCGCCTGTACTTTTCGATCTTCAGTGCCGGCGGCGGGACCGGCTCGGGCATGGCCTCAGAGTTCGGCCTGGCCCAGCAATACTCGTACATGAACAAGACGTTCGACACCAAGCCAATGGACGAACACGACAGCAAGAGCGGCCATTCCTTCGTCTTCGAGCCGATCTTCACCAGCGGCATTTGCGTACTGCCGAACATTTCCGATCACCGCAGCGAAATGTCCGAGGCGCTGCACATCAACGCCGGACGCCTGCTGTGCAAGTACCTGTCGGAAGAATGGGATTTCTCGTACAACTTCGCCAACGACGACAGCAGCGAAGCCAGCGTGATGGGCCGCATCCGCCCCTGGAACGCGATGATGCTGATCTCCAACGACATCATGCGCTACGCCGAAGAGAGCGATGACGGCAATATCCAGAACATTGATGTCAATGCCATGGAGAAGCACGCCAACCAGTACATCTCCCAGCAGATCTTCAACATCCTGACCGCTCAGGCGGTGACCACCGACTACGACCAGAATTACTTCCGGCGTGCCGGCATCGACATTGGCGAAACCATTCGCCTGGACGCCAATGACCTGTTCATGAGCCTGGCCGGCCCGGTGGCAATTGCCTACGCCGAGTCCGTCGTTCCGGAAACGCCAGCGCCCAGCGGCGACAAGTTCAAGGTGTTCGAGAAGGAGCCGCCGCGCCTGAACATCGACGACCTGTTCTTCCGCTCCATCGACCTGCCGCACTTCAACAAAGTCACCCAGGCCATCGAAGGCATCAGCCTGTTGCCGATCGAATCCAAGCGCTACCGCGCTTCGCTGGAGCAGTACAAGAATTCCGGCTACGACGCCGCCGCGCTGCATGACCTGCACTTTTTCAAGAACTGCTCGTCGGTGGTGTCGATCGTCTCGCTGCCCAAGGACTACAAGCTGTCCTACATGGACCTGAACCGGCTCAAGACCCACCTCAACAGCCTGTTCCCCAACACCACCCTCAAGCGTTACGCGCTGGTGATCGGTGCCTCGGCCAACCTGTCGCTGACCACCCTGATCGCCAAGAGTCCTTGCCTGTCGGATGACTTCCTGACCCTGATCGTGGCGTTTATCAAACGCTGCTTTGCCCGCACCCCGTATCGCTTCGACGACACCCTGGACAACTCGATCCTGGACTTCATCATCAATGAAGACTTCGACGAAGAGCGCATCGACGACCTGCTCAACGAGTTCGAAAACCCGGCGAAGATCCTCGACACCAACTGGTACGCGATCAAGCCGATGTACGAGAAGAAATACCGCGAGCTGATCAGCGACAAAGACAAGTTTGTCTCGATCAACGACATCCGCCTGTCCCGCGACTGCGTGAAGAAGTCGATCAAGTATCTGCGCGAGATCTACCGTCACCGCATTGGCAAGACCAAGGTTATTTCTTTGAATAACCATACGGGCAAGAGTTATTGAGGCAGGCGCAAGACCGAGTCGCCCCTTTCGCGAGCAAGCCCGCTCCCACAGTGG
>NZ_JABWQV010000419.1 GCF_014268615.1 Pseudomonas tehranensis | reverse complement strand
CCATCGCGAGCAGGCTCGCTCCCACAAGGGCTGCGCTCAAGTTTCTGAACTTGTCCATTTATCGAGACCCTCCCGCGTGCCCGACGCCATCCTGCGCCTCGCCCTGCCTTCGCCTCTGCGCCGCCTGTTCGACTACCGGGCCCCGGCCGGGGTCCTGCGTGAGCAGTTGCATCCGGGCATGCGCCTGCGGGTGCCGTTCGGCCGACGGGAGATGATCGGGATTCTGGTGGAGGTCGCCGACCACAGCGAAGTCCCGGCCGACAAGCTGAAGCCAGCCCTGGCCTTGCTCGATGCGACGCCGCCGCTGCCTGCCTCGCTGTTCAAGCTGTGCCTGTGGACCTCCCAGTACTATCAGCACAGCCTCGGCGACACCCTGAGCTGGGCGCTGCCGGTATTGTTGCGCCAGGGCGAACCGGCCGAGGCACGCCAGGAGCGCTTCTGGTCGGTGGCACCGGGCGCTTCGCTGGACGACCCGCGCATCGCCCGCGCCCCGCGTCAGCGTGAGGCCCTGGCGACCCTGGCCCAGCATCCCCACGGCGTGGCCCATCAGCTATTGAGCAAACTGATGCTCAGCAAGGACAGCCTCGACCTGCTGCTGGCCAAGGATCTGGTCCAGGTAGACATCCGCCGGCACGCTCCGGGTGTTCGCCATGAGCATTGGCTGGCCCAGCCGGAACTGCCGCTCAATGCCGAACAGCGGGCCGCCTGCGAGGCGATTCGCGCCGGTTTCGACAGCTATCACGCCTTCTTGCTGGCCGGCGTCACCGGCAGCGGCAAGACCGAGGTCTATCTGCAACTGATCCGCCAGACCCTGGAAGCCGGCAAACAGGCCCTGGTGCTGATTCCGGAAATCAACCTTGGGCCACAGACCCTGGCGCGCTTCGAACAACGCTTCAACGCGCGAATCGCCCTGGTGCATTCGGCGGTCAACGACCGTGAACGCCTGGAAGCCTGGCTCGCCGCCCGGGACGGTGAGGCGGACATCATCATCGGCACTCGTTCGGCCCTGTTCACACCGATGAAAAACCCCGGCCTGATCATCATCGACGAAGAGCATGACGGCTCTTATAAACAGCAGGAAGGCCTGCGCTACCACGCCCGCGATCTGGCACTGGTGCGGGCGCGCCAGGAAAACATTCCCATTGTTCTGGGTTCAGCCACGCCGTCCCTGGAAAGCCTGCACAACGCCTATACCGGACGTTACGGACTCCTGCGCCTGAACGAACGGGCCGGCGGCGCCAAGCAGCCGCGCTTTCTGCGCCTGGATGTGAAAAGTCGTCCGCTGGACAGCGGCATTTCCGGGCCCATGCAACAAGCCATCGGCCAGACCCTGGCCGCCGGGCAACAGGTCTTGGTGTTCCTCAACCGCCGGGGTTTCGCCCCGACCCTGCTGTGCCATGACTGCGGCTGGATGTCGGGCTGCGAACGCTGCGACGCACGCATGACCGTGCACCAACGCCACGGCGAGCTGCGCTGCCATCATTGCGGCCATGCCGAACGAGTGCCGAGGCACTGCCCGCAGTGCGGCAAAGTGGACTTGCGCCCGGTGGGGGCCGGCACCGAACGCGCCGAAGAACGGCTGGGCATCCTGTTTCCCGATTACCCGGTACTGCGAGTCGATCGCGACAGCACTTCGCGCAAGGACGCGATGAATCAGTTGTTCGCCACGATTCAGAAAGGCCAGCCGTGCATCCTGGTGGGCACGCAGATGCTCGCCAAGGGGCATCACTTTCCCCGGGTCACGCTGGTGTCGATCCTGGATGCCGATGGCGGACTGTTCTCCGGTGACTTCCGTGCCAGCGAGCGCATGGCGCAGTTGATCGTTCAGGTCGCAGGCCGGGCCGGAAGGGCCGAGGAACCGGGCAAGGTCATTATCCAGACCCACCTGGCCGACCATCCGCTGCTGATACAGCTGACCGAACAAGGTTACTTCGCCTTCGCCGAGCAGGCCTTGAGCGAACGTCGCAGCGCCGGCCTGCCGCCGTTTGCTCACCTGGCGCTGTTGCGGGCCGAAGCCCATAAGCCGGGGCAGGCCGAAGCATTCCTTGACGAAGCCTGCAGCGAAGCCGAGCGCTTGCTGGGGCAACAGAACCTCACCGGGATCGAACTCTTGGGCCCGGTGCCGGCTCCGATGGAACGGCGGGCAGGGCGTTATAGGGCTCAACTGCTGTTACAGGCCAATGCCCGGGCACCGTTGCATCGGCTATTAAGTGCCTGGTTGCTGGCGCTAGAGCAGATGCCCAGCGGGCGGGCGGTGCGCTGGTCGCTGGATGTGGATCCGGTGGATTTGTATTGATTGAGCAGATCGTAAGCTTTGCCCCCTGTGGGAGCGGGCTTGCTCGCGA
>NZ_JABWQV010000418.1 GCF_014268615.1 Pseudomonas tehranensis | reverse complement strand
CTGATCGAGGCGACCAACGCCGCCGGCGAAAGCGAACGCTACGACTACGACGACCAGCACGTCATCCTCCAGCGGCAACTGGCCGGCGGCGCGAGTTTTTTCTGGGAATGGCAAGGGGCCGGGCGCGCGGCCCGCTGCGTGCGGCACTGGGCCTCGTTTGCACAGATGGACAGCCGCTACACCTGGGGCGAGGACGGGCAGGTCACGGTCCAGCACCTGGATGGCAGCCAGGAGGTGTACGTCCACGACGAGCGGGCGCGGCTGGTGCGCAAGGTCGAGCCCGATGGCGGCCAGCACCTCAAGGCCTATGACCCACAGGGCCGGCTGATCGCCGAACAGGACCCGCTGGGCGCCGTCACCGAATACCGCTACGACGAAGCCGGACGGTTGGTGGCGCTGATTCCACCGGACGATGAGCCCACGTCCTACGAATACCGCAACGGTTTCCTGCAGGCCCGTTCGCGCGGCAAAGCCGTGTGGACCTACCGGCGCAACGCCCAGGGCGATGTGATCGAAGCCATCGCCCCGGATCAACAACGCACCGCTTATGACTACGACGCCCAAGGGCAACTGCTGGCGATCCGTTACCCCGACGGTAGCGAGCACCGGTTGACCCGCAATCAGCTGGGCCAACTGACAGAAGAAACCCTGCCGGACGGCGGGCAGCGGTGTTTTTCCTACGATGCCCTGGGGCGTTTGCTGACCCGCCAGGACTCACACGGCGCCGTCACGCACTACCAATGGGACGCGGTGGGCCGCCTGTTCGAAACCACCTTGCCGGGTGGCGCGACCCGCGCCTGGTGCTACAACGCCTACGGCAAGGTCACCGCCGAGCGCGATGAGCTGGGGCGGACCACCCGCTATGAATACGCCGACGACCTGCACCTGATCAGCCGCCGCCTCAATCCCGACGGCAGCGAGCTGAAGTATCGCTACGACTCGGCGCGGCTGTTGCTGACTGAAATCGAAAACGAATCCGGCGAACAATATCAGCTGGACTACACACCTAACGGACTGATCCGACAGCAGATCGGCTTTGACGGGCAACGCACCGCCTACGCCTACGACCTCAATGGCCACCTGCTGGAGAAAACCGAGCACGGCGCGGACGGCGCCCAATGGGTCACCCGCTACCAACGCGACGCGGCCGGGCGGCTGCTGGTCAAGACCCTGCCCGACGGCCAGGCCATCGAATACCGCTACGACGGGTTGGGCCGGCTGGTCCACGTCAACGACGGCAGCGATCACCCGCTGGCCTTCGAATACGACGCCCAGGACCGGCTGATCAGCGAACACCAGGGCTGGGGCACCCTGCGTTATCGCTACGACGCCTGCGGGCGCCTCAACCACCTGCGCCTGCCGGACAACAGCCAGCTCGACTATCACCACGCCCGGGGTGGCGCGCTGACGGCCATCGACCTGAACGGCTCGCGCCTGACCGGGCACCAGATCCGTGGCGGTCGTGAAGTGCAGCGCCAGCAAGGCCTGCTGCTCAGCCAGTACGCCTACGACGAACAGGGCCGGCTCAAGGCCCAGACGGTGTGGCAGCACCAGCAGCAACTGTTCTGGCGCGACTATGCCTACAGCGCCAACGGCAACCTGCAGTCCATTTCCGACAACCGCAACCGCCGTCATTACCAGTACGACCCGCTGGATCGCCTGATCGGCATCGACTATTCCCACAGCGAGCCGCCGGAACATTTCGCCCACGACCCGGCCGGCAACCTGCTGATCCAGGACCGCCCCGGCCCGACCACCCTCAAGGGCAACCGCCTGCTGATGGAGGGTGACCGTCACTACGACTACGACGCCTTCGGCAACCTGATCCGCGAACGGCGCGGCAAGGCCCAGTGCCTCGTCAGCGAATACCGCTACGACAGCCAACACCGGCTGATCGGCGTCACCACGGCGGACGGACGCGAAACATCCTACCGCTACGACGCCTTTGGCCGACGCATCAGCAAGACCGTGGACGGCCTGACCACAGAATTTTTCTGGCAAGGCGACCAGATCGTCGCCGAAAGCAGCCCGCGCCACCACCGCAGCTACGTCTACGAACCGGGCACCTTCCGCCCACTGGCCCTGCTCGACGGCAAAGGCCCGAACGCCTGCCCGTTCTACTACCACCTCGACCACCTGGGCACGCCGCAGGAACTGACCAACTACGGCGGCACCATCGTCTGGTCAGCGCGCTACAACGGCTACGGCCAAGTCCGCGAGATCCAGCACGGCGGCGGCGAACAGCTGGAACAACCGCTGCGTTTCCAGGGCCAATACTTCGACCCCGAAAGCGGCCTGCACTACAACCGGCACCGCTACTACAATCCCAAAACCGGCCGTTATCTGACGCCCGACCCGAGCAAACTGGCGGGTGGCCTCAACGGGTATCGCTACACCCTGAACCC
>NZ_JABWQV010000417.1 GCF_014268615.1 Pseudomonas tehranensis | reverse complement strand
TAGGAGCTGGCGAAGCCTGCGATCTTTTGACTACAACCCACCCGTAGCCTGAAACCCCACGCCCAACGCCGTCAGCAATGACAACGGCAGCAACAGGGTGTCGAGCAACGCACTGCCGGGCAGGTCCAGGCCTGGGTAGCTCGGGGCCTCGGCGCCGAAGCGGTCCATGGCGCAGCAGCCGCCATTGAGCGCATAGAGGTCCAGGCGCGTCCCGGCATACACCACCGGCGCGCCGGGTTTGGCGGCGTCCAGGGTGCGGGCGGTGGCGCAGCCGGTCAGTTGCAGCGCCAGCAATACCATCAGCAGCTTATTCATCAAGGCTCAAATGGTGCTCGCCCCAGCGCGGCAACATGTCCTGGGGGATGTTCAGCAGATTGAGAATCCGCGCGACCACAAAATCGATCAGGTCATCGATGGTTTGCGGCTGGTGATAGAAACCCGGTGAGGCCGGCAGAATCGTCACGCCCATGTTCGACAGCTTGAGCATGTGCTCCAGATGAATGCTCGAATACGGCGTCTCACGCGGCACCAGGATCAACTGGCGGCGCTCCTTGAGCGTCACGTCGGCGGCGCGTTCGATCAGATTGTTGCAGGCCCCGGTGGCAATCGCCGAGAGCGTGCCGGTGGAGCACGGCACGACTACCATCGCCGCAGGCGCTCCGGAGCCCGAGGCCACCGGCGACATCCAGTCTTCCTTGCCATACACACGAATCTGCCCCGCCGCCGCACCGGTGTATTCGGTGAGGAAGGCCTGCATCATCTGGGTCTTGGCCGGCAGGGTGACATCGGTCTCGGTGGCCATCACCAATTGCGCCGCCTTGGAGATGAGGAAATGCACCTCGCGGTCCTCCCGCACCAGGCAATCGAGCAGGCGCAAGCCGTACTGGGCGCCGGAAGCGCCGGTCATCGCCAGCGTGATGCGTTCGGGGCCATTGCTCTCCAGGCGCGTGTTCATTGCAGTGCCTCAGCCAGTTTGCCGTGCAGGCCGCCGAAGCCGCCGTTGCTCATGATCACCACATGAGTACCGGGCTGGGCCTGGCTCTTCACGCGCTCAATGATGCCTTCCAGGGAATCGCTGACAATCGACGGCACCGTGCACAGCGCGGCGGTGGCGCCCAAGTCCCAGCCCAGATTGGCCGGCGCGTACCAGATCACCTGATCGGCATCCACCACGCTTTCCGGCAGGCCGTCGCGGTGGGCGCCGAGCTTCATGGAGTTGGAACGCGGCTCGATGATCGCGATCAGCGGCGCATCACCGATGCGTTTGCGCAAACCGTCGAGGGTGGTGGCGATGGCCGTCGGGTGGTGGGCGAAGTCGTCGTAGATAGTGATGCCGCGCACTTCAGCGACCTTCTCCATCCGCCGCTTCACGCTTTTGAACGCACTCAACGCGGCGATGCCCATGGACGGCACCACGCCGACATGACGGGCCGCCGCGAGAGTCGCCAGCGCGTTGGCGACGTTGTGCTGGCCGGTCATGTCCCAATCGACCACACCTTGGGCCACGCCTTCGAACAGGACTTCGAACTGCGAGCCGTCGTCCTTGAGCAACTTCACTTGCCACTGCCCGCCGGCGCCGGTGGTTTGCACCGGGGTCCAGCAGCCCATCTCGATCACCCGCTGCAAGGCAGGCTCGGTGGTCGGATGGATCACCAGGCCTTCACTCGGAATGGTGCGCACCAGATGGTGGAATTGCCGCTCGATGGCCGGCAGATCGGGGAAGATGTCGGCGTGATCGAATTCAAGGTTGTTGAGGATCGCGGTACGTGGACGGTAGTGGACAAACTTCGAACGTTTGTCGAAGAACGCGCTGTCGTATTCGTCGGCCTCGATCACGAAAAACGGTGTGCCGCCCAGGCGTGCCGACACCGAGAAGTTCTGCGGCACGCCGCCGATCAAGAAGCCCGGGCTCATGCCCGCGTGCTCCAGCACCCAGGCGAGCATGCTGCTGGTGGTGGTCTTGCCATGGGTGCCGGCCACGGCCAGGACCCAACGGCCCTGCAACACATGATCGGCCAGCCATTGCGGGCCAGAGACGTACGGCAGGCCTTTGTTGAGCACGTATTCAACCGCCGGATTGCCACGGGACATGGCGTTGCCGATGACCACCAGGTCCGGCGCCGGGTCCAGTTGCGCCGGGTCGTAGCCTTGGGTCAATTCAATGCCCTGGGCCTCCAGCTGCGTGCTCATCGGCGGGTAGACGTTGGCGTCGGAACCGGTCACGTGATGGCCCAGCTCCTTGGCCAATACGGCCATCGAACCCATGAAAGTGCCGCAAATACCGAGAATATGGATGTGCATAGTCGACCTCGTAAAACATGGCCGCAGGTTAGCCTAGGGAGGGGGAAATCGCACCTTGTGTTTAAGCCCCGGTGCACAGACGGGCGTCTGTGGGAGCAAGGCTTGCCCGCGATAGTG
>NZ_JABWQV010000416.1 GCF_014268615.1 Pseudomonas tehranensis | reverse complement strand
TTCATCGCGGGCAAGCCTTGCTCCCACAAGTCGGGGATAAATCCCCTCGCCACAACAAGGGATCGCAAAAAATTTACTGAGCCAACCACCCACCATCAATATTCCACGCCGCGCCGCGTACCTGGCTACCGGCTTCGCTGCACAGGAACAGCACCAGTTCCCCCAGTTGCGGCGGGGTGACGAACTCCAGGGAAGGTTGCTTCTCGGCCAGCAGGTCATGCTGCGCCTGTTGCGGATCGACGCCCGTGGCAATGCGGTCGTCGATCTGTTTCTGCACCAGCGGTGTCAGCACCCAGCCAGGGCAGATGGCGTTGCACGTCACGTTGCTGGTGGCGGTTTCCAGGCCGACCACTTTGGTCAGGCCGATCACCCCGTGTTTGGCCGCGACATAGGCCGCCTTGCCCACCGAGCCGACCTGGCCGTGCACCGAGGCGACGTTGATGATCCGCCCCCAGCCCTTGGTGCGCATGCCCGGCAGGCTCAAGCGCGTGGCATGGAACACCGAGGACAGGTTGATGGCGATGATCGAGTCCCAGCGCTCCACCGGAAAATCTTCCACGGCGGCCACGTGTTGGATCCCCGCATTGTTCACCAGGATGTCCACGCCGCCGAACTCGCGCTCGGCGTAGGCGAGCATGTCGGCGATCTGCGCCGGGTCACTGACATCGGCGGGATGATGGCCGACCTTGCCGCCAAACTGTTTCACCTCGGCGATCACCGCCGAGGCATCGCCGAAGCCGTTGAGGATCAGGTTGGCGCCGGCCTTGGCCAGGCTCAGGGCGATGCCCAGGCCAATGCCGCTGGTGGAGCCGGTGACCAGGGCGGTCTTGCCGGATAAAGTTGTTGTCATACGAACCTCACACAATGCCAGTGGCGTAGAACACACCGATCACCACGAAAACCGCGAGGGTCTTGATCAGCGTAATACAGAAAATGTCTTTGTAGGCTTCACGGTGGGTCAGGCCGGTCACCGCCAGCAGGGTGATCACCGCGCCGTTGTGGGGCAGGGTGTCCATGCCACCGCTGGCCATGGACGCGACCCGGTGCAGCACTTCCAAGGGAATGTTGGCAGCATTGGCGGCGCTGATGAACGTTTCGGACATCGCCGCCAGGGCGATGCTCATGCCGCCCGAAGCAGAGCCGGTGATGCCCGCCAGCAGGGTCACGGTCACAGCTTCATTGACCAGAGGATTGGGGATGTTCTTGAGCCAGTCGGCCAGCACCAGAAAACCCGGCAAGGACGCGATGACCGCACCGAAACCATATTCCGAGGCGGTGTTCATTGCCGCCAGCAGCGCACCGCCCACCGCGCTCTTGCTGCCTTCGGCCAGCTTGCTGCGAATGGTGCTGAAGGCGAACAGCAGCACCAGCACAATGCCCACCAGCAGCGCGGCCTGCACGGCCCAGATCGCGGTGAGCTTGGCGATGTCGCTGGTCACCGGTGCAGTCATGCCCGGCAATGCCAGGCTGTGGGTCTTGCCGTACCACTGGGGAATCCACTGGGTGAACAGCAGGTTCATGATCCCGACCGCCAAGAGCGGTGAAATGGCGAGCCAGGGATTGGGCAGCTTGATGTCTTCGGCGGTCTCCGGCTCGTTGCGCAGCTCGGTGCCGTAGCCTTCTCCGACGCGCTGGGCCTTGTTGCGCTGGCGTTGCAGGAACAGCATGCCGAAGCTGAACACGAAGATCGTGCCGATCACACCCAGCCATGGCGCGGCCCAGGCGGTGGTATTGAAGAAGGTGCTGGGGATGATGTTCTGGATCTGCGGCGTACCGGGCAGGGCGTCCATGGTGAACGAGAACGCGCCAAGGGCAATGGTGGCCGGGATCAGCCGCTTGGGAATATTGCTCTGGCGGAACATCTCGGCGGCGAACGGATACACCGCGAACACCACGACGAACAGCGACACGCCGCCATAGGTCAGCAAAGCGCAGACCAGCACGATCACCAACATGGCCTGGCGCGTGCCCAATAGGCGAATCGCTGCCGCGACGATAGAGCGGGAGAAGCCCGACAGCTCGATCAGCTTGCCGAACACCGCGCCGAGCAGGAACACCGGGAAATACAGTTTGATGAAGCCGACCATCTTCTCCATGAACACCCCGGTGAAGGCAGGCGCGACGGCGGAAGGATCAGTGAGCAGGACGGCGCCGAGGGCGGCGATGGGGGCAAAAAGGATAACGCTGTAGCCACGGTAGGCGGCGACCATCAGCAGCGTGAGGGCTGCCAAGGCAATGATCACACTCATGGTGTGTCTCCTGGATTGTTATTTTTGTGGTGAAACGGTGGGAGAGGCTTTAGCGAGTTTTGTGCCAGATGTGTAAGCTATTGAAATATAAGAAATTATTTATATTTTTTTAAAAAGATAATGAAAATTTTCTCTTAGTTGAGACACTAAAAAGATCGCAGCCTTCGGCAGCTCCTAC
>NZ_JABWQV010000415.1 GCF_014268615.1 Pseudomonas tehranensis | reverse complement strand
CTTTCGCGAGCAAGCCCGCTCCCACATTTGTTTTTCAGTGACCCCACTTTGGTGTTCGGCTTGAGGCTGACCGTTTTCTGTGGCTCAAAAACAACTAAGCCCGGCCGAGGCCGGGCTGTGAGAGAGCGTCTTGGGGATTAGCTGATGGCGGCGGCATTCGTGCGGTCAAAGCCATCTTCAGCGATAGCGTTCGAGCCAGTGCGGTCGAAGCCGTCTTCAGCGATAGCGTTCGAGCCGGTGCGGTCGAAGCCGTCTTCAGCGACAGCGTTCGAGCCAGTGCGGTCGAAGCCGTCTTCAGCGATAGCGTTCGAGCCAGTGCGGTCGAAGCCGTCTTCAGCGATAGCGTTCGAGCCGGTGCGATCAAAGCCATCTTCAGCGATAGCATTCGAGCCGGTGCGGTCGAAGCCGTCTTCAGCGACAGCGTTCGAGCCAGTGCGGTCGAAGCCGTCGGCGGCAACAGTGGCGGCGCCGGTACGGTCGTAGCCATCAGCGGCAATGGCTGACTGAGTGCGGTCGAAGCCATCGGCGGCAAAGGTGTTGGCGGCCAGTACGGACAGGGTCAGGGCGAGGATCAGTTTGGTTTTCATGGTCGTTCTCCAAAGTGGTTGGCGTTGATCGCCTTGGGTGTGGAATTCATATTACGCTCGTTAATTTGATTAAAAAGCGCAAAAAAACGCTTAAATAAATCGTATTTATCGATGTGTTTAAGGGTGTTATCGACCGGCGATAAACCTCATCACTGGCGTATGGCAACAGCGTCTTGTTGAGGATGAGCATGCAGGGCAGGCATTAACCAGAGATTAATGTCGGATAAATCTTCAGACACCCTGCACAAAAAAAGGGGCGAACCCGTTCAGGTTCGCCCCTTTCATGTGTGCGTGTCCGTCAATCAGTCGGTCAGGATCCGCGAATGCTTGCGAGTGTCTTTCATGGTGATGTAGACCAGCAACGACACCGCGATACACGCTGTCACGTACCAGTAGTAGCCGGTTTCCATGCCGATGCTCTTGAACCACAGGGCGATGTATTCAGCGGTGCCGCCGAAGATCGATACGGTCAAGGCGTACGGCAGGCCGACGCCCAGGGCACGGATTTCGGTGGGGAACAGCTCGGCTTTCACCACGGCGTTGATCGAGGTGTAGCCACTGACGATGATCAGCGCGGCCATGATCAGGAAGAACGCGCCCCACCAAGTCTGGACGGTGTGCAGGGTGGTCAGGATCGGCACGGTGAACAGCGTCCCCAGGATGCCGAAGGCAATCAGGATTGGCCGTCGACCGACCTTGTCCGACAGCCCGCCAATCAACGGTTGCAGGCACATGAACAGGAACAGTGTGGCGGCGGAAATGGTGGTGGAGTCGGAAATGCTCATGCCGACAGTGTTCACCAGGTATTTCTGCATGTAGGTGGTGTAGGTGTAGAACGCCAGGGTGCCGCCCATGGTCAGGCCGACCACCGTCAGCAATTCTTTTGGATGGCGCATCAAGGTGCGCATGGCGCTTTCCTTGGCTTTTTCCTTTTTGGTGAACGACTCGGTTTCTTCCATGCCGCGACGCAGGTACAACGCCACGATCGCGCAGAGCGCGCCGATGGCGAACGGAATGCGCCAGCCCCAGGCATACAGCTCTTCGGTGGTCAGGAAGCGTTGCAACACGATCAGCACGCCCAGGGCAATGAGCTGGCCGGAAATCAGGGTCACGTACTGGAAGCTGGAGAAGAAGCCGCGACGTTCCTTGGTGGCCATCTCGCTCAGATAGGTTGCCGAGGTGCCGTATTCACCGCCCACCGACAGACCCTGAAGCAAACGGGCCACTACCAGCAGGATCGGCGCACCGACGCCGATGGTTTCATAGCCGGGGCTCAGGGCGATGATCAACGAGCCGAAGCACATCAGGTACACCGAGGCCATCAGCGCCGCCTTGCGCCCGGCGCGGTCAGCGTACAGGCCCATCAGCCAGCCACCGATCGGGCGCATCAGAAAGCCCACGGCGAAGATCGCGGCGGTGTTGAGCAATTGGGCGGTGGTGTCGCCCTTGGGGAAGAAGACTTTGGCGAAGTACAACGAGAAAGCGGCGTAGACGTACCAGTCATACCACTCGACCATGTTGCCGATCGAACCGCTGAAAATCGACTTGATCCGGCTGGCGGTGGTTCTTTCACGGGCAGGCGCGGCAGCCGACCCGAGGGGAAGGGCGTTGGAGTTATCCATTGAAGGATCCTTCGTTTAATTGTTTTTGTGGAGCGCGTGGGAACGCAGCCTGACAGGGCTATAGCAGGAGCTGTGCCAGATGGGAGAGGGCCGGGCTAGAGGGGTTTACTGCGCTGGATGAGCGGAAATCCGCTTGTTCTGACTGTGGGATGAGCGAAACTTCGCTCATTCAGAAAGGGATATTTGTCGATACTGGCCTCATCGCGAGCAGGCTCGCTCCCA
>NZ_JABWQV010000414.1 GCF_014268615.1 Pseudomonas tehranensis | reverse complement strand
TCGCGAGCAAGCCCGCTCCCACAGGAGTCCTGCGTCGATCACAAAAGAGTGTTCAGACACAAATCCCCTGGGGGAGCGGGCTTGCTCGCGAAGGCGATCTTGAATTCACCCTAAATCAAAGCGACCGCGCAATGATCTCCTTCATGATCTCATTGGTCCCGGCATAGATGCGCTGCACCCGCGCGTCGGCCCACGCCCGGGCGACCGGGTATTCCCACATAAAGCCGTAACCACCATGCAACTGCACGCATTCGTCGAGCACCTTGCACTGCAGCTCGGTGCCCCAGTACTTGGCCATCGCCGCCGTCGGCACGTCGAGCTTGCCTTGCAGATGCAGTTCCAGGCAGCGGTCGACGAAAACCCGACCGATCTGGATCTCGGTCGCCATTTCCGCCAGTTTGAACCGGGTGTTCTGGAAGTCCGCGATGGTTTTACCGAAAGCTTTGCGTTCGCGGGTGTAGTCCAGCGTCCATTGCAACGCCGCTTCGGCTGACGCCAGGCCACCAATAGCAACCGTCAGGCGTTCCTGGGGCAGTTCCTGCATCAGGTAGGCAAAACCCATCCCCGCCTGCCCCAGCAGGTTTTCCTTGGGCACGCGAACATCCTGGAAGAACAGTTCCGAAGTGTCCTGAGCCTTCATCCCGACCTTCTCCAGGCGCTTGCCTTTTTCGAAGCCAGGCGTGCCCGCCTCCACCAGGAACAGACTGGTGCCCTTGGCGCCGGCCTTCGGATCGGTCTTGGCCACCACGATCACCAGGTCGGCCAGAAAGCCGTTGGTGATGAACGTCTTCGAGCCGTTGATGACATATTCGTCGCCGTCCAGCACCGCCGTGGTCTTCACGCCCTGCAGGTCGGAACCGGCGCCCGGCTCGGTCATGGCGATGGCCGTGACCATCTCACCGGACACCAGTTTGGGCAGGTACTTGTGTTTCAGCGCTTCGCTGCCGTAGTGCAGGATGTAGGGGGCAACGATGTCGGAGTGCAGCGAGAAGCCGATGCCCGTCAGCCCCAGTCTGCCGATTTCTTCAATCACCACGGTACTGTAGAGAAAATCGGCATCCAGCCCGCCATAAGCCTCTGGCAGATGCGAGCACAACATCCCTGCCTCCCCCGCCTTGTTCCACAACTGACGATCCACATGCCCCTGTTTTTCCCACTGGCTGTGGTACGGCACCGCTTCTTTTTCGAGGAAGGTTCGTACGCTGTCGCGAAACAGTTCGTGCTCGGGACTGAACAGGGTTCTTGGGATCATGACGCACCTTTGCATTATTGTTCGATGGGGTTATCCAACAGAGCCTAAGCCTGCGAGGGATGACAGGACACTGGACACATCCGACAAAAAATAAGACGATCCAGCCGTCTGGTGACCACTTTCCCCTATAAAAATAAAGATCAACTATGTCCAAGCACATCTCCACGCCCTTGCGGCGCGTCAGCATCCTGGCTATCGACCGGGTTTTCGCTTCCACCCTCATGCAAGCCAAGGATTTTTTCCACCTGGCCAGCCTGCGCTACGGCAAACAACTGGGCCACGGCCTGACACCGGCGTTCGAAACCCGGCTGGTCAGCCCCGACGGCAAACCGGTGAACAGTTTCAGCGACGTGATCATGCCGGTGGACGGCGGCCTGGAAAATACCGATGTGATCATCCTCCCGGCCTTTTGGGATGATTTCGCCACCCTCTGCCAACGCTACCCACAGGTCCTGCCCTGGCTGCGGGAACAGCATGCCCGTGGCGCAGTGCTCTGCGGCGAGGCGACCGGGGTGTTCTGGCTGGCCGAGGCCGGGCTGCTCGATGGCAAGGAGGCCACCACGTACTGGCGGTTCTTCAACGCCTTCAAGGAACGCTTCCCCCAGGTGCACCTGAACCAGGACAAGCACCTGACCGACGCCGACAACCTGTTCTGCGCCGGCGGCACGACCTCGGCCTGCGACCTCTATATCTACCTCATCGAACGGTTCTGCGGGGCCAACGTGGCCCAGGCCGTGGCACGAGACATTCTGTATGAAGTGCAGCGCAACTACTCACCGGGAAGAATCGGCTTCGGGGGCCAGAAACTGCATCAGGATGTGATCATCCTGCAGATCCAGCACTGGCTCGAAGAGCACTTCGCCGACAAGTTCCGCTTTGAGGACGTCGCCCGGGAGCACGGTATGAGCATCCGCAACTTCATGCGCCGATTCCAGACCGCCACGGGGGACAAACCGCTGCATTACCTGCAACGGCTGCGGATAGAAACCGCCAAGGGCTTGTTGTCCGGCAGCCGCAAAAGCATCAAGACCATCAGCTATGAAGTCGGCTACGACGATGCGAGCTTCTTCGCCCGGCTGTTCCGCCAACATACCGAGCTGTCGCCGAACCAGTATCGACAGCAATTTCAGCAGGCGGCGTGAATCAAGGGTTGAATACAGCCCAATGTGGGAGCGAGCCTGCTCGCGATA
>NZ_JABWQV010000413.1 GCF_014268615.1 Pseudomonas tehranensis | reverse complement strand
GCGAGCCTGCTCGCGATAGCGGTGAAGCAGCCGGCATTGATGTCGACTGAGGCAATGCTATCGCGAGCAGGCTCGCTCCCACAGATGCGCAGGGTGTTGGGATTTCAGCGGATGTTTTTGCGGCGTTCGGCGGCGAGTTTTTCGGCGAGGTGATCCAGGTCGGGAATCGGGGGGTCCGGGAGCTTTTTGAGGGTGGCCTGCATTAGGCGCATCTGGCGGATGAACCGCCGGCATTTGGCGCAGAACATCAGGTGATGACGCATCATCAAGCGTTCACGCAAGCTCAATTGGCCGTCGAGAAAGTCGCTGGAGCGCGCCACTTGTTCCTTGCAGGTCAGCATTCGCCGGTTTCCTCGAAATGTTCCACGGTGGCAAAGACCTTCAGCCGTGCCCGATGCAATAGCACACGTACGTTGGAGAGCGAGATGTCCAGAAGATTACAGATGTCTTCCAGCTCCAGGCCCTGACGTTCGCGCAGGCTCAGGACACTGCTTTGCAGTTGCGACAGGCTGAGCAGCGTGTGCTCGAGGCATTCGCGCAGTTCGCTCATGGTGAGCAGCGCCTCCGGCGTGTCCTGATGCCAGGCGAACGGCGCCAGCAGCCAATGGCCATCCGCGGCGAAACGATCATCCCCAAGCGTGCCGTGGGGCGACGGCAAATCATCGAGCAGCACTTCCCGGCGGTTCTGCTTGTAGCGGCCCTTGGCGGCGTTGGCGGTGATGGTCAGCAGCCAGGTCTTGAGACTGGAGCGGCCTTGAAAGCCATTGAGGTTGCGCACCACTGACAACCAGGCGTCCTGCACCACTTCGTCAGCATGCCGACTGCCCACGATGGCGTAGGCCACGGCGCGCATCGGGCTCTGGTAGGTGCTGACCAGTTCCTTGAAGGCTTGCTGCTCACCGGCCAGGAGGCGTTGGAGCAGTTGTGTTTCGTCGCTGACGGTCATTCAACGCCCCAAATGCCGGTAAGGTTTGATGATGCCTTTGTGGCGAGGGAGCTTGCTCCCGCTCGGTCGGGCCGGCGCTCCAGTGCGCAGCAACCGTAAAATCCTGGGGCCGCTACGCAGCCCAGCGGGAGCAAGCTCCCTCGCCACAGCAAGCTCCCTCGCCGCAATAAACCCCATTGCCAACAATCAATGCTTGCGCAAAATCACGCTACCAATCGAATACCCGGCACCGAACGAGCTGAGTACGGCCACTGAACCGCTGGGCAAATCATCCTGATAGGTGTGAAACGCAATCACCGAACCCGCCGAGCTGGTGTTGGCGTAGCGGTCGAGGATCACGGGGGCTTCTTCTTCGGTGGCTTCGCGACCCAGCAGCTTGCGCACGATCAGGTGGTTCATGCTCAGGTTGGCCTGGTGCAGCCAGAAACGCTTCACCTCACCGACACTCAGCTGATTTTCTTCCAGGTGGACGCCGATCAGCTCGGCCACCATCGGACAGACGTCGCGGAAGACTTTGCGACCTTCCTGGACGAACAGCTTGTCACGGCTGCCGATACCCTCTTCCCCGGCGCGGTTGAGGAAGCCGAAGTTGTTGCGGATGTTGTTGGAGAATTTGGTGAGCAGCTTGGTGCTGACCACGTCGAACTGATACGGCGAGGTCGCCAGGTCCGCCCGTTCGATGATCACCGCGGTGGCCGCGTCGCCGAAGATGAAGTGGCTGTCGCGGTCGCGGAAATTCAGGTGGCCGGTGCACACCTCAGGGTTAACCATCAGGATTGCCCGGGCCTGGCCCAGTTGTACGCTGTTGGCCGCGGCCTGGATGCCGAACGTCGCCGAGGAACAGGCCACGTTGATGTCGTAACCAAACCCTTCGATGCCCAGGGCTTCCTGGACTTCAATGGCGATGGCCGGGTACGGACGCTGCAGGTTGGAACAGGCGACGATCACGCCATCGATGTCGGCGGCGGTGCGCCCGGCGCGTTCCAGGGCCTGTTTCGCGGCACCGACGGCCATTTCGCACAGCACCGACCACTCCTCGTTGGAGCGCTCGGGCAGGCGCGGGGTCATGCGTTGCGGGTCGAGAATACCGTCCTTGTCCATGACAAAGCGGCTCTTGATGCCGGAGGCTTTTTCGATGAACGCCGCGCTGGACTCGGTCAGCGCCTCGACTTCACCGCGTTCGATGGCTTGGGCATTGTCGGCGTTGAATTGCGCGACATAGGTATTGAAAGACTGCACCAGCTCTTCATTGGAGATGCTGTTGGCCGGGGTGTACAGGCCGGTGCCGCTGATGACGACGTTATGCATGGTCGTGTCTCTGATCTGTTCAGGCAGAAAGCGTTGGCACCGACGTACCAACACACAAGGGGTCTTTTCCCATCCAGGGGAAGCAGACCTGGCAGCGCTTTATTCCGATCCGCCCGTGGCCGTTGAGGCTCAAAAACCACGGGACCGGCATTTATAGGCGCGAAGTTTGCCATAAACGCTGGCGTTTGGTGCATTGTCCATTAAATACGACACAAAACCCTGTGGG
>NZ_JABWQV010000412.1 GCF_014268615.1 Pseudomonas tehranensis | reverse complement strand
CTTTCGCGAGCAAGCCCGCTCCCACATTGGGATCTGCTTTACATTGGGACTGGCTGCATCACGCCGTCTTCCAGGTAATCTCTTCTTCCCCATCAACGCTGATGCGAATCCAGCGGTCCGCCGATTCTTCACCTTCTTCTTCCACCCACGAGCCGGGCGCGCAGCGCACTTCGACGTTTAGCGCGGCAAAGGCTGCACGGGCGCAGGCAATGTCGTCTTCCCACGGGGTCTGGTCGCTTTCCAGGTACAGGCTGTTCCATTTGCCCACGGCCTTGGGCAGCCAGGTCACCGGGATGTTGCCGGCCTTGCACTTGTAGGTCTGGCCTTTCTGGACCCAGTCGCTGCACGGGCCCAGGGCCTGGCCGAGCCAGGCGGCAATGGCCTTGTGATCGACGTCGGCGTCTTTGAGGTAAATCTCGATATCGGGTTGGCGCATGGATGTCCTCACTGCGGTCTTGAAAAATCCATTCGCGGATTTAACTGGCCTCTGGCGGTTGCCCGAGGCCGGGAATCAAAAGGTTATTGAAGAACGAAATAATCGTAGCGCATCGACACCGTGACCTCGAACGGCTCGGCCTGCTCGATCACGCTGGCGCGGCGTTCGGCACTGGCGCGCCAGCCATGGGGCGTCATCGCCAACAGGTTGGCGCGGTCCTGGGCACTTGTGAGCATGAGCTTGAATTCGAGGGTTTCGCTGTGATCGAGCACCATGCCCGCCGGCACCAGGGCCAGGTGTTTGTCATCGGTGTACTGGCGCACTTCGTCGTACAGTCGCTCGCGCAACTCCATCAGGTGGCCGCTGGTCGGGCCCACCTTCATCAAGCCGCCACCGGGGCTGAGCAGGCGTTTGGCCTCTTGCCAGTCCAGCGGGCTGAACACGCTGGCCAGGAACTGGCAGCAGCCGTCCGCCAGCGGTACGCGGGCCATGCTGGCGATCAACCAGGTCAGCCGGGGATCGCGTTTGCAGGCGCGTTTGACCGCTTCCCGGGAGATGTCCAGGGCGTAGCCATCGGCATCCGGCAAGGCGTCGGCAATCTGTGCGGTGTAATAGCCCTCGCCACAGCCGATGTCCAGCCAGCGACTGGGCGCGCGCTCGGCGGCCAGTTCGGCCAGACGCCGGGCGACAGGGGCGTAATGCCCAGCGTTGAGGAAGTCGCGGCGGGCTTCGACCATCGCCTGATTATCGCCGGGATCACGGCTGTTCTTGTGCTGCACCGGCAGCAGGTTCAGGTAACCCTGCCGCGCGCGGTCGAAGCGATGGCCGGCCGGGCACACCACGCCGTTGTCCACGGCGTTCAGCGGTTCACTGCAGATCGGACAGGCGAGCATCAGGCGAGCAACTTGATCAGCGTCTTGTAGTAGATCTCGGTCAGCACGTCGAGGTCAGCCGCCAGCACGCGTTCGTTGACCTGGTGAATGGTCGCGTTGACCGGCCCCAGTTCCACCACTTGGGTGCCCATGGTGGCGATGAAACGACCATCGGAGGTGCCACCGCTGGTGGAGGCTTTTGTTTCCCGGCCGGTGACGTCCTTGATGCTCGACGAAACGGCGTCCAGCAGCGCGCCCGGTTCGGTGAGGAACGGCAGACCTGACAACGCCCAATCGATGTGCCAGTCCAGTTGATGCTTGTCGAGGATATCGGAGACGCGTTTTTGCAAGCCTTCGACGGTGGACTCGGTAGAGAAGCGGAAGTTGAACACCGCCACCAGGTCGCCGGGGATCACGTTGGTTGCGCCAGTGCCGGAGTTGAGGTTGGAAATCTGGAAACTGGTGGGCGGGAAGAAATCGTTGCCGTGGTCCCAGTGCTCGGCGGCCAACTCTGCCAGCGCTGGAGCCGCCAGGTGGATGGGGTTCTTCGCCAGGTGCGGATAGGCCACGTGGCCTTGCTTGCCGCGCACCGTCAGTTTGGCGCCGAGGGAGCCACGGCGGCCGTTCTTGACCACGTCACCCACCAGGGTGGTGCTCGACGGCTCGCCGACGATGCACCAGTCCAGGCGTTCCTGGCGGGCCTTGAGGCGCTCGACCACGGCCTTGGTGCCGTGGTGGGCCGGGCCTTCTTCGTCGCTGGTGATCAGAAAGGTGATCGAGCCCTTGTGGTCCGGGTAGTCGGCGACAAACCGTTCCGCTGCCACCACCATCGCCGCCAGGCTGCCTTTCATGTCTGCCGCGCCACGGCCACAGAGCATGCCGTGTTCATCGATGACCGCATCGAACGGGTCGAGCTGCCAGGCCTGTACTGGACCGGTCGGCACCACGTCGGTGTGCCCGGCGAAACACAGCACCGGGCCGTCATGCTTGCCATGGCTGGCCCAGAAGTTATCCACATCCTCGATGCGCATCGGTTCGAGCGTAAAGCCCGCGCTGCCCAGGCGCTGCATCATCAGTTTCTGGCAATCGGCATCCACCGGCGTCACGGACGGACGGCGGATCAGGTCGCAGGCGAGTTGCAGGGTCGGCGAGAGGTCGGCGTGGGCCGTCATGGAGAACTCCGAAAGCATGGAATAAAGGCGCGGACCTGTGGGAGCGGGCTTGCTCGCGAAGG
>NZ_JABWQV010000411.1 GCF_014268615.1 Pseudomonas tehranensis | reverse complement strand
TCGACGGTTCGATCCCGTCTAGCTCCACCACTTTACACTTCAAGGCCTGGCCACACTGGCATTGAAGCGATCAACACTCAGCGTTGATCAGTTGTATAGAAGGGTTTGCGTCCCCTTCGTCTAGTGGCCTAGGACACCGCCCTTTCACGGCGGTAACAGGGGTTCGAGTCCCCTAGGGGACGCCAGTTTTACAGAAGCGATGTTGCAAGATGTCGCTCCGCCGCGAGGCGAAAAATCCGGGGCTATAGCTCAGCTGGGAGAGCGCTTGCATGGCATGCAAGAGGTCGACGGTTCGATCCCGTCTAGCTCCACCAATTACAGGTTCAAGGTTTGGCCACACCGGCCTTGAATCGATCAGTTCTCAGCGCTGATCACGTCAGAAGGTTTGTGTCCCCTTCGTCTAGTGGCCTAGGACACCGCCCTTTCACGGCGGTAACAGGGGTTCGAGTCCCCTAGGGGACGCCACGATTACCCGCTCTGCGGGATTTTATAAGGGTCATTCAATTCTTGAATGGCCCTTTTGTTTGTCTGGCGTTCGGCCAATCTTCAATTCCTCTAACGATGCTTCTGACCAGCGGTCAAAATTTCCGCTTGCGGAAAATTATTACATGGATAATATTTCAATCGTAATATTCGGAGGTAACGATGAGCGATAAAAAGGCGCAAACCCGCGAACGCATACTCAAGGCTGCCAGTGCCGCGCTGATTCAGCGTGGTCCGGCCGAGCCGAGTGTCGGCGAGGTGATGGGCGCGGCCGGGCTGACAGTGGGCGGTTTCTATGCCCACTTCGAAAGCAAGGATGCCTTGATGCTGGAGGCATTCAAGCAACTGCTCAGCCATCGTCGCAGCTTGATCGCCGACATGGATGCCGAGCTGAGCGGTGAGGAGCGGCGAACCCTGGCAGCCGCGTTCTACCTGTCGCGCAAGCACCGTGATACCACCGAGCTGGCCTGCCCGATCCCGGCATCGGTAGGTGAGCTCGGGCGGCTGCCGGATGAGTTCCGTGAGGTGCTCAATGAGCATATTGAGCTGATGGTTGCGCAGTTGGCGGCCAGCCCGGAAGACGCCGATAAGGCCTTGGCGGACATTGCCCTGATGGTCGGCGGCCTGGCCTTGGCACGAGCGTTGGGCCCGGGAGAGTTATCGGATCGGTTGCTGCGCGCTGCCAAGTCGGCGGTGCGATGAGCTAAGGCGCAAGCCCTGGAGATGAGCGATGAACAGGTTTAGCTGGATTCGTGGTGTCAATGGCACGCTGGGATGGGTCGCCCCGGGCCTGGTGGCGAAGAAGATGCGATCGCTGTTCATGCGTCCCCGGGACTTGCCGCCAAGGGATTGGGAGTTGCCATTGCTGGCGACTTCAGAGCGCATCACCTTACGCTTCGGTCTGTCCGCCTTGCGCTGGGGTAAAGGCCCGACTGTCTTGTTGATGCATGGCTGGGAAGGGCGACCCACGCAATTTGCCGCGCTGATCACGGCGCTGGTAGGTGCCGGCTACACGGTGGTGGCGTTGGACGGCCCGGCCCATGGCCGCTCACCTGGGCGCGAGGCCAATGTCCTGCTGTTCGCCAGGGCCATGCTCGAAGCTGCGGCGGAGTTACCACCCCTGCAAGCCGTGGTCGGGCATTCCATGGGTGGCGCCAGTGCCATGCTCGCGGTTCAGTTGGGGTTGCGGACCGAGACTCTGGTCAGCATTGCAGCGCCTGCGCGCATTCTTGGTGTGCTGCGTGGGTTCGCCCGGATGATGGGGCTGCCGCCCAAGGCGCGATCGGCCTTCATTCGCCAAGTGGAAAACGATGTGGGCATGCCGGCTTCGAGGATGGATGTCGCCCATTACCAGCTGGACGTGCCCGGGCTGATTGTCCATGCCGAGGACGACACCTTCGTTTCGGTCAAGGAGTCGCAACTGATTCACGAAGCCTGGTTCGACAGCCGCTTGCTGCGCTTGCCGCAGGGCGGCCACCAGCGGGTACTGGCCGATCCTCGCGTCATTGATGGTGTGTTATCACTGCTGGCCGGGCGCAGTCTGCAAGCGCGGCAATCGGCTTGATCTGTGGGAGCAAGGCTTGCCCGCGATGGCGGTCAAGCTCGGATCCGTTACACTGGCCCCCACCAAATTCGACCGGGAGAGGGGCATGGGCTGGGATCGGGCAACGCCGTTCATTATTGATCTTCAAGTAAATGCCGAAGACATCGACGGGCTGGGCCACGCCAATAACGCGGTATACGTCACCTGGCTTGAGCGCTGTGCCTGGCGCCATTCCCAGCGCCTCGGGCTGGATCTGGTGGAGTATCGGCGGCTGGACCGGGCCATGGCGGTTGTGCGTCATGAGATCGATTACCTGGCGGCGGCCTACGAAGGTGACGAGCTGCAACTGGCTACCTGGATCGTCGACTGGGATCAGCGATTGAAGATGAATCGGCATTTCCAGCTGATTCGCCCCAGCGACAACACCACGTTGTTGCGCGCCCAGACCACCTTTGTTTGCATCGAATTGTCCACGGGCAGGCCTAAGCGCATGCCGCCGGAGTTCATCGAGGGTTATGGTCCTGCGCTGATGACATCCGGCACCCTCATCGACTGACCCACCGCTTTCGCGAGCAAGCCCGTTCCCACAGGGATTGGCGGTGGACTCCGATTCTGTGAACGTCCCGGAACCAGGGTGGGAGCGGGCTTGCTCGCGAAGGCG
>NZ_JABWQV010000410.1 GCF_014268615.1 Pseudomonas tehranensis | reverse complement strand
TTCGCGAGCAAGCCCGCTCCCACAAGGGATTTGTGTGGGGCGATGCCCTAAGCCAACACCGCCACCGCCTTGATCTGCGCCCACAGCAACTGCCCCGGATGAAGCTCGAGCTGATCGCGGGAGTAACGGGTAATGCGCGCCAACAGCGGTGTACCGGCAGCCTCCAGCCGTATCAGCACATGGGCGGCGTTGTCGGCAGCCAGTTCGCTGACCACCGTGACGGGCAGGCGGTTGAGGATGCTGGTCTGGGCATCGTTCGTCAGGCTGAGGCTGACATCACGGGCCTGGACCTTGAAGCGCAGCGGCTGGCCGATGGCCAGGGGTGTATGGGCGACGCGCACATTCAAGAGGCTGTCGGGCAGTGTCAGGGACAGCAATTGATAGGCCGCGTCATAACCGCTGACCTTGCCTTGGACCACCACGCCCGCGTCATCCCCCAACGCCAGCGGCAGGTCGAGTCGCGCCAGTGTTTCGCCGATCGGCCCGCTGGCCAGTACACGACCGGCGTCCAGCAGTACGATGTGGTCGGCCAGGCGCGCCACTTCGTCCTGCGAGTGGCTGACGTACAGCACCGGGATGTCCAACTCGTCGTGCAGGCGTTGCAGGTAGGGCAGGATTTCGTTCTTGCGCCGAGTATCCAAGGCGGCCAACGGCTCGTCCATCAGCAACAGTCGCGGGCTGGTCAACAGGGCGCGGGCGATGCCGACCCGCTGGCGTTCGCCGCCGGACAGGTTGTGTGGCTGTCGATCCAGCAAGTGACCGATGCCCAGCAGTTCGGTGGCCTGGTCCATGTCCACCCGTCGTTGCGCCGGCGCGATGCGCTTGAGGCCGAACGCCAGGTTGGCCTGCACGGACAGATGCGTGAACAGGCTCGCCTCCTGGAACACGTACCCCAGCGCCCGTTGATGGGGCGGCACGAACACGCCGCGCTCGCTGTCCTGCCAGACTTCGCCGTTGACCTCGATGAAACCGCGGGGCGGCCGTTCCAGCCCGGCGATGCAGCGCAGGCAGGTGGTCTTGCCGGAACCGGACTGGCCGTACAGCGCACTCACGCCACGGCCCGGCAGTTGCACATCCAGGTCCAGGGAGAAGTCTCCATGGGCGAGCTGAAAACGCGCTTGAATCATCGATCAGCTCCAACCGGCCCGGGTTCGGCGGCTGGAATACAGCGCCAGCAGCACCAGAAATGAGAACACCAGCATTGCCGCCGCCAGCCAATGAGCCTGGGCGTATTCCAGGGCTTCGACATGGTCGTAAATCTGCACCGACACCACCCGGGTTTTTTCGGGGATATTGCCGCCGATCATCAGCACTACGCCGAATTCGCCGACGGTGTGGGCGAAGCCGAGGATTGCCGCAGTGATAAAACCGGGGCGGGCCAAGGGCAGGATGACACTGAAAAACGTATCCCAGGGACCGGCCCGCAAAGTGGCCGCCACTTCCAGGGGGCGACTGCCGATGGCGGAGAATGCGTTCTGCAATGGCTGCACCACAAACGGCATGGAATAGATCACCGAGCCGATCACCAGTCCGGTGAAACTGAAGGTGAGGGTGCCCAGCCCGACGGCCTGGGTGAATTGGCCGATCCAGCCGTTGGGGCCCAGGGCGAGCAACAGGTAAAAGCCGATCACTGTGGGCGGCAGCACCAACGGTAGGGCCACCACCGCGCCGACCGGCCCGCGCAGCCAGGACTGGGTACGTGACAGCCACAGGGCGATAGGCGTGCCGATCAGCAGCAGGATCACCGTGGTCAGCGACGCCAGTTTCAGGGTCAGCCAGAGGGCGGCGTAGTCTGCACTGGTTAGTGGCATTTAGCGTTGATAACCGTAGGCTTGGATGATGGCGGTGGCTTTCGGCCCTTTGAGATAATCCATGAACGCCGAGGCGGCGGCGTTGTTTCGACCCTTGTTGAGAATCACCGCGTCCTGTTTGATCGGGGCATGCAGTTGGGCGGGGACGATCCATGCCGAACCGCTGGCCAGCTTGCCGTCCTTGTACACCTGGGACAAGGCCACGAAGCCGAGTTCTGCGTTGCCGGTAGAAACGAACTGATAGGCCTGGGTGATGTTCTGGCCCTCGACGAGCTTGCCTTTGACCTGCCCGGTCAGCCCCAGCTTATCCAGCACCTGGGTCGCGGCCAGACCGTAGGGCGCGGTTTTCGGGTTGGCGATGGACAGGTGCTGGAAGCCATTGCCCTTGAGTACCTGGCCTTGGCTGTCGACATAACCGTCCTTGGCCGACCACAGCGCCAGCGTGCCGATCGCATAGGTGAAGCGCGAACCCTTGACGGTGTCGCCTTCGCTTTCGAGCCTGGCCGGGGTGGTGTCGTCGGCGGCGAGGAAGACTTCGAACGGGGCGCCGTTCTTGATCTGCGTGTAGAACTGCCCGGTCGCGCCATAGGCCGCCACCAGCGTGTGGCCGGTGTCTTTCGCGAAGCCGGCGGCGATGGCCTGGAGGGGGGCGGTGAAATTGGAGGCTACGGCCACCTGCACCTCATCGGCCTGGACGACGCCACCGCAAAAGAGTGTGGTCAGCAGCAGAGGTGCGAAGCGGGTGAGGTGCATGAGGGCTCCGTAAGGTGGGGTTCGCTATATAGGGAAATATATAGCGAATGGCTGGCAAACGGAACGCGGCATTTCGGGAAGTTGGTGTGAGAGGGCTGCCGTCATCGCGAGCAGGCTCGCTCCC
>NZ_JABWQV010000041.1 GCF_014268615.1 Pseudomonas tehranensis | reverse complement strand
GTGGGAGCGGGCTTGCTCGCGAAGACGGTTGCTCATCCAGCATTACTACCCGCTGAAGCACCGCTTTCGCGAGCAAGCCCGCTCCTACATGGGTGCTGCGGGGCTCGGCCCAGCGCCCGCTCGCAACGGCGCTAGACAAGCGGCCACTCACCAGGGTTGACCGGCATGCCGTCAGGCATCACATTGCCTGGACCGCCGAGACATTCAGGGGCGGTTCGATTGTTGCTGACCTGTGGAGCCCATGACTGCGTCGATTCCAATCCGTCCCCCCTGCCCGCCTGGTGTCTGTGACTGCGGGCGTGATGTGTTGCTGCAAACCCCGGGCAGTGACCTGCGCATCCTTTGCTTTAACCGCCAGGAAGAAAAACGCCTGCTCGAACGGCTGGAAAATATCCAGAGCCTGGACGAACTCCAACGGTTGCAGCAGCGTATGTACGAGAACCTCGGAATCCGCCTGACCGTCGAACCGGGCTACAACGAAGTGCGCACCATGCGCGGCATCGCCATCGAGTTCCAGGCACAGCCCGGCCTGTGCCGCAAGATTCGCCAGTCGATCCCCACCGCCATTCGACGCGGGTTGGAAAAACGTCCCGAAATCGCCTGGCGACTGCTTGATGCCCACGACCTGTTCCGTGACGCCTGAAAAACAGCTTCATCCCTGAAGCTGCACACCGGCCTAGAAGTCCACGGTGGCCGAAAGCAGGTAAGTGCGCGGCGTTGCCAGCGTCAAGCCTGCCTCACTGTCATCCGAGGCGCCGGCGGAACTCCAGTAGCGCTTGTCCGCGACGTTCTCGACATTGGCACGCAGGGTGATGTTCTTCTGGTCCACCTTGAACGCGTAGCGCGCGCCCACATCCAAACGCTCCCAGGAATCGATTTCCTTGGTGTTGGACTGGTCCAGGTACTGGGCGCTGGAGTGGATGGCGCGGCTGGTCAGGGTCAGGCCCTGCACGGTCGGCACATCCCACTCGGCGCCCAGGTTGACGTTGTATTTGGGCGTGGCCGGCGCCCGATTGCCATCGAAGGTGCCATTGGTGGTGTCGGTCAACTCGCTGTCGATGTACATGACCCCGCCGAGCAAACGCAACCCCTTGAGCGGCTCACCAAACATGCTCAATTCAACCCCGGTGTTCTCACGTTTGCCGTTCGGGCCGAAGACACGGGTCGTGGCGTCGGTCGCATAGGCAGGCTGCTTGATCCGGAAAACGGCGGCGGTGACGGCGAGCGCACCCGCGTCATATTTGGCACCGACCTCGACCTGACGACTGATGAACGGCGGGAATATTTCGTCCTCGTTGACCGAGGTCGATGGCGCGATCTTGCCCTGGCTCAAGCCTTCCATGTAGTTGGCATACAGCGACAGCTTATCGGTGGCCTTGAACAGGATCCCGCCCGACGGCGACATCTTTTCCTCGTCGTACGCGGTGGCGCCTTTGACGTTATTCGTCCAGTCGTCAACCTTGATCCGCTGCCAGCGGGTGCCCAGGGTTAGCAGCAGTCGATCATCGAAGAAACCCAGGGTGTCGGACAACGCTACGCCGGTGGAGCGGTTTTCCGTATAGACCTTGTTGTCCTGGCGCGTGGGGTCTCCCGGCGTCGGCGTTTGCACCGGGTCATACAGGTTGCTCGGAGACGAAGCATAACGCGCGCCGCCATTGGTGAAGTCCATGTAGAAATAGCTGGCGGCCAGGTTGATCTCGTGACTCACCGGGCCGGTATGGAACCAGTTGCGCACTCCGGCCGTGGCCGTGCGGACATTTTCATCCCGGGTAAAGTCGCGGGGCTGAACGCTGAAATCGCCCGCATCGTTGCTGACCGAAACGTTATGGCGCAGGAAGTCATGATCACTTTTACGCGCCCCTGCGCCGCCGTACAGCATCACCGAATCGTTGACATCGTATTCGGCATTGACTGTACCGAAAGTGTCCTGGGTACGTGCCTTGCTCCAGCGCTGAGCGTAGTTGCGGCGCACATCGCTGGCATGCGGGACCTGTGCGTTGGCACCGACCAGTACGCGCTCCTGCGGCGCGTCGGTATCGCGCTCGGTGCGCCCGATGTCCGTCGAGAGGCGCAAACGCTCGCCACGAAAATCCAGGCCCAGCACGGCCATGTCGCGGTCGACACTCTGGTGATCCCATTCGGTGTCGCCGGACTGCTTCACGCCGTTGAAACGAACGCCGAACTTGTTGTCTTCACCAAAACGCCGGGCGACATCCACGGCACCGCCGAGCTGGTTGTTGGAGGCGTAGCTGCCCGTGAACGAAGTGATGGGTTTGTCGGTGGCCCGCTTGGGCACCACATTGATCCCGCCCCCCACGCTGCCACGTGGCGAGACGCCGTTGATGAGTTGGGTCGGGCCCTTGATGATGTCGACGCGGTCGGCCATCTCCATATCGATCGAATAGGTCGGCAGGATGCCGTAGAGGCCGTTGTAGGCGACGTCACTGTTGAACAGACTGAAACCACGAATGGTGAACTGCTCGAAACGCCCGCCCGCCGGATTGGTGGCGCGAACCGAAGGGTCGCTGGCGATCAGGTCGCCCAGGGTACGAGCCTGCTGGTTCTTGACCACTTCGCTGGTATAGGTGGTCATGCTGAACGGGGTTTCCATGAAATCCCGCGACCCGAGCAAGCCTTGCGAGCCGCGGCGCGCCACCTGGCCCCCGGCATAGGGTTCGCCCTGCGCCAGACTCGTGGCCCCCATGATCGAGGTGGGAGCCAGTTGCAAGCTGCTGCCTTCCGGGGCCGGGGTCAGGATGTAAGCCTGCTCGCCCACTGGCTGCAGTTGCAGACCCGAGCCCCGCAACAGTCGGGCAAAGCCCTCCTCCACGGCATACTCACCCGACAGACCGGCGCTGTTACGCCCGCTCACCAGGGCCGGGTCGACCGACAGGTTGACACCCGCCAGGCCGGCGAACCGGGTCAGCGCGGCGCTGAGGCTGCCGGCCGGCACCTGATAGCTGCGTCGAGCAGCTTCTTCGGCCTGGCTGGAGGACATGAACAATGGACTGGCGCTCAGGCTTAGCACGAGGCTCAGGTTCAACAGCGCACGCCGGTCGGCAAAGGCCGGGCGAAAACGCAAAGGTACGACTGCGGACATTGGGGGGAGCTCTCATTTTTGTTCAGTTGCCTTGAATGACAAGCGAGACAAAAAAAGGGGACAGGCGTCAGACAGTATTTTTGCGAAGCGTCAATGTGACCCAGTATCGGGTGCGCATTTGCACGTGCACCGGCAGGCTGGCCGAGAGCAACGCGAGGATGCGATCGGTGTTTTCCAGACGGAAGCTGCCGGTCACCCGCAGCGACTCCAGGACGGGGTCCCAACGCAATAAACCTGAGCGATAACGGCCCAGTTCACGGAGAAAATCCCCCAGCGGCTGGTTCTGCGCTACAAGCACACCGTCACGCCAACCCAACTGCGCTACGTCGAACGCCCCCACAGGTCCAGCGCCCGAGGCCAAGAGGTTGACCTGCTCGCCTTCCTTGAGCGTCAGCATTGGCCCGCGCAGCGGTTGCAGTTGCACCGAACCACTGAGGACCGACACCCGGCAACTGCGCTCACTCAGACGTACGCAGACCTCGCTACGGCTGACGGAGATCAGGCCGAACGGTGCCTGAATGGCCAATGGTGCAGCCCCCTGGACGTTGAGGGCCATCTCCCCTTGCACCAGCACCAGGCGTCGAGCCTTGAGGTCAAGGTCCAGGGCGCTGTCGGTGTTCAACTGCAAGGCGCTGCCGTCGGCCAGCGACCAGCGCCGCTGTTCGCCCGTGGCTGTGTGCAGGTCGGCGCGCCAGACCTCCAGCGGCAGCTCTCGCCCCAGCCACCAGGCCGTGGGCACCAAGGCGGCAACACCGAGCGCGCGCTTGAGCACCGCCCGACGGGGCAATGCCGGGCGATCCAGGGTCGCCATGCCCAACGATGGCGGCACCCCGGCGAAACGCTGGCGCAATCGCTGGGCTTTTTGCCAGGCCGCCTCGTGCTGGGCGCTGCTGTCGCGCCAGCGTTGCAGCGCGGCGCAATCGAAGTCATCCCCGCCAGACTCCATCATGGCCAGCCAGCGAGCCGCCGCCCGGGCGACTTCGCGAGCTTCAGGCGAAGGGGCCTGGCGCATCAAAAGTCCACCAACAGGCAATGCTCATAAGCCTGGGCCATGTAGCGCTTGATGGTGCGCTCCGACACCTGCATGCGCTCGGCGATCTCTCGGTAGCCCAGGCCTTCGAGCTGGCTCCACAAGAAAGCCCGCCGCACCAGAGCCGGCAGGCCATCGAGCAATTCATCCAGGGCTTGCAACGTTTCCAGCAGCAGCCAACGCTGCTCCGGTGAGGGTGCGCACGCTTCGGGCAAGCTCGCCAAGGCGTCGAGGTAGGCCTGCTCCAGATTGCGGCGAGCGTAAAAATTGCTCAGTAGGCGCTTGCCGACTGTCAGCAGATAAGCGCGTGGTTCGTGCAGATCGGCCAATGGCTGAGCGCTGGACAGTACGCGCAGGAACGTATCCTGGCGCAGATCCGCAGCATCCCAGGCGTTGCCCATGCGTCGTCTCAACCAGCCTTCCAGCCAGCCACCGTGGTCTCGGTACAACGCGTGCAAGGAACGCTCCGTTGGCGTAGCTGCATCAGACATGTCAAAAAGCCTTGTGCAAGGGATCGATCAAATGAGAGTGATTCTAATTAATGTTCCCGCACGAATCCAACTTCTTTATCGACCGCTCTGTTAAATGCACGCTGGCCTATCAATGTTTGCCACGCCCGCCAAACGGGTGCCCCCTGCGGGCACCCGTTGCCAGTCAGGCCTGGGAACGAGCCTGCTCGCCAATGGATCAGCATGCATGAGTGTTGATTACAAAACTCCCGGCAGGTCCTTCTCGGTGCTAGGTTGTAAGTGAGTGTTCCATCAACCAGTCACGTCTCTCCAACCGTCCGCAAAGGAATGCCTCTACCAATGAACTTATCCCTCAAGCACCTGGCCGTGACCACCCTGCTGCTGTCCAGCCTGGCGTCGATCACCCCACCCGCCTTGGCCAATATCACTGCGCAACAGAGTTCGGCCCTCGTTGAAACCCTCGCTGACACCTCCGTCACCGACTTCAGGCAGTTCCTGGGAGACGTGGCCAAGAGCGAGTTGGCCGAAACCGCCAAACTCGGCCCGGCCATCAGCACGTTCCTCGACAACAAGCCCCTTTCGGCTGAGCAGCAGAACGAAATCCATCGTCTGCTCGGCCTCTATGCACGGGTGAAATACGGTAGCGCCGCCACGGAAACCCTGCGCGAATTGGTGGCAATCCCAACCTTTCGCAAGGACGGCGTTGCCCAGCACGAGAACCCCGAGTTCCTCAAGATCGCGGACAAGATCAAGCGCCTTGCCCTAGCCTTCAACCTGGACTTTCGCAACGTCGACAACCGCGTCTACGAGATTTCACTGCATGGCAGTGGCGACGAAGTCGTGGGCATTCACGCCCATGCCGACGTCGTGCCGGTGACCCCGGAAAACTGGGTATTGAAAGACGGCACTCGTCTGGATCCGTTCAAGGTCACCCTGGTGGGCGACCGCATGTACGGCCGGGGCACCGAAGACGATAAGAACGGCATCGTCGTGGCGCTCTACGCCATGAAGATCATCAAGGAAGAAAAGCTGCCGCTGGCGAGGAATTTCAAGCTGCTGGTAGACACCACCGAGGAAACCACCGGCGACGCCATCCCCTATTACTTCGAGCGTAACCCAACCCCCAACTACAACCTGGCGCTGGATGGCGGCTACCCGGTTGTGATTGCCGAAAAAGGCTATGGCACCGTCATGGCCAGCTTCGCCCGGCGTGAGGCCCAGGGCAAAGGCGCTGAGATCACGGCAATGACCGGTGGCCTGGCCACCAACCAGATTCCGTCCACATCGGTTAGCACCTTCGTGGACGACCAGCCTGCGGAACTGGCCGCCACGCTGCTAAAAGCCGCTTCCGAGTATGCCAAGGGCAATGGCGGCGACTTCCAGGTAACCACCGCGGTCGTCGGCAAGGACGTCAAACTGACCTTCACCGGCGTCTCCGCCCACTCCTCAGAACCAGAGTCCGGCGTCAACCCGGTGGCGAGGATGCTGGGCTTCATCGACAGCCTCGAGGGCAAGGTTGCGCTCAAGCACAACCACATCACCGATGCCGCCCGCTATGCCGCCGATAACTGGGGCCTGGACTACCTGGGAAGCAAACTGGGGATTGGCTTTTCCGACGCTTTCATGGGCCCGCTGACCGCTTCCCTGACGTATGTCGGCATGGATGCCAACGCTTTCAAGCTGGCGGTCAATCTGCGCGTGCCGGTGGGCAAGCCGACGGAAACGCTCAAGGCTGAAATCACCGACAAGTTGGCCGCCTGGAGCAAGAAGACGGAGGTTGCCGTGGCGTTCGATTATTCAATCGATGAGCCGATGTATCGCAACCCTGACGGTGAATGGGTCAAGGCACTGTTGGCCGTGGCCAGCGAAAACCTGGGCATGGAGCACAAGTACGGCACCTCCGCTGGCGCCACATCGGTTCATGATTTGCCCAACGGCGTGCAGTTCGGCCTGGCCATGCCCGACGTCAAGTACACCGGTCATAACGACAACGAGTTCAAGACGGTCGAGCAGTTTTTGCTGGACCTGCAGATCGTGACCGAGATGATGGGGCGGATCGGGCAGTTGCCGAAGTTGTGATCCCCGTCCGGGACGGATGTGGCGAGGGGATTTATCCCCGCTGGGCTGCGCAGCGGCCCCAGGATTTTGCGGTCGCTGTGCAACCGAGCGGGGATAAATCCCCTCGCCACAGGTTCACTTCATTCCTTCGGGCGAGTGGCGCTTGGATCGATGACCTTGGCACTAATGTCGACCAGCTCCACCCCCCAATCACCATGCAGGTACCAATCTTCCCCGATCATTTCGGCCGGGTGCATGGTTCGATCAGCGCCGTTACCACACGCCAAGGCGCTGGCCGGGCAATAGCGGTCGCAGCCCCAGCATATGCGCTCGGGATGTTTCGGACTGATGGGAAAGGGCTTTGCCATGACGACCCCGTATAACCAATGGGTGTACCCGTATCCTACCGTTTCCGGGCCAAGGCGCCCTTGATGTCGATCAAGAAGGGTCCGCACGGCTGGACCGGCGTTCAAGGTCGGTTAAATTGCCCTGAAAATTGACAAGAATCATTATTATTCGCAGCAAAGCTTCCTAGACTCGGCCATCCCCTTAGTCCTCAGGAAGTCTTCACATGCGTACCCTTGCTCCTCTGTCTCTCGCCCTGCTGTTTCTCACACCGCTGGCCCAGGCCAAGGAATACCCCATTGGCGAACCGCAGATGTGCCCGGGCCTGGAGGTCGGCGCGGTGTACCTGCAACCGATCGAAATGGCCCCGGCCGGCATGATGCGCCCAACCGCCGAGTCTGACGTTCACCTGGAGGCCGATATCCGCGCCACGGCAGACAACCAGCAGGGTTTCCAGGAAGGCAGCTTCGTGCCCTACCTCAACGTGTCGTTCCAACTGAAAAAACAGGGAAACGACACCCCGCTCAAGGGCGACTTCCACGCCATGGTCGCCAATGACGGGCCGCACTATGGCGACAACGTCAAGCTGCTCGGTCCCGGCAAATACCAATTGACCTTCACCGTCCTGCCGCCCGGCGGCCATGGCTCCCTCGGCCGTCATACCGACAAGGAAACAGGCGTGGCGCCATGGTTCGAGCGCTGTGAACTGCATTACGAATTCGTCTATGCCGGGATTGGCAAAAAAGGCGGGTATTGAGGATGCGGCGCGCGACGAGCCGAACAGCGCGACAGCTGGCCGGGTGGACGCTGGCCGGCTTGCTGTTGCCTTCAATCGCCCATGCCCAACTGCTGACTTACGAGTTGAGCATGCGCGACGGGCATTTCACTCCGCCGCTGCTGCAAGTGCCGGCCGGGCAGCGCTTCAAGATCGTGCTGAAAAACGTCGGCCAGGGGCCGGCGGAATTCGAGAGCACGCCCCTGCGGGTCGAAAAGGTTCTGTCGCCCGGCGTGACGACTTTTGTCGTCATTCACCCGCTGCGACCCGGGCACTATCCGTTTTTCGATGAATTCAACCCGCAACTGCCCGAGGGCGGCATCCTCGCCCAGTAGTCGGCGAACAGGAGGTGTTTGCATGACTCAATCGATGTTTATTGTCTGGCGCGAAAGCGTCGAGGCGTTGTTGGTGATCGGGATCCTCCAGGCCTGGGTCAGCCAGCAGCAACAGGCCAGTCGCTTGTTGCCGTTCGTGTGGGCTGGCGTGGCGCTGGGGTTGCTGCTGTCGGGCATTTTGGCCGGCCTGATTCTGGTGGCCGGCGAAGCCATGAGCGGCGCGGCCAATGAATGGTTCCAGGCGGCGTTGGCGCTGGTCGCCAGTCTGCTGATCGTGCAAATGGTCGGTTGGATGCACCGAAACGCCGGGACGCTGAAACAGGATCTGACGCGTCACGCCGACCATCGTTTCAGCCGTCAGGGTGGATGGGGGCTGATGGTGTTGGCGCTGCTGGCCGTCAGCCGCGAAGGCAGTGAAACCGTGGTCTTCCTGTATGGCGCCGGGGCGCGTCTGCAAGGGGCGCCACTGGGTTTGTTCGCAGTGGGCGCGGTGGCTGGCCTGCTGCTGGCGCTGCTGACCATCGCCTTGCTGCACGGCAGTCGTCGGTTCATCTCATGGCCACGTTTCTTTGCCTTCAGCGAAACCATCCTGTTGTTATTGGGAGCGGCACTGCTGGTCAGCGGCATCGAGCGTATCAGCGGCCAGTTGCTCGCGATGGACTGGCCCGAAGTGGTCTATCACGGCATCGGCGACGCGCTCTGGGACAGCAGCGCGATATTGGATGACGGCCATGGCCTGGGCGGTTTCCTGGCGGATTTCGCCGGCTATCGAGCCAGTCCCAGTGCCATGACCTTGTTGGTGTGGCTCGGTTACTGGCTGATGCTTGCCGGCTGGCTGCGGCCACGCAAAGCGCAGACGCTGCCATGTTCGACGTGAACTTCTGGCTCCAGCGCCTGGGTGACGGCATGCGGCGCCACGGCGCAACCATTCGCGCCGTGCAATGGGCGGTGGTGCTGTTCTATGCGGTGCTGCTGGTGGTGCCGGCACTGTTGCCATTGCCCAGCAGCCAGGCTCGGCTGTTCGACAACCTCACGCTGCTGGCGCAGTTTCTGTTCTGGGGCATCTGGTGGCCGTTCGTGTTGCTGTCGATCGTGCTGTTCGGTCGACTCTGGTGTGGCGTGCTGTGTCCTGAAGGTGCCTTGAGTGAATGGGCCAGCCAGTATGGCAAAGGCATGGGCGTGCCACGCGGGGTGCGTTGGGCCGGCTGGCCGACCCTGGCGTTCTGCCTGACCACGATCTACGGGCAGTTGATCAGCGTCTATGACTATGCCCAGGCGGCACTGTTGATCCTGGGAGGTTCGACGGTCGCAGCGGTGATCGTTGGCCTGCTGTTCGCCCGAGGCAAGCGCATATGGTGCCGCTACCTGTGTCCAGTCAGCGGCGTCTTCGCCCTCCTTGCTCGCTTGGCACCGGTGCACTTCCGTGTGGACGAACAACGCTGGCTGGAAAACCCCACGCCGCGTCGCCCTCCTCCCAACTGCGCGCCATTGCTGGACATCCGCCGGATGCGCGGTGCCGCCGATTGCCACGCCTGTGGTCGCTGCAGCGGCCAGCGCGATGCGGTGCGCTTGATAGCCCGCTCCAGTAACGAGGAAATCCTTCAGTCAACAGCAACCACCCTTTCGCCCTGGGACGCGCGCTTGTTGTTGTTTGGCGTCATTGGCCTGGCCATGGGGGCTTTTCAGTGGACCATCAGCCCCTGGTTCATTGCCTTGAAACAAAGCCTGGCCCAATGGCTGGTCGCCCACGAGCTGTTCTGGCCGTTACAGGACAACGCCCCCTGGTGGCTACTGACCCACTATCCGCAGCTCAATGACAGTTTCAGTTGGCTCGATGGCTTTTGCATCGTCGCGTATCTAGGCATGAGTGCCTTGCTGTTGGGCACGTCGCTGATGCTGTTGATGCGCCTGGCGACAAGACTCTCGGGCGACTCCGCACAATATTGGCCCTTAGCCATCACTCTGACGCCCCTCGGCGGTGCAGGGTTGTTCCTAGGCCTGTCGGCCACCACCGTCAAACTGCTGCGCTATGAAGGGTTGTTGCTCGACTGGGTACAGCCGGCTCGGGCCGCGCTGCTGCTCGCGGCAATCGCCTGGAGCCTGTGGTTAGGTTACAAGCGCCTGGAACATACCGCCCGCCGGCGACTGGCCATGGCCTGCCTGGTATTGGCCAACGGCCTGGTGGGCTATGGCTGGTGGTTGCAGTTCTGGGGTTGGTGATCGCCGCTCCCACATCCGGATGCAACACAAAACCCTGTGGGAGCGAGCCTGCTCGCGATGACGTAAGCACATCCAGCATCCATGCAACCTGACCCACCGCTATCGCGAGCAGGCTCGCTCCCACAGGGGATTTGTGTGGATCATTACATCTGACATGGGTTGCCTAGACCTTGAAACGCGCCACCGTCTCATGCAGTGAGCCGGCCATCTGCGCGAGGTCCTGGCCGGCGGTATCGGTATGGCGGGCCCCGAGCAATACCTGTTCAGACAAGTTGCGAATACCCACCAGGTTTCGGTCTACCTCCCGGGCTACCAGCGCCTGTTCTTCCGTGGCGCTGGCGATCATCAGGTTGCGTTCGTTGATCTGCGAGATCGAACGGGCGATTTCATCCAGGGCATCGCCGGAGCGCCGGGCCACTTGCAGCGTGGTCTGCACCAGCTCGCTGTTGTTTTGCATGGATGTCACGGCGTGCTCGCTGTCCTGACGAATGTTGCCGATCATCTCTTCGATTTCCCGGGTCGAATCCTGGGTGCGATGGGCCAGCGCCCGGACTTCGTCGGCCACCACCGCAAAACCGCGCCCGGCATCGCCGGCGCGGGCCGCTTCAATAGCGGCGTTCAGGGCCAGCAGATTGGTTTGATCGGCGATGCTGCGGATCACGTCCAGCACCGAACTGATGTGCTCGACCCGTCCGGCCAACTGCTGGATGCGTCCCGAAGAATCCGTGACCCCCAGCGCCAATGCGCTGATCGAAGCGACGGTCTCCTGGACCTGCTCACGACCACGCTGGGCGGTTTGCTCGGAGACCCGCGAGGCTTCGCTGGTACTCACGGCGTTGCGCGCCACTTCATCCACCGCCGCCGTCATCTGGTTCACGGCCGCCGCGGCCTGTTCGATTTCCTGGCCTTGCAGTTCCAGGGTGCTGTTGGTCTGACTGCTCACCGCGCTCAGCTCTTCGGAGGAACTGGCCACCCGATCCACCGAAGCTGCAATGTGCCGGACCATGCTGTTGAGGCTCTGCTGCATGTCATGCATGTTGCTCATTACGCTGTCGTTTGCACTCCCGGCGTCCAGCGGCACGCGGATCGTCAAGTCGCCTCGGGCAATCTGGCTCAGCACCCGCGCCGCATCATCGGGCTCGCCGCCCAACGGACGGGTCACGCTGCGGGTCACCAGTACCGCAACGGTACTCACTAGGGCCAGGCAGACCAGCACCAACGCCAGCATGTTGCGCCGCGCGTCGCTGTAACGCGCTTGGGCCAGGCGTTCACGTTGGACGAAAAGCTTGCCTTGCATCGCCATCAGTCCTTCCAGGCTTTTGTAGACCTCAATCTCCGCCGGCATCACGCCTTGCTTGAGTTGCGTCATCGCGTCGTCCATCGCACCCTGGCGAATCAACGCCTGCACTTGAACGAACGCGGCCACATACGCCTCACGGTGCTTCTTCAGTGCCGCATACGCCGCTTTGCCTTCGGGCTGGTCGAACAACGGCTCCAGCGTGGTAAAGGCCTGGGTAATACGTTGTCGGGTCATGTCGATCGATTGCTGGACCTGCGCGTTGTTCTTGTCGATCAACAGATCCCGGGTGTTCCTGGCGTTATCGCGCACGCCCGTGGCGATCACCATGATCGGCTCGATCTTCGGCCAATCCTGTTTGACGATCTGCACCGCCTGATCGCGCAGCGTGGCCAGGTCGTTCAAGGCGTACAACGCCAGAGCGATCAACGCCAGTGGCGCGATGGCAAAGCCGATCACGATACGGTGGGCAGTGGTGAGTCTGGTCATATCAAATGCTCCCTGTTCAACTACCTGCCGATTGGCAGCGCATTTGAAAACCATAAGAAAAGCCATAGAAAAGAACGGCTCGGCGATCCCGAGCCGCTGTCGGTCGTTCATCCCCGGGGACGGTCAACTACGTAAAACGAACGAGGGAAACAACTCGCGCATGGCGGCCCACAACTCCGGCTGCAAGGCCTGTGCCGAAACACTGGAAAGATGGGGGTCGAGCATTCGGGCGGTGCGCACCAGTTGCACAGCGAAACGCGTGACGCCCTGCTCGCTCAAGCGGCGAGCCAGGGTCAGCAAGCGTTCGGGGTCGAACAAATGCCAATGCACGGTGGTCCGGCATTCATAGTCCACGCCGCTTTCCAGCAAATGGTCGAGGCTACGCCAGTTGGCGGCGCCGCTGCCATGAACCCGAGTCACGTCCAGAGCGTCTTCGGGCAAGGCCTTGATGTCGAAGCCAACCCAGTCGGCTTGCCCGACCACTTTGGCGAAGGCCGCCGGTTTGATGCCGGCGCTGTGCAGGCCAATGCGAAAGCCCATCTGCCGCACCTCGTCCATGGCCGAGGCGAGGCCGTCCTGCAAGGTCGGTTCGCCGCCGCTGAACACCACGGCGTCAAGCAGATCCTGGCGACGTTGCAAAAACGCTAGCACCCGACACCAATCCACTTCTTCGCTGCCGCGCGGCGGGATCAGTTGCGGGTTGTGGCAATAACGGCAACGCCAGGCGCAACCCTGGCAAAACAGTACGCAAGCCAATTGGCCCGGATAATCAAGGGTGGTCAGGGGCACCAGGCCCCCGACCCGTAGCACTCGACTCATGGACGCCCGGCCGCGCTTTCAGTGAAATGCACCCGTTCGCGGTGCTCGGACTGCTTGCCTGGATTGAAGGCCGCCACCGGGCGGTGGTAGCCCATCACGCGGGTCCAGACTTCGCAACGTTGACGCTGGGCTTGTGGAAGACTCTGCGATGCATTCATGGGTGAAGCTCCTTGCGGTCGATGGATCGGATCAGTGAACGCTGCCTGCCAACTGCTGTTGCAGTAGCAAGGCCTCGTCGCATTTGGGGCAAAACTCGTGCTCGCCAGCCAGGTAGCCGTGCACCGGGCAGATGGAAAAGGTCGGCGTGATGGTCAGGTACGGCAAGCGGAAACGTCCCAGGGCCTTGCGCACCAGCTGCTTGCAGGCCTGTGTGGAGGAGATCTGCTCGGCCATGTACAGGTGCAGCACGGTGCCGCCGGTGTATTTGCATTGCAGTTCGTCTTGCAGTTCCAGGGCTTCGAACGGGTCGTCGGTGAAGCCCACCGGCAATTGCGACGAGTTGGTGTAATACGGTGCGATCGGACTGCCGGCCTGCAAGATATCGGGGTAGCGTTTGAGGTCTTCTTTGGCGAAACGGTAGGTGGTGCCTTCGGCGGGCGTGGCTTCCAGGTTGTAGAGGTGGCCGGTTTCTTCCTGGAAGCGCAGCAGCGTGGCACGCACATGATCCAGCAGTTTCAGCGCGAATGCCCGGCCTTGCTCGGTATGCAGGCCTTGCTGGTCATCGGTGAAATTGCGCAGCATTTCGTGCAGGCCGTTCACGCCGATGGTGGAGAAGTGATTGCGCAGGGTGCCCAGGTAGCGCTTGGTGTACGGGTACAGACCGGCGTCCATGTGGTGCTGGATGACCTTGCGCTTGACCTCCAGGCTCTCCTTCGCCAGTTCCATCAGCGCATCGATGCGTTGCAGCAGCGCGCTGGTGTCGCCTTTGTACAGGTAGCCCAGGCGCGCGCAGTTGATCGTCACCACACCCAGTGAGCCGGTTTGTTCCGCCGAGCCGAACAGCCCCCCACCGCGCTTGAGCAGCTCGCGCACATCCAGTTGCAGGCGGCAGCACATCGAGCGCACCTGGTTGGGTTGCATGTCCGAGTTGAGGAAGTTCTGGAAATACGGCAGGCCATAACGGGCGGTCATTTCGAACAGCCGGTCGGCGTTCTCGCTGTCCCACGGGAAATCATGGGTGATGTTGTAGGTCGGGATCGGGAAGGTGAATACCCGCCCTTTCGCGTCACCGGCCTGCATCACCTCAATGTAGGCGCGGTTGATCAGCTCCATTTCTTCTTGCAGGTCGCCATAGGCGAACGGCATCTCTTCGCCGCCGATCACCGGGATCTGTTCGCGCAGATCCTCCGGGCAGACCCAATCGAACGTGAGGTTGGTGAACGGGGTTTGTGTCCCCCAGCGCGACGGAACGTTGAGGTTGTAGATAAACTCCTGCAACGACTGGCGCACCTCGCCATAGCTGAGCTTGTCCTTGCGCACATAGGGCGCCAGGTAGGTGTCGAACGAGCTGAACGCCTGGGCGCCGGCCCATTCGTTTTGCAGGGTGCCGAGGAAATTCACCATCTGCCCCAAGGCGCTGCTCAAATGCTTGGGCGGCCCGGCCTCGACCCGACCCGGTACGCCGTTGAGGCCTTCGTGCAACAGCGTACGCAAGGACCAGCCGGCACAGTAGCCGGCGAGCATGTCCAGGTCATGGACATGCAGATCGGCCTCGCGGTGTGCCTGGCCGATGGCCTGGCTGTAGACCTCGTCGAGCCAGTAGTTGGCGGTGACCTTGCCCGATACATTGAGGATCAGCCCACCGAGGGAGTAACCCTGGTTGGCGTTGGCCTGCACGCGCCAGTCTTCGCGGTCCAGGTATTCGTTCATCGAAGTGGCGACTTCGACCAGGGTGCGACGGTCGCGGCGCAGGCGTCCATGTTGCTCGCGATAGACGATATAGGCACGCATGGCCAGAAAGAAACCGGCGTCCATCAGCACCCGCTCGACACGGTCCTGGATCTGCTCGACGTTCAAGCGCGTTTGCCCTTCCAGTCGAGCCAGCACTGCCTTCAGCAACTCCTCGGCCTCGGCCTCGGCGTATTCGCCAGTGGCCTTGCCAGCGGCGATCAGCGCCTGGCGGATCTTGTCCGCGTCGAAGGCAACCACACTGCCGTCGCGCTTGTGCAAACGGTTACACCCCACTGTGATCAACGTGCTCTGCATTTTGGCTCCAGACACTACATATAGATAATTAATAAGCTATAAACACAATATGCAGTGGAGAGTACGGCCAAACGATCGAGTTGCAATTGATCGATATCAAGAATCGAGGGTCGGTCAGCAGGCATTGAGGTTGACCTTGCTGTCGTCATCGCGAGCAGGCTCGCTCCCACATTGGTTTCAGGCGACTGCAATTTCTGCGTACACCTTAGATCCCCTGTGGGAGCGAGCCTGCTCGCGATGGCGGCGGTACATTCAATATGTTCGGTGCAGCTCACCCACCACTCATATTCATGAAACGCACAATCTGCACTTCCCCGCCCGGGTTGAAGTCATGGCGCAAAGGTTTCCCGCGCAAGGCCTGTTGCACCGCCTGGATCACCGGTTGATCGTCCAGCGGATAACGCCGCAGCAAGCTGCGCAGGTCCAGCGAGTCCTCCTGTCCCAGGCACAGCAGCAACCGTCCTTCAACGGTCATGCGCACTCGGTTGCAACTGGCGCAAAAGTTATGGGTATTGGGGGAAATAAAACCGATTCGGGTCTGCGCATGCTGCTCCAGGCGCACATAACGCGCCGGGCCGCCGCTGTTTTCGGTGCTGTCGAGCAGCCGGTGATGGCCGGCAATGACAGCCCGGACCTCATCGCTGGAACAGAACGACTCACCACGGGAACGCCCGACTTCACCCAGGGGCATTTCCTCGATGAAGCTGATGTCGATGCGTTGCTCGATGGCGTACTGCACCAGCGCCGGGACTTCATCGAAGTTGCGCCCTTTCATCACCACGCAGTTGAGCTTGATCCGCTCGAACCCCGCGGCCTTCGCCGCCTCAATGCCCGCCAGCACCTGATCCAGGTCACCGTTGCGGGTGATCGCCCGAAAGCGCTCGCCATCCAGACTGTCCAGGCTGATGTTCATGCGCTTGACCCCGGCTTCGACCAGCGGTCGGGCCAGTCGCCCCAGCTGCGAACCGTTGCTGGTCATCACCAGTTCCCGCAGGCCGGGCAACGCCGCGATGTCGCGACACAACCCGACGATGCCCGGACGGATCAGCGGTTCGCCACCGGTCAGGCGGATCTTCTTGACCCCCAGGCCCACGAACAGCCGCGCCAAGCGGTGCAGTTCCTCCAGGGTCAACACTTGCTGACGCGGCAGGAAGGTCATGTTTTTCGCCATGCAATACACACAGCGAAAATCACAACGATCGGTCACCGACATCCGCAGATAATCGATCTGGCGCCCAAATCCGTCCTGCAACACGGCGTTCATGTCTGTCCCCTGATTGAGCCGGTGCTCACTGCACCAGCGGCGAGTCGGCGCCCTGAAGATGAATGCCGCGAATGTCCGCCGCACCGATCAGGGTTTGCAGGTACTGCACCAGCGCCTTCTGCCACACGCCTTGTTGCAGTTGGGTGCGAATCGCCGTCGCCACCGCCTCATAAGGCAACGGTTGGCCTTCGACACGCTGATCGATGCTGATCACATGCCAGCCGTAGCGACTTTCCAGCGGTTTGCCAACCAGGCCGGCCGGCAAGGCAAACAACTGGCGCTCCAGTTCGGGCACGGTCTGGCCCTTGCTGATCTGCCCCAGCGAACCGCCCTGCGCCTTGGACGGGCAGGCCGAGTGGTTCAGCGCCAGCTCGGCAAAGCTGCCGGGGAACTCGTCCAGGCGTTGCAGCAGGTTTTCGGCCTGGCCGTGCGCCTGGTCGCGCGCTTCGGCGTCGTCCGGTGCACACTCGAGCAGGATGTGCCGCACCGCCAGCAACGGTGCGCTGTGAAAGCGCGCCCGATTGCTTTCGTAGTAGCGCAAACAGGTCGCCTCATCACATTGCGGCACCTGCACCTCACGTTCGAGCAACAGCCGCGTGGCCGCCTCCTCTTCGTTTTCACCGGCGCCCACCTGCAACGCCAGCCCCAGCTCGGCAATGCGTTGCTGGAGCAATTCCCGGATCACCAACGCCCGGGCAGCCTGGTAGACCGCATCCTCGCGGCTTTCAGCCGGGTGATATTGCAGCTCCTGGGCCATCGCCTGCGGGGTGATCGACACCCCGTTGACGCTGATGATCGGCCACTCCTGCTCACTGCTGGCGATCAATTGCGCCGGGGCATCATCGCCCGCTGCCGGCCCGGCCTGGGCCGGTTCGAACTGCACCGCCCCGGTCGGTTCGACCTCATCGATCGACGCCATCACCGGTGCCGCTTTTGCCGAAGAACCACAACCGCCGCTGCCGCCACCACTGCCACCACATCCGCATCCACTCGCCATGATCTTCTCCTCAAAACTTCTGCCGAACGATTTGATAACGACGTCCCAGGTACCAGACCGGCGCACTGACGATGTGTACCAGACGGGTGAACGGGAACAGCACGAACAGGGTCAGGCCCAGCACCACATGAAGCTTGTAGACCAAGCCCACTGGCGCAATGGCCGCGGCCGCCTCAACCGGACGCAACAGCACAGTGTTCTGTGCCCAGTCGGCCAGCATCACCATCACCGAGCCGTCCATATGGGCGGTCGACGCCACAATGGTCATCAAGCCCAGCACCAGTTGCACCAGCAGCACCACCAACACCAGGATGTCCGACGTACTGGACGTGGCACGCACCCGCGGGTCAGTCAGCCGCCGGTTGAGCAGCATCACCAGGCCGATCAGGCCCAGCACACCGAAGAAACCGCCGGACACCATCGCCAGCAACTGCTTGTTCTCAGTGCTCAATACATGGTGGTAGATCGCCGAGGGTGTCAGCAGGCCGACAAAGTGCCCAGCCAGCACGAACAGCACACCGACGTGGAACAGGTTGCTCGCCACACGCATGCCACGGTTGCTCAGCATCTGGCTGGAACCGGCCTTCCAGGTGTACTGGGACAGGTCGAACCGCGCCCAACTGCCGATCAGGCAAATCGCCAAGGCGACATAGGGGTAGACCCCGAACATCAACAGATCCCATTTAGACATTACCCACCTCCCCGGCTGGCGCTGCGGCCAGGCCTTCATGCTGAAAATCCACCCAGTGCAACGGCACCGCACTTTCGTCCCGCGCCTTGCCTGGCCCGCTGGGCAGTGAACTGCAACGGTCCTGTTGTTCGGCCTGCATGAAATCCACCGCTTCTTCTTCCCAGATCTTGTCCAGGGCTTCGAGGGAGTCATCCCGTGGCTCGGCCTTTACCTGCTCGCGCAACCCGGCCACCGCCACCTGGGGCTCGGCCCCGGCGATTTGCAGCAAGGCCCTGAAGCAACTGGCGTAGGCGCTTTCCCGCTCTTCCAGGCGTGCAGCGAGCAAGGCCAACAGGTGTTCCACGTCAGCCAGGCCCTCGCGAGCCTCGACGTCTTCGCGGGTGGAGAGAAACTCCAGGTACAGCGGGATGTAATCGGGCAGTTCCTTCACGCCGATGGCAAAACCGGCCTCTTCGTACTGGGCCATCATGTCCACCATGGCCTGGCCCCGATCGCGGGATTCGCCATGGACGTGTTCGAACAACAGCAGCGACAACGAGCGCCCACGGCCGAACAGCGCACCGTAGTGCTCCTGGCCGTCCATCAGGTCCTTGCCGCAGATCAGTTCGAGCAGTTCGAACAGCGCGGCGCGCTGTTGCGGACTGATTTCCCGTGCCTGGAGGATGGCCTGTTCCAGCTCGTCACGGCCTTGCACCAGGGTCTCGGTCGGATAATCGAGCAGCAACGAAATCACCTTGAGAATGCGCATGTTCATTCCTCCCACAACTGCACGGTTTTGATCACGTCGCGGCGATTGGCTTTTTTGCCGCCGAACATGTTGGTGTCGGAACTGCCACTGCAACCGCTGCCGAAACTGAAACCACAACCGGAGCGTTCGGCGAACGCGTCGCTCATGGCGTCTTCGCGGTGGGCGCTTGGCACGACGAAACGGTCTTCGTAGTTGGCGATGGCCAGGTAGCGGTACATCTCTTCCACCTGGTTCACGCTCAGGCCGACATCGGCCAGCACCTGCAGGTCCTGCACGCCGTCCACCTGTTCGGAACGCTTGTAGGCACGCATCGCCAGCAGGCGCTTGAGGGCGCGCTTGACCGGCTTTTCATCGCCGGCGGTGAGCATGTTGGCCAGGTAGCGCAGCGGGATGCGCAGGCTGTCGACGTCCGGGATCACCCCGTTCATGCCCACAGTGCCGGCCGCCGCAGCGTTCTGGATCGGCGACAGTGGCGGCACGTACCAAACCATGGGCAAGGTGCGGTATTCAGGGTGCAACGGCAGCGCGAGTTTCCAGTCCACGGCCATTTTGTAGACCGGCGAGCGTTGCGCCGAGTCGATCACCGACTGCGGCACGCCGTCGGCCAGGGCCTGGCGAATCACCGCCGGGTCGTTCGGGTCGAGGAAGATCTCCAGTTGCTTCTCATACAGGTCGTGCTCGTTGGCGGTGCTCGCCACTTCACTGATGCGGTCGGCGTCATACAGCAACACACCCAGGTAGCGAATGCGCCCTACGCAGGTTTCAGCGCAAACGGTCGGCATCCCGGCTTCGATGCGCGGGTAGCAGAAAATGCATTTTTCCGATTTGCCGCTCTTCCAGTTGAAATAGATTTTCTTGTACGGGCAGCCGCTGATGCACATGCGCCAGCCCCGGCATTTCTCCTGGTCGATCAGGACGATGCCGTCCTCCTCGCGCTTGTAGATCGCCCCGCTCGGGCAGGACGCCGCGCACGCCGGGTTCAGGCAGTGCTCGCACAGACGCGGCAGGTACATCATGAAAGTGTTTTCGTATTCGCCGTAGATGTCCGCCTGGATCTGGTCGAAGTTCTTGTCCTTGCGCCGCTTGGCGAACTCGGTGCCGAGGATTTCCTCCCAGTTCGGGCCCCATTCGATTTTCTCCATGCGCTTGCCAGACACCAGCGAGCGCGGCCGTGCGGTGGGCTGATGCTCGCCCAGCGGCGCCGTGTGCAGGTGCTGGTAGTCGAAGTCGAACGGTTCGTAGTAATCGTCCAGGCTCGGCAGGTCCGGGTTGGCGAAGATGTTCGCCAGCACGCGGAACTTGCCGCCGATGCGCGGGTTGATCGAACCGTCGGCGTTGCGGATCCAGCCGCCCTTCCACTTGTCCTGGTTTTCCCATTCCTTGGGGTAGCCGATGCCGGGCTTGGATTCAACGTTGTTGAACCAGGCGTACTCCATGCCTTCGCGGCTGGTCCAGACGTTCTTGCAGGTGATCGAGCAGGTGTGGCAGCCGATGCATTTGTCCAGGTTCAGGACCATGCCGATTTGTGAGCGAATTTTCATCTCAGTTCTCCTCGATATCGGTTGGCAGTGGACGTGGCAGATCATCGCCACTGGAACCGTCGAGCCAATCGACCTTGGACATCTTGCGCACCACGACGAACTCGTCGCGGTTGCAACCGACCGTGCCGTAATAGTTGAAACCGTAGGCTTGTTGCGCGTAGCCACCGATCATGTGAGTGGGCTTGAGCACCACGCGGGTCACCGAGTTATGGTGGCCGCCACGGGTCTTGGTGGTTTCCGAACCTGGCACGTTCACGATCCGTTCCTGAGCGTGATACATCATCACCATGCCTTCCTTGACGCGCTGACTGACCACCGCGCGGGCGGTCAGTGCACCGTTGACGTTGAAGCACTCGATCCAATCGTTGTCCTCGATACCGGCGCGCTTGGCGTCGATTTCCGAAAGCCAGACAATCGGTCCGCCACGGCTCAAGGTGAGCATCAGCAGGTTGTCGCTGTAGGTGCTGTGGATGCCCCACTTCTGGTGCGGGGTGATCCAGTTCAGGACGATCTCGGTCTCGCCATTGCTGCGCTTGCCCTTCACGCCTTCGATGGTGCGGGTGTTGACCGGCGGCCGATAGCTCATCAGTTGCTCGCCGAACGCCTGCATCCACGGGTGATCCTGGTAGAACTGCTGGCGGCCAGTGATGGTGCGCCATGGAATCGCCTCGTGAACGTTGGTATAGCCGGCGTTGTAGCTGACGTGATCGTCTTCCAGGCCAGACCAGGTCGGGCTGGAAATGATCTTGCGCGGCTGGGCCTGGATGTCGCGGAAGCGAATCGCTTCGTGGGCCTTGGACAGCGCCAGATGGCTGTGATCGATACCGGTGAATTTCGACAGGGCCGCCCAGGCCTTGACGGCCACCTGGCCATTGGTTTCCGGGGCCAGGGACAGAATCACCTCAGCCGCGTCAATGGCGCTGTCGATCTTCGGCCGACCCTGGCTGATACCGACGTCGACTTCATGGTGATTGAGCTCACCGAGGAATTTCACTTCATCGTCGGTGTTCCAGTTGATGCCCTTGCCGCCGTTGCCGAGTTTTTCCAGCATCGGGCCCAGGGACGTGAACTGCTTGTAGATGTTCGGGTAATCGCGCTCCACCACCTGCAGATTGGGTGCGTTCTTGCCCGGTTGCGGCGCCACGCCGGCGCTTTTCCAGTCGGTGCCACCAAACGGCTGGGCCAGTTCACCGACGCTGTCATGCATCAACGGCACGGTGACCAGGTCTTTCTCGACACCCAGGTGTCCGACCGACATGGCGGAGAACGCCTTGGCGATGCCCTTGTAGATTTCCCAGTCCGAACGCGATTCCCAGGCCGGATCGATGGCGGCCGACAATGGGTGGATGAACGGGTGCATGTCCGACGTGTTCATGTCGTCTTTTTCGTACCAGGTCGCGGTCGGCAAGACGATGTCGGAGTACACGCAGGTCGAGGACATGCGGAAGTCCAGGGTGGTCACCAGGTCCAGTTTGCCGATGGCACCGTTGTCGACCCATTCAGCCTCGGTAGGCTTGGATTCGCCGCCAAAGCCGATGTCTTCGTTCATCACGCCGTTCTTGGTGCCCAGCAGGTACTTGAGCATGTACTCGTGGCCTTTGCCCGAGGAGCCCAGCAGGTTGGAACGCCAGATGAACATGTTGCGCGGGAAGTTAACCGGGCTGTCAGGTTGCTCGCAGGCAAACCGCAGGGTGCCGTCCTGCAGCGACTTGACCACGTAATCCTTGGGCTCCAGGCCCGCGGCGGCGGCATCGCGGCAGATGTGCAGCGGGTTGGTGTTGAGTTGTGGCGCGCTGGGCAGCCAGCCAGCCCGTTCGGCGCGAATGTTGTAGTCCAGGGCATGCTCGGGGAACTGCGATTTGTCCGCCAGGGGCGAGAGCACGTCGTGCATGCTCATCTTCTCGTGGCGCCATTGCGAGCTGTGGCCGTAGAAGAAGCTGGTGCCGTTCATCTGCCGGGGCGGACGGTTCCAGTCCAGACCGAAGGCCAGGGGCAACCAGCCGCATTGCGGACGGAGTTTTTCCTGGCCGACATAGTGGGCCCAACCGCCGCCGGTCTGACCGACACACCCACAGAGCATGAGCATGTTGATCAGCCCACGGTAGTTCATGTCCATGTGGTACCAGTGGTTCATCGCCGCGCCGACGATGATCATCGAACGGCCACGGGTCTTGTCGGCGTTGTCAGCGAACTCACGGGCGATCTGGATGGCTTTCTCGCGGCTCACGCCGGTGATCTGCTCCTGCCAGGCCGGGGTGCCGGGCACCGAGGCGTCGTCGTAGTCCTTGGCAACGTTGGCGCCACCCAGGCCACGGTCGATGGCCAGGTTGGCCGCCGACAGGTCAAACACCGTGGCGACCTTCGCCACGCTGCCGTCAGCCAGCACCACGCTGTGCACCGGCACTCGGCGGTACTGCACCGCTTCACCGGCCACGTGCTGGAAGTACTCCTGGGCTTCACCGGCAAAATACGGGAACGCCACTTCAGCGACGTCATCGCCAATCAGGCTGAGCTTGAGGTCGATCTCACGGCCCTCACCGCCTTCACGGGCAAGAATGTTCCATTTGCCCTCCTCGCCCCAGCGATAGCCGATGGAGCCTTGTGGCGAAACCAGTTCACCGCTGGCATCCAGGGCGATGGTTTTCCATTCAGGGTTGTTCTCTTGACCGAGGTTATTGGTCAGGTCGCTGGCGCGCAGGAAGCGATCAGGCTGGTAGCCCGAACCCGGCGCCACGCCGAGCATTGGCTTGAGCATCACCAGCACCGGCAAGTCGGTGTAACGCTTGGCGTACTCGGTGAAGTAGGCGCTGGGCTTGTCCAGGTGAAACTCTTTGAAGATCACATGGTTGAAAGCCTGGGCCAGGGCCGCGTCGGTGCCCTGCTTGGGGTTGAGCCACAGGTCGGTGAGCTTGGCGACTTCCGAATAGTCCGGGGTGATCGCCACGGTCTTGGTGCCCTTGTAGCGCACCTCGGTGAAAAAGTGCGCGTCAGGGGTGCGGGTCTGCGGGACGTTGGAGCCCCAGGCAATGATGTAGTTGGAGTTGTACCAGTCGGCCGATTCCGGCACGTCGGTCTGCTCGCCCCAAACCATCGGCGAGGCCGGTGGCAGGTCGCAGTACCAGTCGTAGAAGCTCAGGCACACGCCACCGATCAGCGACAGGTAACGCGAACCTGCGGCATAGCTGACCATCGACATGGCCGGGATCGGCGAGAAGCCGACCACCCGATCCGGGCCGTATTGCTTGACGGTGTAGACGTTGGCCGCGGCGATGATCTCGTTGACTTCTTCCCAGTTGGAACGGATGAAACCGCCCATGCCGCGCTTGCTTTTATACGAGTCGGCCTTGGCCTTGTCCTCGACGATGCTGGCCCAGGCTTCGACCGGTGCCAGGGTCTGCCGGGCGTCGCGCCACAGCTTGAGCAATGGCTTGCGGATCTTCGGGTACTTGAGCCGGTTGGCGCTGTAGATGTACCAGCTATAGCTAGCGCCACGAGGACAGCCGCGCGGCTCGTGGTTGGGCAAGTCGTTACGGGTGCGCGGGTAATCGGTCTGCTGGGTTTCCCAGGTGATCAGGCCGTTCTTGACGTAGATTTTCCACGAGCACGAACCGGTGCAGTTCACCCCGTGGGTGGAACGCACGATCTTGTCGTACTGCCAGCGGGAACGGTAGACGTTCTCCCAGTCGCGGGACTCCTTGCGGGTCTCGCCATGGCCGTCGGAAAACTCGCCTTGCTTACGGTTGAAAAACCGCAGTTGATCCAGTAAATGACTCACAGTGTGTTCCTCTCAGGCTTGCTCCGCGGGGTCTGCGCCCCGCCCACGCAGGTTTAGGTTCGGCTTAGCACGGTGTTGCGGCGCCCTTGCGGGCGTACCACCACCAGGTCACCACGATGCAGCTCAGGTAGAAGCCGACGAACATGTAGAAGGCCATCTCCGGGCCGCCGGTCAGGGCCATCGAAGTGCCGAATGATTTGGGGATGAAGAACGCGCCGAAGGCGCCCATGGCCGAGCTGAAACCCAGCACCGCGGCCGACTCCTTGCCGGCGTTCTTGAGCGCTTGTTCACGCAGTTCGGGTTGTTGGCCGCGGCTGGCTTTTTCATGCAGGGTGCGGAAGATCACCGGGATCATGCGGAACGTGGAACCGTTGCCCACGCCAGTGGTGATGAACAGCAACATGAACATGCCGAGGAAGCCGTAGAAACTACCGCCCTGGCCGTTCTGCGGCAGGAAGTGCATGACGCCGAAGACCATCGCGATCATCAGTACGAAGTTCCACAAGGTGACCTTCGCGCCGCCGAGCTTGTCCGCCAGCCAGCCACCCAGTGGCCGTACCAAGGCCCCCACCAGCGGGCCAAGGAAGGCGAACTTCAGGGCGATGACGTCAGGGAACGAGGTTTTGATCAGCAGCGGAAACGCGGCCGAGAAACCAATGAACGAACCGAAAGTCGCCAGGTACAACCAGCACATCAGCCAGTTGTGCTTGCGCTTGAAAATCACTGCCTGCTCGCTGAACGAAGCGCGGGCGCTGGACAGGTCGTTCATGCCGAACCAGGCGATCACGGTTACGGCGAGGATGAACGGCACCCAGATAAAACCGGCGTTCTGCAGCCATAACGAACTGCCGTCGGCCAGCACCTGCGGCTGGCCGCCCATGAAGCCGAAGACACCGAAGGAAATCACCAGCGGCACGCTGAACTGCATCACCGACACGCCCAGGTTGCCCAGCCCGGCGTTCAAACCCAGGGCCGTGCCCTGCTGGGACTTGGGGTAAAAGAAGCTGATGTTGGACATGCTCGAGGCGAAGTTGCCGCCGCCAAAACCACAGAGCAGCGCAATCAGCACGAACACGCTGTAAGGCGTGGCCGGATCCTGCACGGCAAAGCCCATCCACAGCGCCGGTATCAGCAGCGACGCGGTGCTCAGGGCCGTCCAGCGACGACCGCCGAAGATCGGCACCATGAACGAATAGAAGATGCGCAAGGTCGCGCCCGACAGCCCCGGCAAGGCCGCGAGCCAGAACAACTGGTCGGTACTGAAGCTGAAGCCGATGGCGTTCAGGCGCACGATCACCGTGCTCCAGACCATCCACACCGCGAAGGCCAACAGCAGCGCCGGGATGGAAATCCACAGGTTACGCCGGGCGGTCTGTTTGCCACTCTTGCCCCAGAACGCGGGGTCTTCCGGGCGCCAGTCATGGATGACCGGGCCCTTTTCAGGCGTTTGCAGAACGGACATGTTCTTCTCCTTGGGCAATGCTGGAAAACGGGGATTGGCTGGCGGGCGGCTGTTTACCCAACAGCGGGCGCTTGCGCACCTCGCTCAGGTACATCCAGATGAGGGAGACCCAGACCACGCCGTACATCAACATGAAGCAGGACGAGCGCACGCCGGTGAGGTCCACCAGGGCGCCGAACATGATCGGCAGCACAAAGCCCCCCAACCCGCCGGCCAGGCCGACGATGCCGGACACCGCGCCCATGTTTTTCGGGTAGTCATTGGCGATGTACTTGAAGACCGAGGCCTTGCCGAACGCGAAGGCAATGCCCATCACGAACAGCAGCACGGTGAACAGTGTGGCGTTGAGGCCGATGTGAAAATCCACCGTGCCGTTGACGGTCTGCACTTGCAGTTGGGTCTGTGGGTACGAGAGCAGGAACAGGCAGATCCAGCTGACCCACAACACCCACCAGGTCACGCTCTGAGCGCCCCAGCGGTCGGACATCCAGCCACCGACCGCTCGCAGCACGCCTCCGGGCAGGGAAAAACACGCTGCCAGCAACGCCGCGCTTTGCAGGCTGAAGCCGTATTCCTGCACGTAGTACTTGGTCATCCAGAGGGCCAGGGCCACATAGCCGCCGAACACGATCGAGTAGTACTGGCAGTAGCGCCAAACGGCCGGCTCTTTCAGGGTTTTCAATTGCTCGCGCAACGTGGCGCCACCGCTGCCGCTGTGTTCCTTTTTCTCGGTGGTGAGGAACCAGAACAGCAGCGCGGTGATGAACAGAATGGCGCTGAACACCTTCGGCACCAGGTGCCAGGAACCGAATGCGATCAAGGCCGGCGCGAGGAATTTGGTCAATGCGGCGCCAGCGTTACCCGCGCCGAACACACCCATCGCGAAGCCTTGATTCTGTTTGTCGAACCACTTGGCCACATAAGCGATGCCCACCGAGAACGATCCCCCGGCCAGGCCGACGAACAGACCAAGCACCAGGAACTGCCAGAAAGCAGTCGCCAGGGTGATCAGGTACAGCGGCAGCACACAGGAGAGCATCAGCAGGAAGAACACGATGCGCCCGCCGAAGCGGTCGGTCAGCAACCCCAGAGGCAGGCGCACCAGCGAACCGGTGAGCACCGGCGTGGCCGCCAGCAAGCCAAACTGGGTTTCGTTCAGGGCCAGCATTTCCTTGATCGGAACACCGAGCACGGCAAACATCATCCAGACCATGAAGCACACGGTGAAGGCCAGGGTACTCATCCCCAGTACCAGCCCTTGTTGCACTTGCGCTCGCATCTCGGTGCACTCCCCATAAGTTCGATGAGCGCAGCCTAGTGATGCCTACCCTGCTAAAACTTGACTTGGGTCAACGTGCGTCCCGGCGGTACTGACCTATGCTGGCGCCGTCTACCTCTTAGGGGGTAGAGCCTGAAGTTGATAAGAACCTTTATTTATCAAGGCCTTGAACATTTCGGCCGACGCTTTTATCGAAACGGAGCGGCCGACAACTCTTTAGAGGTAGTGCGTCCGGGATCGGCTGCTACCCCCCCAAGTCCAGGGCATCCCCCATGTTCGGTTTGCAGATTTTCTTCCAGGGTCGGTCTCGATGATGCGCTGGCTGCGCAGTTCCCTGCCCGCTCGCGCCGGGCTGGCGGTGATCCTGATCGCCATCCTGGCCCTGGCCAGTTCCTTGAGCGCCGGTCTGATTGCCTGGTTCAGCCAGGGTGATGCTGCCGCCATCAACACCGCCGGATCCGTGCGCATGGAGACCTATCACCTGAGCTGGAAATTGACCGCCGGGGCCAGCGACGATGTCCCGGCGATCATCGACAGCCTGCAACGACGTCTCGAAAGCCCGTCCCTGCGCGCCGTGCTGGAAGACGGACCGACGACCTCCCTGCATCAGAGCTATCAGAGCCTCATGCAGCGCTGGAACCAGACCTTGCGTCCGGCCATCGAACGCGGCGATTCAGCGTTCTTTCACGCCAGCGCCGGCTCCTTCGTCGAGCAACTGGACCAGTTCGTCACCCTGTTGCAGCGCCAGAGCGAGCACAAGCAAGCCTGGCAACAGACGATCCAGGGCATGGCGCTGTTCAGCACCATGATCATCCTGCTGATTGGCCTGTATGAATTGCAGTACGGCGTGGTCACGCCGTTGCAGGAGCTGGTGGATGCCACTCAGCGCTTTCGCCGTGGCGAGTTCCAGGTGCGGGTCAATCATCAGTCCGAGGATGAACTGGGCCAGTTGGCGACCAGCTTCAACACCATGGCCGAGACGATCGAGCAATCGCACCGCACCCTGGAGAACCAGGTCCGGCAAAAGACCCTGAACCTGCAACAGGCCAATGCCGCCCTGGAGCTGCTGTATCAGAGCAGCCGCAGCCTGGCCACGCGGCAGGCCAATGCCGAAGGGTTGGATGAACTGATCAGCCGGTTCCAGCAGCGGCTGCCGGGCCTGCGTCTGTCGCTGTGCCTGCAAGGCCAGTTGCAGGCGCCGGCCCGGCAACTGCTGTCGCTGCATGGCGCCAACAGCCGCGAGGTCTGCGCCAGCAGCGATTGCGCCACCTGCCAGAAACATCACAGCGCCCGGCCGCAGACGTTCAGCATCAGTAACCAGGGCACGGAACTGGGTGAGCTCAAGGCGAATTTTGTTGACGGCCATAAGGCCCAACCCTGGGAAACCGCACTGATCCAGGCCCTGGCGAACCTGATCGGCACTTCGCTATCCCTCAAGCGCCAGCGCGAACAGGACCATCGCCTGCTGCTGCTCGATGAGCGCACGATCATTGCCCGCGAGCTACATGATTCCCTGGCCCAAGCCTTGTCGTACATGAAGCTGCAGGTGAGCCGCATGCAAACCCTGATGCGGCGCGGCGAGCCGGTGCAAACCCTTGAGACCGTCACCGCCGAACTGCGCGAAGGCCTGAATAATGCCTACCGCCAGTTGCGTGAACTGCTCACCACGTTCCGCTTGCAGATCCACGACGACGGGTTGGTCCAGGAACTCAAGGACACCGCTGAAGAGTTCTCCCGCCGGGGCGATTTCCAGGTGCATCTGTTCGTCGACACCCTGGCCTTCGAGCTCTCGGCCAGCGAGCAGATCCATATCCTGCAGATCACCCGTGAGGCGCTTTCCAACTGCCTGCGCCATGCCCATGCAGAGAACGCCTGGCTCGAACTTCGCCAGGAAGGCGAAACCGTGCGCTTGTCGGTCGAAGACGATGGCCGGGGCTTCAGTGGCGAAGTGGACCAGCGCGAACACCATGGCCTGAACATCATGAACGAACGAGCCCGCAGCTTGCGCGGCCAACTGCAAATTAACTCCCGAACGCCCCAGGGCACCCGTATCCAGGTGCATTTCCAACCGGAATTCCTGGGCCAACACAGCGAAGGTCTCGCAACATGAACGCCCCCCTGCGTCACACCCTCCTGCTGGTCGACGACCACCCAATGATGCGTCGAGGGATCCGTCAGATGCTTGAACTCGAAGACGACTTGCACATCGTCGGCGAAGCCAGCCACGGCGAAGAAGCCCTGACCCTGATCGAACCGCTCAAACCCGACCTGGTGCTGCTGGACAACAACATGCCGCAAATGAACGGCATCGAAACCCTGCGCCGGCTGCGGGCCATGCATTACACCGGCAAAGTATTGCTGTTCACCGTCTCCGACGCCGAGGATGACATCCGCGATGCCCTGCGCCTCGATGCCAACGGATACCTGCTCAAGGACATGGAGCCGGAGCTGCTGGTGCAGTACATCCGCGACGCCCTCAACGGCGCGCTGGTGATCAGCCCCGGTCTGACCCGCGTCATGGCCCAGGCGCTGCGCTCCCCGCCCCGCCAGGCCGACGTGGAACTGACCGAGCGTGAACGCCAGGTGCTCAAGACCATCGCCGGCGGCTGCAGCAACAAAGTCATCGGCCACAAACTGGGCATCACCGAAGGCACGGTCAAGGTTCATGTGAAGAACTTGCTGCACAAACTGGGTTTGCGCTCACGGGTAGAGGCGGCCGTGTGGGCGATGGAGCATTTGCGCGGGGCGGGCTAACTCAATCAACACCTACCCCTGTGGGAGCGGGCTTGCTCGCG
>NZ_JABWQV010000409.1 GCF_014268615.1 Pseudomonas tehranensis | reverse complement strand
CACCGCTTTCGCGAGCAAGCCCGCTCCCACGGGTAGACCGAGTGCATCCAAGCCACCAAGAATAATCACCACCCAGCCCCAACCGACCCGCTACAGTTGGCAAGCTCGTCCGGGCCACGGATAATGCCCAGTTTTTCCACCAGCGCATCGAAGCGCCGCCGCGCCTGCGGTTGAAAGAGAAGACCATGAAAGACACCATTCGCCAGCTCATCCAGCAAGCCATCGCCCAACTCGTCACAGAAGGTGTGCTGCCAGAAGGCCTGTCGCCGGCGATTCAGGTCGAAAATACCCGTGACAAGACCCACGGCGACTTCGCCAGCAACATCGCAATGATGCTCGCCAAGCCGGCCGGCATGAAACCGCGGGACCTGGCCGAAAAAATCATCGCCGCGCTGCCGGCTGACGAAAACGTCAGCAAGGCTGACATTGCCGGCCCAGGTTTCATCAACTTCTTCCAGAACACCCAGGCCTTGGCCTCGCGTTTGGACGTGGCCCTGGCTGACGAACGTATCGGCGTGCGCAAGGCCGGCCCGTTGCAACGCACCGTGGTTGACCTGTCGGCCCCCAACCTCGCCAAGGAAATGCACGTCGGCCACCTGCGCTCGACCATCATTGGTGACGGCGTGGCACGGGTACTGGAGTTTCTCGGCGACACGGTGATCCGCCAGAACCACGTCGGCGACTGGGGCACCCAGTTCGGCATGCTCATGGCCTATTTGCAGGAAAACCCGGTCACCAGCGACGAACTGTCGGACCTGGAGAACTTCTACCGCGCCGCCAAGCAACGCTTCGACGAGTCGCCCGAATTCGCTGACCGCGCCCGTGGCCTGGTGGTCAAGCTGCAGGCCGGCGATGCCGAGTGCCTGGCGCTGTGGACCAAGTTCAAGGACATCTCCCTGTCCCACTGCCAGAAAATCTACGAGTTGCTGAACGTCAAATTGACCATGGCCGACGTGATGGGCGAAAGCGCCTACAACGACGACCTGATCAACGTGGTCAACGACCTGAAGGCCAAGGGCATGCTGGTGGAAAGCAACGGCGCCCAGTGCGTGTTCCTCGAGCAGTTCAAGACCGCTGACGGCGAGCCGCTGCCGGTGATCATCGTCAAGGCTGACGGCGGCTACCTCTACGCCACCACCGACCTGGCGGCCGTGCGCTACCGCAACAGCGTGCTCAAGGCGGACCGGGTTCTTTATTTTGTCGACCAGCGCCAGGCCCTGCACTTCCAGCAAGTGTTCGAAGTGGCGCGCCTGGCCGGTTTCGTGACCCATCCGATGGAGATGGAGCACATGGGCTTCGGCACCATGAACGGCGCCGACGGCCGGCCGTTCAAGACCCGCGACGGCGGCACGGTCAAGCTCATCGACCTGCTGAGCGAAGCCCAGGACCGCGCCTACACCCTGGTCAAGGGCAAGAATCCGGATCTGGCCGAAGACGAACTGCGCCAGATCGCCAAGGTGGTGGGCATCGACGCGGTGAAATACGCCGACCTGTCCAAGCACCGCACCAGCGACTACAGCTTCAACTTCGACCTGATGCTCAATTTCGAGGGCAACACCGCGCCGTACCTGTTGTACGCCTACACCCGCGTGGCCGGGGTGTTCCGCAAACTCGGCAAGGGTTTCGATGAGGTGGACGGGCAGATCGTCCTTGAAGCCGCTCAAGAACACGAGCTGGCGGCGAAACTGGCGCAGTTCGGCGAAGTGCTGAACAACGTCGCCGACAAGGGCACGCCACACACCCTGTGCGCGTACCTGTACGATGTGGCCGGTCTGTTCTCCAGCTTCTACGAGAACTGCCCGATCCTCAATGCACCAACGCCAGAGCAAATGCAGAGCCGCCTGCGCCTCGCCGCACTGACCGGGCGCACCCTCAAGCAAGGCCTGGAACTGCTGGGCCTGGAAACGCTGGAGCGCATGTAAGTTGGCCGCCAAGAAAAAACCTGCACCCAAACGCGGCGCCAGTCGTTACCAGCCCCCAGCCAAACAGCCGATTCCCGGCTGGTTGTGGATGGCTATCGGCCTGACCGTCGGCGCTTTCATTGTGTTTCTGATGAAACTGGAGCCGGGCCAGGGCGATGACGTCAAGCGCGTGCGCCAAGAGCAACAGAAAGCCACGCGCATCGCCGAGGCCAACAAGACCCCGCCGAGCCCGACGCAACCGGTCAAGCCCAAGTACGACTTCTACACCCTGCTGCCGGAATCGGAAGTCATCGTGCCGCCCGATGCCGTGCCGGAGAAAACCCTGCCGACGCCACAGGTCCCCACCACGCCGGTTACTCCGGCCGAAGCGGCGAAGATCGACACCGCTCGCGCTCAGGCAGCCCTGGCCGGCATCACGCCGCCGCCGGCACCGCCCGTGCAGAAAGCCGCTCCGGTGACGAAGTTCTTCCTGCAGGCCGGCTCGTTCCGCAAGGAAGCCGACGCCGACAAGGTACGGGCGCAGATCATTCTGCTGGGCCAGTCCGTGGCGGTGGAGTCCGGCACGGTGAAGGAAGAAACCTGGTATCGGGTGCTGGTCGGTCCGTTCAGCAACCGCGAAGAACTGACCAAGGCCCAAAAGCAACTGGCCGGCAGCGGTTTCAGCAACCTGTTGTTACAACAACGCCAGAACCGCTGATCTCGTCAAGGACACCTGTGGCTGTGGGGCTTTTGTGGCGAGGGCGCTTGCTCCCGCTGGGGCGTGTAGCTGTGTAGGAGCTGTGTAGGAGCTGTCG
>NZ_JABWQV010000408.1 GCF_014268615.1 Pseudomonas tehranensis | reverse complement strand
CCGCCTTCGCGAGCAAGCCCGCTCCCACCGAGGTTTTTCGCTGTTTTCAGGAGCCGCCAGCACCCTGCGCCGCGCCACCCTCGAGCTTGCGCCACAACAACCGCACATTGGCCTTGCGCACCAGTGCGCAGCGGTACAGGCGGATTTCCAGGGGCACGTGCCATTGGGCGCCGCCGCAGACCACCAGTTCGCCCCGGGCCAGTTCGGCGCGCACGCTCAGTTGTGGCACCCAGGCGATACCCAAGCCCTCCAGCGCCATGCTTTTGAGGCTGTCGGCCATGGCCGTTTCGTAAACCGTGGTGAAACGCAGGGCCCGCTGGCGCAGCAACTGGTTCACCGAGCGACCGAGAAAGGCACCGGCGCTGTAGGCCAGCAAGGGCACGCTGGCCTCGCCTTCAAGGTCGAACAACGGTTTGCCGTCAGCATCGGCGGCACACACCGGCAACATTTCGGTCTGGCCTAGGTGCAGCGAGGGGAAGATCTCCGGGTCCATCTGCATCGCCGAGTCCGGGTCATAGAAGGCCAGCATCAGGTCGCAACCCCCTTCGCGCAAGGCATGGACGGCGTCGCCGACGTTGGTCGCCACCAGCCGCGTGGCAATGTTCAAGCCTTCGTTGCGCAGTTGTGCGATCCAGCGCGGGAAGAAGCCCAGCGCCAGGGAGTGCGCGGCCGCCACTTGCATCACTTCGCCCTGCCCGCCTTCCAGATGGTGCAGATGACGCAGCACTTCACCCAGTTGCTCGACCACGGTACGCGCCGTCACCAGGAACAGCTGCCCCGCTGCTGTCAGTTCGATCGGTGTGCGGGAGCGGTTGACCAGGGTCAGCCCCAGCGCCGCCTCAAGGCTGCGGATGCGTCGGCTGAAGGCCGGTTGCGTCACGAAGCGCCGTTCGGCCGCCTGGGAAAAACTGCGCGTCGCAGCCAGGGCACTGAAGTCCTCGAGCCATTTGCTTTCTAGATTCATCACGTCCTCCCAAGGCACGCACCAAAACAGGTCACACGCTCACCGTAACGTCGGCGTCACACTCCCATTATGCCGAATGTGCATAGGGCAGTGTTTAACAGCATTGGCCCTAATTTTTCTGAAAGCCTAGGATTCACAGCGTTCCGGCTCAGACCGGGTCCTTATCGAGATGATTTCTATCATGTCTTCCGCTGCATCATTCCGCACAGAAAAAGACCTGCTTGGCGTACTTGAAGTACCGGCGCAAGCGTATTACGGCATCCAGACCCTGCGAGCGGTGAACAACTTCCGTCTCTCCGGCGTCCCGATCTCGCATTACCCAAAGCTGGTAGTCGGTCTGGCAATGGTCAAACAGGCCGCCGCTGATGCCAACCGTGAGTTGGGCCAGCTCAGCGAAGCCAAGCACGCCGCTATCAGCGAAGCCTGTGCACGACTGATCCGCGGCGATTTCCACGAAGAATTCGTGGTGGACATGATCCAGGGCGGCGCTGGTACTTCAACCAACATGAATGCCAACGAAGTCATCGCCAACATTGCGTTGGAGGCCATGGGCCACAACAAAGGCGAATACCAGTACCTGCACCCCAACAACGACGTAAACATGGCGCAGTCCACCAACGACGCCTACCCGACGGCGATTCGCCTGGGTCTGCTGCTGGGTCACGACGCGTTGCTGGCCAGCCTCGACAGCCTGATTCAGGCCTTTGCCGCCAAGGGTGAAGAGTTCAGCCACGTCCTGAAAATGGGCCGCACCCAACTGCAGGACGCGGTGCCGATGACCCTCGGCCAGGAATTCCGTGCCTTCGCCACCACCCTGAGCGAAGACCTGGCACGCCTGAAAACCCTGGCGCCTGAATTGCTCACCGAAGTGAACCTGGGCGGCACCGCCATCGGCACCGGCATCAACGCCGACCCGCGCTATCAGGCCTTGGCCGTACAGCGCCTGGCAACCATCAGCGGCCAGCCGCTGGTACCGGCCGCCGACCTGATCGAAGCCACCTCCGACATGGGCGCCTTCGTGCTGTTCTCCGGCATGCTCAAGCGCACCGCGGTCAAGCTGTCGAAGATTTGCAACGACCTGCGCCTGCTGTCCAGCGGTCCTCGCACCGGCATCAACGAGATCAACCTGCCGGCTCGCCAGCCAGGCAGCTCGATCATGCCAGGCAAGGTCAACCCGGTGATCCCGGAAGCGGTCAACCAAGTCGCGTTCCAGATCATCGGCAACGACTTGGCCCTGACCATCGCGGCCGAAGGCGGACAACTGCAATTGAACGTGATGGAGCCGTTGATCGCTTTCAAAATCTTCGACTCGATCCGCCTGCTGCAACGGGCCATGGACATGCTGCGCGAACACTGCATCGTCGGCATCACCGCCAACGAAGCGCGCTGCCGTGAGCTGGTCGAGCACTCGATCGGTCTGGTCACCGCCCTGAACCCGTACATCGGCTATGAAAATGCCACCCGTATCGCCCGTGTTGCGCTGGAAAGCGGCCGCGGCGTGCTGGAACTGGTGCGCGAAGAAGGCTTGCTCGACGACGCCATGCTCGACGACATCCTGCGCCCGGAAAACATGATTGCTCCGCGTCTGGTCCCGCTGAAGGCGTGATCGAGACGATGACTGCTCACCAGGTCGAGGGACTAGACACCTCTCACCTTTTGAGGGCTTGGGGACTTGTTCCCCAGGCCCTTTTTTTTAACTGACTCGAGGCTGCAAAGAAGTCTGGAAGCTGAACTGTGTGGGAGCGGGCTTGCTCGCGAAGGCGG
>NZ_JABWQV010000407.1 GCF_014268615.1 Pseudomonas tehranensis | reverse complement strand
TCGCGAGCAGGCTCGCTCCCACATTGGATCGGTGTTCACAATCCCGTGTGGGAGCGAGCCTGCTCGCGATGAAGGGGACTCGGTCTCAAGCCTGGCGATTGGCATACATCCGGCACTCAGCCAAAAGCGCGAGCAAATTCGGATCGCGCTCCTTGGCCTTCAGGAATACCACGCCAATGTGCTGCTGCAGCCGATACTTTTCCTGCAATGGGATCAGTTTCACCCGGTTTTCATACACCGCCGCAATCCGTCCCGGCAGCAACGCATAACCGACCCCGGAGCTGACCATGCTCAGCAGGGTGAAGATGTCGTTGACCTGCATCGCCACCTTCGGCTCGAACCCCGCCTGCTTGAACACCCGATTACCATCCTGATGAGTGGCGAAGCCCTGGGTCAGGGTGATGAAGGTTTCGTTGCACACTTCGGACAGGTCCACTTCACTGCGTTGGGCGAAGGCGGAATCGGCGGGCGTGGCGAGAAAAATGTCGTCTGAAAACAGCTCGATATGCTCACAGTCCGGATCGTTCACGCTGTCGTCCAGGGAGATCAGGATGGCGTCCACCTCCATGTTCTTGAGCTTGTACAGCAGGTCGATGTTCGAGCCCAGGATCAGGTCGATGTTCAGTTCGCTGCGGCGGATCTTCAGGCCCATGATCAACTGCGGTACGGTTTTTACCGTCAGCGAATACAGTGAGCCAAGCTTGAAACGCTCCGCGGAAAACCCGGCGGCCTCACGGGTCAGGCGCACGCTTTCGACCACGTCCTGAATCAGCTTCTGTGTGCGTTCTTCCAGCACGTAAGCGCTTTCCAGGGGCGTGAGGTTGCGGCCCTCGTGCTTGAACAACGGGCAGCGCAAGGCGCTTTCCAACGAGTGAATGGCCCGGTGTACGCTGACGTTGCTGGTCTGTAACTCGGCCGCCGCCCGCGCAAGATTGCCGGTGCGCATGAACGCCAGGAACACCTCGAGTTTTTTCAGGGTCAATTCTTCATCGATCAGCATGGGGTGGACTCTTATTCGTATCGCCCGATTGTGCCCTGTGGGAGCAAAGCTTGCTCGCGAAACAGGCGACTCGGTTTTTCAGAAACTGCGTTATCTTCATCGCGGGCAAACCTTACCCTCACAGAGAGCAAAACATTGCACTTTGTAGCGCCAGGCCTGAGCCTTGGCATCTGTTAGGGAATGTGAGGCGGGACTGGATGTATCACGGAGAGCGACTCAACGCCTGGACCCACCTGGTCGGGGCGGTGGCGGCTTTTATCGGAGCGGTGTGGTTGCTGGTAATTGCCGGGATGACGGGCGATGCGTGGAAAATCGTCAGCGTGGCGATCTACGGTTTCACCTTGCTGGTGCTGTACAGCGCTTCGACGGTTTACCACAGCGTGCGCGGGCGCAAGAAAGCAATCATGCAGAAGGTCGATCACTTTTCGATCTATCTGCTGATTGCTGGCAGCTACACGCCGTTCTGCCTGGTCACCCTGCGCGGGCCGTGGGGCTGGACCTTGTTTGGGATTGTCTGGGGGCTGGCGTTGATCGGGATCTTGCAGGAGATCAAGCCGCGCTCTGAAGCGCGCATCCTGTCGATCGTGATCTACGCGGTGATGGGCTGGATCGTGCTGGTGGCGATCAAACCGTTATTGGCCGCCTTGGGCAGCGCCGGCTTTGCCTGGCTGGCTTCGGGGGGTGTGCTGTACACCGTGGGCATTGTCTTTTTCGCGCTGGACCATCGGTTGCGGCACGCCCATGGCATCTGGCATTTGTTTGTGATCGCCGGCAGCTTGCTGCACTTTGTCGCGATCTTGTTCTATGTGCTCTGACCCATAACGCCGTAGCTCTACTGTGGGAGCGGGCTTGCTCGCGAACGCGGCGGGTCAGTCAACATTGATGTCACTGACAGATTGCATTCGCGAGCAAGCCCGCTCCCACAATGGGTCTTGAGTGCCAGCAGAATCTGCGGGGGTTAGAAATCCCCCCACAACTGCTGTGCCACGGCCAGTGCCACCACCGGTGCGGTTTCAGTGCGCAGCACGCGCGGGCCGAGTCGGGCGGCGTGGTAGCCGGCGGTCTGGGCCTGCTGGACTTCGGCCTCCGACAAACCACCCTCGGGGCCGATCAGGAAGGCCAGGCTCGAGGGTCTGGCATGGCTGACCAACGGCTCGGCCACCGGGTGCAGCACCAGTTTCAGTTCGGCGTCGGTTTGCTTCAGCCAGTCGGCCAGCAGCAGCGGCGGGTGAATCACCGGTACGGTGGAGCGCCCGCACTGCTCGCAAGCGCTGATCGCCACCTGACGCCAGTGCAGCAGGCGTTTGTCGGCGCGTTCGTCCTTGAGGCGCACTTCGCAGCGCTCGCTGAAAATCGGTGTGATCTCGTTGACGCCCAGTTCGGTAGCTTTCTGGATCGCCCAGTCCATGCGCTCGCCCCTGGACAGGCCCTGGCCGAGGTGGATGCGCAGGGGCGATTCAACCTGCCCGGCGAATTGTTCGTCCAACTGTACAAGCACGCGTTTCTTGCCGACTTCGGCCAGGCTGCCGCGAAATTCCTGGCCAGAGCCGTCGAACACCTGCACCGCATCGCCCTCGGCCATGCGCAGCACCCGACCGATGTAGTGGGCCTGGGCTTCGGGCAATTCGTGAGCGCCGAGGCTGAGGGGGGCATCGATGAAGAAGCGGGACAGTCTCATTTCAAATCTCTGAAAAAGTTAAACCTGTGGTGAGGGGATTTATCCCCGCTGGG
>NZ_JABWQV010000406.1 GCF_014268615.1 Pseudomonas tehranensis | reverse complement strand
GGCCCGTGCGCAATGCACGGGCCGGTTTTTGAGGGTGGCTGAAGCGGATTACTGGATGGTTACGCCGCCACCCAACTTGTTCATCACAAACGCGGTGAATTGTTCGACTGTCATCTTCTGACCGTTGAAATCAACCTGATTGTTGGCGTAGTGCAGCTTGGTGACCACATCGTTGCCTTCAAGCGTTGCCAGCTCTGTGCCCACCGCCATCGCGCTGAACATATCGCTGGTGGCAGTGGCCTGATCGGCGATCAACTTGGCGTCGGTCTGGCCTTCCATTTGCGCCTGCACGGTCAACAGATCCACCAGCATCGGCTTGGAGACTTTCAAATTGAAATCCAGTAAGGCGAGCAACTGACGACCCAGTTGATCGGGTGGCAGGTCCATGGACTGCGGCTTGGCAAGGTCGATCACCAGCGTTGCGCGGCTTTCACCATTGGCCGTATTGAACGACAGGTTTTCCAGTGCCACTTGCGGACCGCCGGCCAGGAGTTTTTCCAAGTCAGCCTTGACCTGCGCTTCCTCAGCCTCGGTCAGAACCAACTCTGGCGCTGGCTCGCCGGCTGCCGCCGCTTCAGCCGCCGCTTGTTCGTAGGGTTGCAGCTTGGTTTGATAAACCTGCATGAGCGACATGGTGGCCGGGATGTCCAGGTTCTTCAGGCTGACCGCCATCTGCGCAGAACCGATGGCCTTATCGTTGAAGGACAACTCTCCGATCTTGTAATCAGCACGCCCCGAAGCGCTGGTGCCATTTTCGGTACTGTTGTTCTTCATCTCGAAATTCTTCAGGCCCAGGACCGACTTCTGCTCACCAAAAGTAGTCTTGCTGTTGCTCAGCATCAGAACGTTATCACCCATGTAATACCCATAGGTGCTCTTGCTCAGGTTGCTGGCGAGCGTCAGGCCGTTAAGCTCGACTTGCACCGGTGTCTGGTCCTCAGCGACGGTGGTCAGCTTGAAGCTGTCCATATAACCGTCAGCCTTGATCTTCTCGGCCTGGGCGCTGGAGGCCAGGTCGATCTTCAGACCGGAGAAACTGAGCTGGGATTGTTCATCCAGCTTGGTGTCCAGGGGCAGCAACTCGAACGTCCCGTGGGTCGACTGGTCGTAGCCCAGGTTAACCACCCCTTTGAGCGGCGACTTGTCCTTGGCAGCGACGAACCATTTCTCGGTCAGCGGCGTGCGCTCAAGTTCGGTGTGGCTGGTGGCCATGACCGGCACCCATTTGAGCGTCATCAGGCGCGAGAACGGCAGCGGGCCATGTTCGATGTTGTCGACGAACAGCAATTCAACCGGTTCATCACCAAACATCTCGCCTTCGCCCTTGAGGCGGTAATGGGCGGTGCTGCTGAAAGTCCCACGGTCCAATGAAACCAGCTCGATCGAAGCCGTGCCATTTGACCCGGCCAGGGCCGTTTGCATTTGCTTGTTGCTGTCGGCAATGGCGGTTTGCAGCACTCCTTCGAGTTTCGTTCCGGTGTACCAGGCGCCACCCGCGCTGATTGCACCGACGACCACAACGATTCCCAGAAGTACGCTTGCTGATTTATTCATGAGTGATCCGATCAATATCCATGGTTGAAAAAGCCGTCGTCTTCCCTGACACCGCTAAGGGTGTGGCTCGACGCCGCGAAGTGGAGGGAGATTACCATCAGGCATGCCATCGGGCCCAATGTTTAAAGGGGGGAAGGGTTTTCTTGAGAGAGGGTCTACGAATATTGAACTTCAATCTCGTCGAGTTGATGGTCGAACGTCTTCAGCCGTGCCGTCCAGGTGTACACCAACACTTCGAAATCGCGATTGATCACCGTCGCGCCCGATGAGTCCGCGCGAGGATCGCAGAAGTCCAGTTGATAGCGCTCCCGGGCCATAGCGTTAGCGACGTCGCAGAGCTCACGAGCGTTGTTCAGCCAGTGCCAGTCGTCTTCGGCGACCTGTTTGTCCAATGCCGCACATTGGGTCTTCAAGGCCTCGAGACTTTTTTCCAATGGAGTACCGGTGAGTTCACCCATGACTTCCTGGAATGTGCGGCCAGGCTGCCAGTAACTGCCCCAGAAGTAACGATCAAAGACCGTTTCGACCCGGCGTAACGCAACCTTGGTATCCCAGATCAGCACCAGAGTCTTGCCCTGCTCAAGATGCTTTTTTTTGATGCGTTGACCTTGGAGCGATGCCCAGGCCACGATTGCGATGGATATCACACCGATCAGCGCAGCCGCGCTATCGAGGAAGATCAGTGCTTTGTCGATCTGGTGAGTCAGCATGACGCCATAGAAATAAGTGGCCGAGAGCAACACCAACGCTGCCAGGGCGCACCAGAAGCCAGGAGCATAAGGGTTTTTCATTATTGGAATCCCCATGACCAGTGACGTCGCGGGCCATTTTTCAGATGCCCCGACTATCACAGCATAGCAATGGCCACAGGGTTTGCCGTGTGTCTATAGCAATCATGAGGGGCGATCCGATTACCGGCCCAAAACGACAAAACCCCTGTCTGCATCAGCAGACAGGGGTTCTGGGAATTCAATCTTGACGATGACCTACTCTCACATGGGGAAACCCCACACTACCATCGGCGATGCATCGTTTCACTGCTGAGTTCGGGATGGGATCAGGTGGTTCCAATGCTCTATGGTCGTCAAGAAATTCTGTAACCGGCCCGTTCAACAGTAACGTGCCGGCGAAAATCGATAACTTCTACTAAAACAAAACCCCTACCTGCATCAGCAGAT
>NZ_JABWQV010000405.1 GCF_014268615.1 Pseudomonas tehranensis | reverse complement strand
GCCGCTACGCGCCCGAGCGGGAGCAAGCTCCCTCGCCACGGACTGTATTTACTCTTGATGTGTTCGCACATCCATCGCCAAAGGAAATCCGATGAACGCCGATCTGATTCTATTCAATGGCCAGTTCCATACCGTCGACCGTGAGAAGCCCCGCGCCAGTGCGGTCGCCATCAGCCAGGGGCGCTTCGTCGCGGTAGGGACCGACGCCGAGGCCATGGCCCTGCGCGGCAGCGGCACCCAAGTCATCGACCTCAAGGGCCGTACCGTCATCCCCGGGCTCAATGACTCGCACTTGCACCTGATCCGTGGGGGCCTGAACTACAACCTTGAGCTGCGCTGGGAAGGCGTGCCGTCCCTGGCCGATGCCCTGCGCATGCTCAAGGACCAGGCCGACCGCACGCCAACGCCACAGTGGGTGCGGGTGGTGGGCGGCTGGAACGAGTTCCAGTTTGCCGAAAAGCGCATGCCGACCCTGGAAGAACTCAACCAGGCCGCTCCCGATACGCCGGTGTTCGTCTTGCATCTGTATGACCGAGCCTTGCTCAACCGCGCAGCCTTGCGAGTGGCCGGCTACACCCGCGATACGCCCAACCCGCCGGGCGGCGAGATCGTGCGCGACAGCAAGGGCGAACCCACCGGCATGCTGGTGGCACGGCCCAACGCAATGATCCTTTACTCGACCTTGGCCAAGGGGCCGAAGCTGCCTTTGGAGTACCAGGTCAACTCCACGCGCCAATTCATGCGTGAACTCAATCGCCTGGGCCTGACCAGCGCCATCGATGCCGGCGGCGGCTTCCAGAATTACCCGGATGATTACGCGGTGATCGAGCAGTTGGCGCGCGAGCAGCAGTTGACGGTGCGCATCGCCTACAACCTGTTCACCCAGAAGCCCAAGGAAGAACTCACCGACTTCAAGAACTGGACCGGCAGCGTCAAGCTGCACCAGGGCGATGACTTCCTGCGGCACAACGGCGCCGGTGAGATGTTGGTGTTTTCGGCAGCGGATTTTGAAGATTTCCTCGAACCGCGCCCGGACCTGCCAGCGGGCATGGAACAAGACCTGGAGCCGGTGGTTCGGCATTTGGTGGAGCAGCGCTGGCCGTTCCGCCTGCATGCCACCTACGACGAGTCCATCAGCCGCATGCTCGACGTATTCGAGAAGGTCAACCGCGACATTCCGTTCAACGGCCTGCCGTGGTTCTTCGACCACGCCGAGACCATTACACCGAAGAACATCGAACGGGTTCGGGCGCTGGGTGGCGGCATTGCGATCCAGGACCGCATGGCCTTCCAGGGTGAATATTTCGTCGACCGCTACGGTGCCAAGGCCGCTGAAGCCACGCCACCGATCAAGCGCATGCTGGCCGAAGGCGTGCCGGTGGGGGCCGGTACCGACGCCACCCGGGTGTCGAGCTACAACCCCTGGACTTCGTTGTACTGGATGGTCAGCGGTCGCACCGTCGGCGGTCTGGCACTGCACGAAGAGGGGCTGCCGCGCCTGACCGCGCTGGAACTGTTCACCCATGGCAGCGCCTGGTTCTCCTCGGAGCAGGGCAAGAAAGGCCAGATCAAGGTGGGCCAACTGGCGGACCTGGCGGCACTGAGTGCGGATTTCTTCAGCGTCGAGGAAGAGGCCATCAAGTGGATCGAGTCCGTGCTGACAGTGGTCGACGGCAAGGTGGTGTACGCCGCCGGCGACTTCGAAAAACTCGGCCCCGCCAGTGTGCCGGTGCTCCCGGACTGGTCGCCGGTGGTCAAGGTGCCTGGTCACTGGCGCCCGACTGCACCGCTGCAGGCGCAAGTCCACCAGTGCAGCGGCCCGTGCACGGTGCACGCCCATAGCCATGAGCGGGCGCGGCTGTCGAACGTTCCGGCCAGCGATTTTCAGGGTTTCTGGGGCGCGTTTGGCTGCTCCTGCTTTGCCTTCTGACTGACAAACATATTCCCCCTGTGGGAGCGGGCTTGCTCGCGAATGCGTCGGTACCTTCGACAGCATCGCAAGCTGATCCACCGCTTTCGCGAGCAAGCCCGCTCCCACAGGTTTCATAGCATCCATCCCAAAGGAGTCATCCCATGAGCAACGTTCCCGCTTACAACCGCCTGAACAAGGACGACGCGGTCGTTCTGCTGGTCGATCACCAGACCGGCCTGATTTCCCTGGTCCAGGACTTTTCGCCCAACGAGTTCAAGAACAACGTGCTGGCCTTGGCTGACCTGGCGAAGTTTTTCGAACTGCCTACCATCCTGACCACCAGCTTCGAACAGGGTCCTAACGGCCCGATCGTGCCGGAGCTCAAGGAAATGTTCCCGGATGCGCCGTACATCCCGCGCCCGGGCCAGATCAATGCCTGGGACAATGAAGACTTCGTCAAGGCGATCAAGGCCACCGGCCGCAAGCAACTGATCATCGCTGGCGTGGTCACCGATGTCTGCGTGGCATTCCCGACGCTGTCGGCGTTGGCCGAAGGTTTCGACGTGTTCGTCGTCACCGACGCTTCGGGTACGTTCAACGAAACCGTGCAACAGGCGGCCTGGGTGCGCATGACCGCGGCCGGCGCGCAGATGATGAACTGGTTCTCGGTGGCCTGTGAGCTGCACCGTGACTGGCGCAACGACATCGAGGGCCTGGGCAATCTGCTGTCCCAGCGGATTCCGAACTACCGCAACCTGATGAACAGCTATTCGGCGCTGACTGCCAAGTAAGCGCCGTGGCTGCTGCTGGATGACGCCCGCCTTGTGCGGGCGTTTT
>NZ_JABWQV010000404.1 GCF_014268615.1 Pseudomonas tehranensis | reverse complement strand
CCCAGCGGGGATAAATCCCCTCGCCACAAGAGCTCATCGCCTGCCAGAGAACGGATCAAAACTCGATCCGCACATCCCCCTTCGGCACGCTGCAGCACGACAGAATGTAACCTTCGGCCTCGTCGTCCTCGGTGATCCCGCCGTTGTGGTCCATCTCCACTTCCCCGCCCAGTTTCAAGACCTTGCAGGTGCCGCAGATGCCCATGCCGCAGGCCTTGGGGATCATCATGCCGAGCTTGGCAGCGGCGGCGTGGACGGTTTCTCCCGGTCCCACGCGAATACTCTTGCCGGAGGCGGTGAACTCCACCAGATGCAGATCCGCCACATCGACTTCCGGGGCGTCGGCAGCCTGTTCGGCTTGCTCCACGGCATCGGCACGGGCTTCCGGTGGTGTGGCGCCGAAGGACTCCTCGTGGTAACGCGTCATGTCGAAGCCAGCGGCCTCCAGCAGGCGCTTGACCGCGTTCATGTATGGCGTTGGGCCACAGCAGAACACTTCGCGCTCAAGGAAGTCCGGCGCCATCAGTTCGAGCATCTTGTGGTTCAGGTAGCCTCGGTAACCGGCCCAAGGCTCGCCCAGGCCGTGCTTTTCGCAGATCAGGTGCAGATTGAAGTTGTCGATCCGCGAGGCCATGTGCTCCAGCTCGCGGTGATAGATGATGTCCTTGGGCGAGCGGGCGCTGTGGATAAACACCATGTCGACGTTGGCGTTGGTGTCGTAATACCAGCGCGCCATGGACATCACTGGCGTGATGCCGACGCCGCCGCTGAGGTAAAGCACCTTCGGGTTCGAGAAATCGATGGCATTGAACAGGCCGACCGGCCCGTGCACCGCCAGCTCCTGGCCTTCGTGCAGGGTGTCGTGCAACCAGTTGGAAACCTTGCCCCCCGGTACGCGCTTGATGGTCACCGAAAAGCTGTAGGGCACCGACGGCGAGCTGGAAATGGTGTAGGAGCGCATGATCGGCTGACCTTCGATTTCAAGCTCCAGGGTGACGAATTGCCCCGGCTTGAAAAAGAACAGAATCGGCTGATCAGCCATGAAGCAAAAGGTGCGCACATCCCAGGTTTCCTGGATGACTTTGACGCAACGGACAATGTGACGACCATTGGCCCAGGTCTGGGTGGTTACCGGGTTCAGGAAGCTGTTGGACATGCTGATCTCCACGGCCGACTGTCGGCCTCTTATGAGGCGATTCTGCGTATAGCGCGAATCGCCCATTTACCTATCTGCGACATTCACATGCTTACCGCGACCAGCCCCTAACGACAGGACCTTGCGCGTCGGGAACAGATTGGGCCATGTCGCCCATGGATAAGGTTCGCCCCCTGCGCGGCCCCACACTCGCCCCCAACAGACAAATAATATTTTCTGCCTTGCGTAGCACATTTGATTAGCCACTTTTCGCCGGCCACGTAGAGGGCCCATGAGGATAAAACGATGGACGTCACCGCAACCCTGAGCCTGGGCGATCCGCTGGAACCCGCACGCAAGGCCACCGCGCAAATGCTGCAGGAACGCGAGCGCACTTTCTCGCTGCCGCAGCCGTTCTACTCCGATGAGCGCCTGTTTGATATCGACATGCAGGAAATCTTTCAGAAGGAGTGGTTGATCGCCGGCATGACCTGCGAAATCCCGACCAAAGGCAACTACCTGACCCTGCAGGTCGGCAAGAACCCGATCATCGTGATCCGCGGCGCCGACGGCGTGGTGCATGCGTTCCACAACGTCTGCCGTCACCGTGGCTCGCGGCTGTGCACCAGCGAAAAGGGCAAGGTCGCCAAACTGGTTTGCCATTACCACCAGTGGACCTACGAGCTGGACGGTCGCCTATTGTTCGCCGGCACCGAAATGGGCGCCGACTTCGACATGAAGCAGTACGGCTTGAAGCCAGTCAACGTGAAGACCGCCGGTGGCTACATCTTCATCAGCCTGGCGGAGAACCCGCCGGCCATTGACGACTTCCTGGCGACCTTGACCCATTACATGGAACCCTACGACATGGAAAACACCAAGGTGGCGGTGCAAACCACCTTGATGGAAAAGGCCAACTGGAAACTCGTGCTGGAAAACAACCGCGAGTGCTACCACTGCGGCGGTGCGCACCCGGAACTGCTCAAGACCCTGCTGGAATGGGACGACGTCACCGATCCGCGGGCCGACCAGGCGTTCAAGGACCATGTGGCCGCTTCCGCCGCCGCTTGGGACGCCGAGAAGATCCCTTACGCCCACGCCAGTTTTGGCCTGCGCAACCGTATCGTGCGCATGCCGCTGCTCAAGGGCACCGTGTCGATGACCATGGACGGCAAGCAGGGCTGCGCCAAACTGATGGGTCGCATCAAGAACCCGGACCTGGGCTCGATGCGCATCCTGCACTTGCCGCACTCGTGGAACCACTGCATGGGCGACCACATCATCGTGTTCACCGTGTGGCCGATCAGCGCCCAGGAAACCATGGTCACCACCAAGTGGATCGTGCACAAGGACGCGGTCGAAGGCGTGGATTACGACGTGGCGCGCATGCGCCAGGTCTGGGACGCCACCAACGACCAGGACCGTCGCCTGGCCGAAGAAAACCAGCGCGGCATCAACTCCACCGCCTACCAGCCAGGCCCGTACTCCAAAACCTATGAGTTCGGCGTGGTGAACTTCGTGGACTGGTACAGCGAGCGCATGCTCAACAACCTGGGGGCGGAACCTGCGCCTTACCTCAAGGGCGTGCCGGTCCAGGGCTGACAGCAAAAGCTTCGCGAGCAAGCCCGCTCCCAC
>NZ_JABWQV010000403.1 GCF_014268615.1 Pseudomonas tehranensis | reverse complement strand
TTCGCGAGCAAGCCCGCTCCCACAGGGGTTATGTGCCGGCCAGGGAGCGGGGCACTAACCATGTCAGCGCTCTGGCGAATCAACCTCGGGGTGACGGCGTTTTTCGCCTTGGTCACCCTGGCTTGTGCGGTCCTGTTGCTGCATCAAGCCACGGCCGATGTGAAACGCGAGCTGCAATCGGCCGAGTCCGTGGTGCATTACCTGAGTGAAACCGCCGAACGTAACCCGACCAGTCTCCAGTCGCGGCTGACCGGCAGTCTGCGTCATGTGCGGGTTCACTGGCTGGCGGCGGGGCAGATGCGCCCAGTGAATATCGAGGGCGGGATGTCCGCCTGGTTTGGCCGCTGGTTACTGGCCGACGATCCCGCTGCCGAGGTGGTGGATTTGCCCGACGGTCGTCGGGCCTGGATCGCGGTCGATCCTCGGGACGAAATCGAAGAAATCCTCGATTCCCTGGTGCAACTGCTGGGTGTCTGTGCGCTGGCGCTGTTGGTCAGCCTGCTGGTGATCCGTTGGGCGGTGCGCCGGGGCATGGGATTGCTTGATGAATTGCTGCAGGCCCTGCGTCAGGTCTCTGCCGGCGATCTGCAGGTGCGGCTGGCCGCTGACGCTATCCCGGAGGCCCGACAACTGGCGGGGCATTTCAATCGCATGACCGCTGCCCTGGCCCAGGCACAGGCCGATAACACCCGGCTCACCCAAGCGCTGCTGGCCGTGCAGGAGCAGGAGCGCACGCACCTGGCCCGGACCCTGCACGACGACCTGGGCCAATACGTGGCGGGGATCCGCGCCCGGGCGTGCTTGCTGCGGCTGGTGATCGATCAGCCGCCGAAGCTGGAGCAGACCGTCAGCCAGCTTGAGGATCATTGCGAGCACCTGCAGCAGGGATTCCGTGCACTGGTGCAAGACCTGTATCCGGTGGTGCTGCAGCATCTGCCGCTGTCCGAGGCCATCGAACTGCTGGTGGCTCAGTGGCAACAAAGCCAGGGCATCGCCTGTCAGTTACGGATCAACACGTCGTTGCCGCCGTTGTCCGGCTCGAACAAGACCCATCTGTATCGCCTGTTGCAGGAAGCGCTGACCAATGTCGTCCGGCATGCCGGCGCCACGCAGGTGCGGATTCGCCTGCAACATCGGGCCGGGCGCTTGCGGTTGCTGGTGCGTGACAACGGCCGGGGAGCGACCGGGCCCCATCGAGCGGGCGTTGGCCTGCACTCGATGGCCGAGCGTGCCCGCAGCCTGGGTGGCGAACTACGGATCATCAGCCAGCCCGGTGCCGGGTGGGCGCTGGCCTTGAATATTCCCCTGGAGGCGTGATGAACATTTTGTTGGTCGACGATCATGCGGTGGTTCGGCAGGGCTATGCCAGCCTTTTGCGGGCGCTGATGCCGGACCTGCAAGTGCGGGAAGCCGCCACCGGTGAAGAGGCGCTGAGTCAGGTGCTGGAGCAGGTGCCTCACTTGGTGATCATGGACTTCGGCCTGCCCGGCATCAGTGGGCTGGAAACTACCCGGCGCCTGCGCCAGCGCCTGCCGCAACTGCGGGTGTTGTTCTTCAGCATGCACGATGAATTGCCGTTGGTCCGCCAGGCGCTGGACGCCGGTGCTGCGGGCTACCTGACCAAGAACTCGGCACCCCAGGTGCTGGTGGAGGCGGTGCGGCGGGTGCTGGCCGGCCATGCCTACATCGAGCAATCCCTGGCCACCCAGTTGGCCTGCGCCAGCACCCGGCACAACACCGACCCGCGCTTGCAATGCATGACCCAGCGCGAGCTGGAGATCTTCGTCATGCTCGCCAGGGGCACCCCGGCGCGCACCATTGCCGAACAGCTGTGCATCAGCGCCAAGACCGTGTCCAATCACTTGACGCTGCTCAAGAGCAAGCTGCAGGTCAGCTCCCATGCCGAACTGGTGCATTTGGGGATCGACATGGGCGTGGTGCGGGTGGCGGGGTGAATCCCATCCTTGAAAGCAATACACAACTGTGGCGAGGGAGCAAGCTCCCTCGCCACGGGATCTGTGTCGGTCCTTGAATGGGTACTAATCCCAAGTCGTCGGGCAGCCCGTACATCCTTGCATATTCGCATCCTGAAAATTCCCATAATGCTGGCGTGAACCGCTCAGGTTGGCGTCTTCCAAGTTGCTTTCGCCAAGCTTGGCTTCCTGCAGGTTGGCGTCGCGCAGGTCGGCGCCCTTGAGGTCTGCCTTGCTCAGCCAGGCCATTTCCAGGTCGGCGGCTTGCAGATTGGTTTCGTGCATTCGGGCTCCGGACAGCCGGGCGAATTGAAGATACGCGGCGCTCAGGTCGGCTTTCTGGAACTGCGCGCCTTGGGCGAACAGGCCCCAACCCTGGATTGCCTTGAGGGTGGCCCCCCTGAAGTCCGCCAGGCGCAGGTTGCTTTGCTGCAGGCTGGCGCGGGTCAGGTTGGCGCCTTGCAGATGAGCCTTTTCCAGATTGGCCAGGTCCAGCCGGGCATGGCGCAGATCGGCGCCGCGCAGGTCGGCACCGCTGAGGTTCATTTTGCGCAGGTCCTGGTTGGCCAGCCGGGCACCGCGAAGATCGGCGCCGGGGCATTGGCTGGATTCGGCGATGATGCAGCCGTTGACGGTCAGGGGCGTGTCGGGGTCGTCGGCGCTGGCATGGGCGCCGATGAGCAGAAGCAGCAGAGGGAGAAATCTCATGACAGTGAACTCGGTTGGCTGCGGGAGCGAACCTGCTCGCGATAGCAGCGGGACATTCAACATCACCGCTGACTGAACCATCGCTTTCGCGAGCAAGCCCGCTCCCACAGT
>NZ_JABWQV010000402.1 GCF_014268615.1 Pseudomonas tehranensis | reverse complement strand
GGGAGCGGGCTTGCTCGCGAAGGGGCCAGTGCAGGCGCTAAATCAACGTCTCGATGCGCAACGAATTGGTCGACCCCGGCTGCCCGAACGGCACGCCGGCGGTGATCAGCAGGGTGTCGCCGCGCTGGGCCATGCCCTGGGCCTGGGCGATTTCCAGGGCGGTGGAGCACACTTCGTCCACCTGGCGCAGCCGATCGTTGACCACCGAATGCACGCCCCAGGCCACCGTCAGACGGCGGGCCGCTTGCAGGTTGGGCGTGAGGTTGAGGATCGGCACCGTCGGCCGCTCCCGCGCCGCCCGCAGGCTGGAACTGCCCGATTCGCTGTAGTTCACCAGCACCGCCACCGGCAATATGTTGCTGATACGCCGGATTGCGCAACTGATGGCGTCCGACACCGTGGCGTCGGCCTTCGGTCGACTGACATCCAACTGCGCCTGGTAGTCCGGGCCGTTCTCCACCTGGCGGATGATCTTGCTCATCATCTGCACGGCTTCGAGGGGGTAATCGCCGGAAGCGGTTTCCGCCGACAGCATCACCGCGTCGACGCCTTCAGCCACGGCGTTGGCCACGTCGGTGACTTCGGCTCGGCTGGGCGCGGGAGAAAAGCGCATGGATTCGAGCATCTGCGTGGCCACCACCACCGGTTTACCGAGGGCGCGGCAGGTGCCGATGATGTTCTTCTGGATCTGCGGCACGCTTTCGGCCGGCACTTCGACACCCAGGTCACCCCGGGCAACCATGATCGCGTCGCTCAGTTCGGCGATCTCCCGAAGCCGAGTCACCGCCGACGGTTTCTCGATCTTGGCCATCAAAAATGCCTTGTCGCCAATCAACGCACGCGCCTCGCGAATGTCCTCGGGGCGCTGCACGAACGACAGCGCCACCCAGTCCACGCCCAACTCCAGGCCAAAGCTCAAGTCGCGACGATCCTTGGCGGTCAGCGGGCTCATGTCGAGCACGGCCTGAGGCACATTCACGCCTTTGCGGTCTGACAGTTCGCCGCCATTGAGCACTTGGGTGTCGATGGCATCGGCATGTTTGGCAGTGACCCGCAGGCGCAGCTTGCCGTCGTCCAGCAGCAGGTCCATGCCGGGCTCCAGGGCCGCGATGATCTGTGGGTGGGGCAGGTTGACCCGCTGTTCATCGCCGGGCGTGGCGTCCAGATCCAGGCGCAGGGCCTGGCCGCGTTGCAGCAGCACTTTGCCGTCGGCGAAGGTGCCCACGCGCAGTTTCGGGCCCTGCAAGTCCATCAGAATGCCCAGTGGGTAGTTGAGCTGCTGCTCGACCTCACGAATCCACTGGTAGCGCTGGGCGTGGTCGGCATGCTCGCCGTGGCTGAAGTTCAGGCGAAAAATATTCACACCGGCCTGCACCAGTTCACGGATGTCCTCGATCCCACGGGTAGCGGGGCCAAGGGTCGCGAGGATCTTGACCTTTTTATCAGGCGTCATGTTTGGGGGTCTCAAGAATCAGGATGGCGCGAAAGTCGTTGACGTTGGTACGCGTCGGCTCGGTGACGATCAACGCCTCCAGCGCGGCGAAGTAGCCGTAGCCGTTGTTGTTGTCCAGCTCGTCGCTGGCGCTCAGGCCCAGTTCGCCGGCACGGCGATCGCTGTCCGGGGTCATGATGGCGCCGGCGTTGTCTTCGGAACCGTCGATGCCGTCCGTGTCGCCGGCCAGGGCGTAGATGCCGGGATGACCCTTGAGGCTGTCGGTCAGGCTGAGCAGGAACTCTGCGTTGCGTCCGCCCCGGCCATGGCCGCGCACGGTGACCGTGGTTTCGCCGCCGGAGAGGATCACGCACGGCGCGGCCAGAGGCTGACCGTGCAGGGCGATTTGCCGGGCGATACCGGCGTGGACTTTGGCCACTTCCCGGGATTCGCCTTCCAGGTCGCCGAGGATCAACGGGCTGAAACCGGCCTGGCGGGCTTTCACTGCCGCTGCTTCCAGTGATTGCTGAGGGCGGGCGATCAATTGGAAGTGGCTGCGGGCCAGGCTCGGGTCGCCGGGTTTGACGGTTTCCGATTCCGGGCTTTGCAACCAGTTGCGCACCGAAGCCGGTACTTCAATGTTGTAGCGCTTGAGGATCGCCAGGGCTTCGGCCGATGTGCTGGGGTCGGCCACGGTAGGGCCAGAGGCGATGACGGTGGCGAGATCACCGGGCACATCGGAAATCGCGTAAGTGTAGACCGTCGCCGGCCAGCAAGCCTTGCCCAGGCGCCCGCCCTTGATCGCCGAAAGATGTTTGCGCACGCAATTCATCTCGCCGATGGTGGCGCCGGACTTGAGCAGCGCCTTGTTGATCGATTGTTTGTCGGCCAGGGTGATGCCAGCGGCCGGTAGCGCCAGCAGCGCCGAGCCACCGCCGGACAGCAGGAAAATCACCCGGTCGTCTTCGTTAAGGTGGCTGACCAGCTCCAGCACCCGTTGGGCTACCGCCAGGCCCGCCGCATCAGGCACCGGGTGCGCGGCTTCCACCACTTCGATCTTCTGGCAGGGCGCGCCATGGCCGTAGCGGGTCACCACTAAACCGCTGACTTCGCCTTGCCAGCAACGCTCGACCACCTGCGCCATGGCCGCGGCGGCCTTGCCGGCGCCGATGACGATCACTCGGCCGCTGCGGTCGCTGGGCAGATACTGTTCAAGGACATGCTGCGGATGGGCGGCGTCGATGGCTGCGGCAAACAGCTCGCGGAGCAAATGTTGCGGATCGACCGACATGGCGGACTCCCGGAATTCTTGTTATTTGAAGGACAACGCGATCCCTTTTGTGGGAGCGGGCTTGCTCGCGAAAG
>NZ_JABWQV010000401.1 GCF_014268615.1 Pseudomonas tehranensis | reverse complement strand
GCAAGCCCGCTCCCACAAAGTTCTGCGGTGCTGACAAAAACAGTTGGCCCCGGCACTATCCTCGAAATCTCAAAATCCATTCCAGGACCTCAGCCGCCATGCCCGACGACATCCACTACTACGAACCCGCCCAGGGCCACGGCCTGCCCCACGACCCGTTCAACGCCATCGTCGGCCCACGCCCCATCGGCTGGATTTCCTCCCAGGACGCCGAAGGGCACCTGAACCTGGCGCCCTACAGTTTTTTCAACGCCTTCAACTACATTCCGCCGATCATCGGCTTCTGCAGTGTCGGGCGCAAAGACAGCCTGAACAACATCGAGCAGACCGGCGAATTTGCCTGGAACCTGGCGACACGCCCGTTGGCCGAGCAGATGAACCAGAGCTGCGCCATGGTCGCGCCAAAGGTCAATGAATTCGAACTGGCCGGTTTGACGCCAGCAGCGTCACGGGTGATTCAGGTGCCACGCGTCGCGCAAAGCCCGGTGTCCTTCGAATGCAAGGTCACCCAGATCATCCAGTTGCAGCGTGCGGACCAGGCGTTGGTGCCCAGTTGGCTGATCCTCGGCGAAGTGGTTGCCGTGCATATCGCCAAATGGTTGTTGAAGGATGGGGTATACGACACCGCCGCCGCCGAGCCGATTTTGCGCGGCGGCGGGCCGGCGGATTATTTCCAGCTGGGTCCCGAGGCGCTATTCAAGATGCATCGTCCTCAATAGAAGATGCACACCGAACCCTGTGACACAGCGATTATCTGTGGGAGCAAGGCTTGCCCGCGATGAAAACAACGCGGTCTGTCTTTGGAACCAAGGTGACAGCATCGCGGGCAAGCCTTGCTCCCACAACGTTAATCTCGCAGGTTCCAGATCAGCTCGCCCTCGTCGTCGACACCCTTGAGATGGGTCAGTTGCACGGCAGCAGCGTCATCAGCTTCGGTGGCCGTCTTGAAGCTCTGCTCTTCAAGCACCTTGTTGAAACGCGGCGCACCGGAACCACCAATGGCTTTGGTGGCAATCGCCGCGTAGTAGCCGCCACCCTCTTTGGGGACGACCGCGGAAACAGCTTCGAAGGTTTCAAAGGCTTTACGTGCCATGTTGCGCATCCTGGCGATGGAAAATGACGCTCATTAAACCTTCAACCCGCCAGTTTGTGTACCTTCGCCAGGCACCCTTCGGTCGCCTGGGCGGCGGACACTTCCCGGAAGGTGTGGAAATCCAGGCTGCTCACCACCAGGTCCTGTACCAGCTCGGCGAAGATCGCCATGGCCGGGGAGTTGAAATAAGCATCCATCGCCTGTTGATTGACCCAGAGCCCGGACACCAGCCACAGATCAGCGTCGCATTGCGATTGCTGCAAGGCAAAATGCAGGCATCCGGGCGCCTGGCGCGAAGGCACGATCAGCGTACTCAGGCGTGCACCCAATGGCTTGGAGCAACCGGAACGGGCCCGCACAAAGGCCATGTGACTGACGGGGATCTGTGTAGACATGTTCAACCCTCCCAGGTAATCCGTTGTGCAGCCCGGGACAGGCTGCGACAGGATCAAAGGTTAAGCGCCACGACGCCAGCCTGGTTAGTCGATTCCTGCCGACCCATTGCACGATCCTGCGCGGGAGCGGTACCCAAGCGGTTCTCCATCCGCAAGGATTCGGGAAAGTTGAAACAAAAGGTTTCAAGCAAGTTTCGGTCACATTATGCCGCTGCGATTCGATGCGCCGTGCAGGATCAGGCAAGCTTTCGACAGGATGTGGCTACCACTGCAACTTGCACAAACATAAGCTCTGCTCATCGCTCCGCATTTCCCGAGGATTCCGGCATGTCGCCGCTTGACCACGCCCACGTCCCGCTGGACACGCATCTGGAACAACAGCGCGCCGAACTGGCGTCGATCATCACCCGCAATACCTGTGAAGATGGCAGCTACGCCACGGCCATCGACTCGCTGAATCTGTCGCGCCACAGCCAACCCCATCAATTCGCCCCGGTGCTGGCGCGACCGGCGCTGTGCATCATGGCCCAGGGCAGCAAACAGGTGCGCCTGGCCGACGAGTTGTTCAACTACGACCCGCTCCATTACCTGGTGGTCTCGGTCTCGATGCCCCTGAGTGGTTGCGTCGCCAGCGTTTCGCCCGATCAACCGATCCTGGCCCTGCGCCTGGACATCGATCCGGCGGAAATCACCGCGCTGATCGCCGACGCGGGCCCGCTGGGCGTACCGACGCGCCCCACCGGTCGCGGCCTGTATGTAGAACGGCTGGACACGCCGATGCTCGACGCGGTGTTGCGCCTGACACGGTTGCTGGACAGCCCGAAAGACATCGCCATGCTTGCGCCCCTGGTGCGCCGGGAGATCCTGTACCGCCTGCTGCGCAGCCCTCAGGGCTATCGGCTGTACGAAATCGCCATCACCAACAGTCAGAGCCATCGCATCAGCCAGGCGATCAAATGGCTCAACGGCCATTTCGAGCAACCGTTGCGCATCGATGACCTGGCCCGGGAAGTGAACCTCAGCGTCTCGACCCTGCATCACCGCTTCAAGGCCATGACGGCCATGAGCCCGCTGCAATACCAGAAACAACTGCGCCTTCAGGAAGCCCGGCGACTGATGCTGGCCGAAGGCCTGGAAGCCTCGGCGGCGGGGTATCGGGTGGGGTATGAAAGCCCTTCGCAGTTCAGCCGCGAGTACAGCCGCCTGTTCGGCGCGCCGCCGCTGCGGGATCTGGCGCGGTTGCGGATGACGGTTTGAGCTGATTTTTGAATTGGCTGTGCCGACCCCATCGCGAGCAGGCTCGCTCCCACA
>NZ_JABWQV010000400.1 GCF_014268615.1 Pseudomonas tehranensis | reverse complement strand
GGTAGGGGTTTTGTTTTGCCCGCAGGAAAGACCTGGTGTGTTTCTATGCAACAGTCTTGCGCATCGCTATCATGCGGGCCTCATTATCAGGTGCAGTTTGCATGCTCACGTTGCTTAAACTTCTGAAAGATGGCCGTTTCCACTCGGGTCAGGCGCTGGGTACTGCTCTGGGTATCAGTCGTAGTGCTGTATGGAAGCAGTTGCAGCACCTGGAGGCGGAGTTAGGGTTATCTGTTCATAAGGTTCGAGGTAGAGGTTATCAGCTGGCTAAGCCGCTGCTGCTTTTGGACTCAGCTGAGATTAGCGCCAAAGAGTCCTGTGAGTGGCCCATCCATATATTTGACTCTATTGATTCGACCAACGCTGAGGCGCTTCGCGCCATAGAGCGTGGAATGGACGCGCCATTTAGGATTTTGGCCGAGCGACAGACAGCCGGTCGTGGTCGTCGTGGTCGCAAGTGGGTGAGCCCGTTTGCCGACAATCTTTACCACAGTCTGGTGCTGCGAATTGATGGTGGCATGCGCCAAATTGAGGGGCTCAGCTTGGTTGTAGGGCTTGCAGTTATGCACGCCTTGCATGATATGGGGATCGCGGGGGCTGGGCTGAAGTGGCCTAACGATGTCCTGGTAGGTGATAAGAAAATCGCGGGCATCTTGCTTGAGTTGGTGGGGGATCCAGCAGACGTTTGCCACGTTGTCCTCGGCGTAGGGATTAATGTGAATATGCGGTCGACCGATGAGGTCGACCAGCAATGGACGTCCATGTGCCTTGAAGCGGGCAGGGATTTTGATCGAAACGAGCTGGTTGGACGGTTGGCTGCGAAGTTTCAGCATTATCTCAGGCTTCACCAGATGTCGGGTTTCGCCGCGATCCAAGAGGAATGGGAGCGATACCATCTGTGGCAGGGGCGCAATGTTTCCCTGATTGCCGGTATCAACCAGGTTGACGGGGTTGTGATGGGCATTGATCGTCAGGGCGCGCTGCGTTTGAAGGTAGATGGCGTGGAAAAAATCTTTAGCGGTGGTGAGCTCAGTTTGAGGTTGCGTGATGATTCTTGAGCTCGATTGCGGCAATAGCTTTATCAAATGGCGTGTCCTTGACTTCGATGGCGTAACACCGATCGAAGGAGGGGTGGCTGGTACCGATAGTGTCCTGCTGGCGAGCTTGAGTGACACCGATAAATTTCAGCTCAAGAAATGCCGTCTGGTTAGCGTGAGGACTCCGCAAGAGACGGATTCGCTGGTTGCTCTGCTAATTGATGTTTTTGGGGTATCTGTCTCACGCGCTGTACCTGTTCGGGAGTTGGCCGGTGTTAAGAACGGTTACAACGATTACGAGCGGCTAGGGCTCGATCGATGGTTGGCTTTGCTTGGAGGCTTTCATCTTGCCTCGGGAGCCTGTCTGGTGCTCGATTTCGGTACGGCCGTTACGGCGGATTTCGTGGCCGCGGACGGTGAGCATCTTGGGGGGTTCATTTGTCCTGGTATGCCTTTGATGCGTAATCAGTTGCGCACCCATACCCGACGGATTCGCTATGACGATACGGCTGCCGAGCGGGCTCACGAGAGTCTGGCCCCTGGTCGTGCGACTGTTGAGGCGGTGGAGCGCGGCTGCATGCTCATGCTCAGAGGGTTTGTCCTGACTCAGCTTGAACTGGCTAAAGAATATTGGGGGAAAGACTTCGTAGTATTTCTCACGGGGGGAGATGCCAATTTGGTATCCGGTGTTGTACCTGATGCCAAGGTAGTGCCTGATCTGGTTTTTGTTGGTTTGGCGATGGCCTGTCCTTTGTCTTGAGGTTCCTATGCGGTGGCTTTTTCTGCTGTTGGTGGTTTTGAATGTCTTTTATTACGTCTGGCATCAACAGGAGGCACCCCTTCGGGCAAAAGATGTGACTCCGTTGAGTTTGTACCGGGGCTCGCAGCAGGATATTCATCTCTTGAGCGAAACGGCTGATGCGCTTGTAAGGCGGGATTCAAGCAAATCTGCGGGCCGAGGCACGTGTGTCTATCTTGGTGGCTTCATCCGAATTGAAATGGCGCGCCAGCTGGAACAGCGGCTCGCGGCATCCGGGATCGCGGCTCGCTCCATTGCGCAGGGCTCGCCGAATCTGCCTGAGGGAGAAGGATTTTGGGTTCTGATTTCGCCAGATAGCGGGCTGAAGGTGAATGAAATGCTGCTTCAAAACCTTTCTAAAGAATTCAATGAGTTAAAACATAAAATAATGCCCTGTGAGGGGGTTGCACCCACAGGGTAGTTTGCATAGAATGGCGCCCGCTTCGCAGCGAAGGCCTTTAACAGCTAGCGCCACGAAGCGGTGTCAACGCAGCTAACCTCAGGTTTTTTATGAGAAAATGCTTGACAGAAGGCTGGCATGATATAGAATGCCGGCTCGCTTAGGAGGGGTTCCCGAGCGGCCAAAGGGATCAGACTGTAAATCTGACGTCTACGACTTCGAAGGTTCGAATCCTTCCCCCTCCACCAGTTTTAGCGTGAGCTGCAAGCTCCGCGGGTATAGTTTAGTGGTAGAACCTCAGCCTTCCAAGCTGATGATGCGGGTTCGATTCCCGCTACCCGCTCCAAGTTTGCAGGTTGTGCATAGTGTTTCGCTCTTGTAGCTCAGTTGGTAGAGCACACCCTTGGTAAGGGTGAGGTCAGCGGTTCAAATCCGCTCAAGAGCTCCATATAACAAGGCAGATATGAAAATATCTGCCTTTGTTTTAATGGTTTGTGTGACTTGCTAAATTCTTCTCCTAGGGGTGATTTCGATGGCTAAGGAAAAGTTCGAACGTAATAAGCCGCACGTCAACGTTGGCACCATCGGTCAC